>NZ_BAABEM010000018.1:0-145883 GCF_039540155.1 Gibbsiella greigii
TTTCAGACATTAGCACGAAATGTGTTGCGCCACGAGCCTGATTTCATCACGGAAACAAACCTTAACCGCGCCTTTGATAGCTGGCAGAAAAATTACGAAACAGGCGTTATTTGTGGGGATCCCTAACGAAATCAGGGGGGCTTGGAGAAGAAGCACCTGGCTCCTCGATGTAAAAAGAGGGCCAGGGGCGCTAATGCTTGCTGTTTATCTACAGGCGTGCGGCATTAGTTGTAGATGATCGCCGTGCCATGCAGTTTGTTGTTACCGGTGGTGTCGATAACCTGGAAGGCTTTGGCACCGGCTTTATCCGCCTGGGCGGAAAGCTGGTTTTCCAGGCTGGTCAGATCGGTGGCGCCGGTGGCGGTAACCACGCCGATTTTTTGCGCATTTGCCGGTTGTTCGGTAACCAGTTGAGCGGCGAATGAACCAAAAGAAACCGTGGTCAGTGCGATAGCTGCAAGTGCCATTTTAATGTTTTTCATAATGTTATTTCCTGTTTGTGTCGTTTTTTCAGTGTTGGTTTTCGTGTTCGCTAAATTAATTAACGATCGATAACTAAATGCTAGTCTCTTCTCGACGGCGATGCAATATTTTTTTATAATGACTGTTAAGTTAATAGTGCGCTATTAATGAACCAGGGGAAATGCCATGACGACTAACGAAAAAAAGATGTGTGAGAAAAAAACACGCGGCAGACCGAAACAGTTCGATCGCGATCGGGCGCTCGACCAGGCATTGAGGCTGTTCTGGCGCGACGGCTATGAATCCACCTCGCTGGCCGATCTGGTCGCGGTGACCGGCGCCAAAGCGCCGACGCTGTATGCCGAGTTTGGCAACAAAGAGGGGTTGTTCCTTGCGGCCGTAGAGTGCTATCTGGAAAAGTACACCGCCTGTACCAACCGGATACTGGAACGGGATGAGCCGGTTGCCGCCATCATCGAAGCCTACATTCACGCCTACGTGAAGGTGTTTACCGATCCTGATACGCCGTCGGGGTGTTTTATGGTGTGTACTTCTTCGGCGTTATCGTCTTCAGCGGGCGCCATTGCGGTGATGCTGCAGAAAAAACACCAGGAGCAAGAGGCCAGTCTGAAGGCGTGTTTTGATCGCAAAGTGCAGCAGGGCGAAGTGGCGCCGCACACCGATACCATGCTGCTGGCGAAGTTCATCATCTGCACCATTGAAGGGATGTCGGTTCAGGCGCGTGAAGGCGCAAGCCGCGGAGATCTGCTGCAGCTGTTGGCGGCTCTGATGGCCGTGTGGCCGCAGCTGTGCCAGGCGGAAGCGTTGCGTAAAACATAAAAAAACCCTCGCCGCAGCGGCGAGGGGATTAACGCGATAGGGCGAAACGCGGTGGCTTATTGGTCAACCGGGATAACCGCGCCCTGATATTTTTCGCGGATAAAGTCCTGAATCGGCTTGGAGTGCAGCACTTTCACCAACGCGACGATCTCCGGCTTGTTAACGTCGGCCTTGTGCACGGTAATGATGTTGGCGTAAGGGTTATCTACGCCGCTTTCAACCGCGATAGGGTCTTTGATGGGGTTCAGGCCGGCGTCGATCGCGTAGTTGGCGTTAATCACCACCGCATCGCCTTCATCGTTGTTGTACATCTGCGGCAGCAGTGCGCCTTCCACGTTAGCCAGGAACTTCAGATGTTTCGGGTTTTCCACCACGTCGGAAATCCGCGCATCCACCTTGCTCACGCCCGGTTTCAGCTTGATCACTCCTTCACGTTCAAAGATGGACAGAATACGGCCTTCTTCAGCCACCGCATCGCGCATGATGATTTTGCCGTTTTCCGGCAGATCTTTCAGGCTCTTGTACTTTTTCGAGTAGATACCGATAGGTTCGATGTGAATAGCGCCGGCGCTGACGAAGTCATAGCTCTTGTCGTCGGCGTGGTCTTTCAGCACCGAGTTCAGATACGGCACGTGCTGGAAGTAGTTGGCGTCGATATCGTGGCTGGCCAGTGCGGTGTTCGGCAGGATGTAGTCCTGGAAGCGTTTGATTTCCAGATCGATACCTTCTTTGGCGAGGATCGGTTTTGCCTGTTCAAGGATTTCGGCGTGCGGCACGTTGGAAGCGCCGACCACCAGTTTGGTTTGCGCTGCGGCGGTGAAAGACGCCAACGCCGTCAGCGAAGCGAAGGCTAACATCATGAGTTGTTTTTTCATCGTCATTATTCCTATTATTAACGTTTATCGAGCAGTGTGGTTACTGTGTCGCCAATAAACTGGATGACGAACACGATAAATAAAATCATCAGTGTCGCCACCAGCGTTACATCACTATGGTTGCGTTGAAAGCCTTCCAGATACGCCAGGTTGCCCAGCCCGCCCGCGCCGATCACACCAGCCATTGCGGTGTAACTCACCAGCGCAATCAGCGTAACGGTAATACCGGAAACCAACGCCGGCGATGATTCCGGCAACAGCACGCGGAAGATGATGGTGCGGGTTTTCGCCCCCATGGAGCGCGCTGCTTCAATCACCCCTTTATCCACTTCACGCAGGCCGATCTCCACCAGGCGCGCGTAGAACGGCGCTGCGCCGACGATCAGCGCCGGCAGCGCGGCGTCCGCGCCCAAAATGGTGCCGATCAGGGTTTTGGTGAAGGGGATCAGCAACACGATCAGGATAATGAACGGGATGGAGCGGAAGATGTTCACGATGGCCGAGATCAGCAGGTAGATCGGGCGGTTTTGCAGCAGTTGGCCCTTAGAGGTTAAAAACAGGATCACGCCGAGCACGATGCCCAGGATCAGGGTGGCCAGCCCGGCGACGCCGGTCATGTATAGCGTTTCCAGCGTGGCGTCTAACAGTTGGTCAATACGCAGGTGAGGGAACAGCGACTCAATCATGTTTAACAACCTCAACGGCAATATCCCGTTCTTGCAATAATTCCCGCATCCCGGCGATTTGCTGTTCGCTGCCCACGGTATGAATATACAGTTCGCCAAATGTGCCGTTCAGCGTGTGGCTGATTTTGCCGTGCAGAATATTGATGCTCAGGCCGTAACGTTGGATAACGTCGGAAATCACCGCCTGATGGGTCTGCATGCCGACAAACGTCAGCTTGAAAATCGTGCCCTGCAGGTGTTCGGTCAACTGCGGGTTAAAGCTCTCCTCTGTCTCTTGATATTGCGAAACCTGCTTCACAAACTGCTGGGTGATCGGCTGTTGCGGCCGGGTGAAGACATCAATCACCGGGCCTTCTTCCACAATGCGGCCATTTTCCATCACCGCAACGCGGTGGCAGATTTTCCGCACCACGTGCATTTCATGGGTGATCAACACGATGGTCAGGTTCAGCTTGCGGTTGATATCCAGCAGCAAATCGAGGATGGCGTCGGTGGTTTGCGGATCGAGCGCCGAGGTGGCCTCGTCGCACAGCAGCACGTCCGGGTTGTTGGCCAGAGCGCGGGCGATGCCGACGCGCTGTTTCTGGCCGCCGCTCAGTTGTGAAGGGTAGGCGTTTTCGCGCCCTTGCAGGCCGACCAGCGCAATCAACTCCGCCACCCGCTGCTTGATGCGTGCTTTGGCGGCGCCGGCAATCTGTAAGGAAAAGGCGATATTCTCGCTTACGGTGCGCGACCACAGCAGGTTGAAGTGTTGGAACACCATGCTGATTTTCAGGCGCGCCCGGCGCAATTCATCATGGCTGGCCTTGGCAATATCAAAACCATTGATGCGGATACTGCCGCTGGTGGGGGTTTCCAGGCCGTTGAGTAAGCGGATGAGCGTGCTTTTCCCTGCACCACTGTAGCCAATGATGCCGTAGATTTGCCCGGTCTCAACGTTAAGATTGACGTCGTCCACGGCGATTACACGGCCCTGAGCGCTGTCAAAGGTTTTACAAACGTTCGAAAGAACGATCATTGTGACAATAATCCTTAAATAAAAAGTCTACGTATTCCGGTGGCCGCGCATCATACCGTCAGGGCCGGCTTGAGAGGAAGACGTAAAAATCATGCTGCCAGGTAAAAATTGCTACCAATCCTACCGGGGCTTGATACCGGCAGGAAGAATGTAATAACTATTACTTATGCTTCTTTTTTATAATGAGTTATAAAGCATACTAATGATTGAAAACTAAGCAAAAAGCCCGCGGCGTGATTGAGCGCTTGGCCGGCAGGCGTGCCCGGTGAACGGCGGCGGCAAGGTTAAACGCCGCTGCATTCCCATGATAGACTGGCCGCAACAGCAAAGAGGGCCGGTATGGAAACAGTACGCGCAGCGATCGAAAAGCAGGTGCATAGCCTGAGCGGGCTAACGCTGGGCGGGATCGACTTTGAAAACCCACCGGGGGATCCGGGGCTGTTTGGGCCGCAGACCACGATCTGGCAGGTGCACGGCGATTTCACCTCGATGCTGTGCGGCGGCGTCTGCGCACTGCTGTTGCAAATGCTGCACCCGTTGGCGCTGGCTGGGGTATGGGATCACTCCAATTTCCGCAGCGATATGCTTGGCCGCCTGCGCCGCACCGGCCAGTTTATTTCCGCCACCACCTTTGCGGCCAGCGCCGACGCCCAGCGGATGATTGCCCGCGTTAAGGCGATTCATCTGAACGTTAATGGCTACGCCGCCGACGGCACGCCTTATGCCGCCAGCGATCCGCAACTGTTGACCTGGGTGCACGTGGCGGAAAGCCGCAGTTTTCTGGCGGCGCACCTGCGCTACCGTAACCCGGCCTTGCCGCCGGCGCAGCAGGATCGCTACTACCAGGAAGCCGCGCGCGTGGCCGAAGCGTTGGGCGCGCGCGATATCCCGGCCAGTTGCGCGGAGGTGGCCGATTATCTGCAGCAGATGCGCAGGCAGTTGGTTTGCGATGCGCGCACGCGTGAAGTGGCGCGTATCCTGCTTGCCGTACCGGCGCCCAGCCTGCTGGCGCGGCCGTTTGGCGCCCTGGTGATGCGGGCCGGTATCGATCTGCTGCCGGATTGGGCGCAGCAGCAACTGGGGCTTCGCCAGGGGGCGATACAGCGCCGGCTGGTGCGTGCCGGCGTGGCCGGCACGGCGAAAGTGCTGCGCGCATCAGTGCGCAACGGCTCTTATCATCGTGCGCTGCGGCGCATCAATAATGCGGCAGCAGACGGGCACAGGCAGGCGTAAGTCTGGGTTTTTCGGACTTTTACGCGTGATCCCGCCTGGCTTTGCGTTTTACACTGGTGAAAACCCATTTATCTGGCGCGCGGCGGTAATTGCCGCGTGGTGACCTATTGAGGCGATATGAACGAGTCTACTGTACTTGTCGAAGTCAGTAACGAGAACCAAACGCTGGTGGCCGTGGTGCAGCAAGATCATCGCGCCGCCTATTTTTATATTTACCCCACGGAAGCGTACAGTGAACGTTTTCAGGTGCGGGCCTGCTGGCTGCGTAACCTGGCCGCAGCGCCGCAACAGGAAGACCGCGCCGCGATGGAAATGGGGCAGCCGCCAATGCTGGCCGCCGAGTTTTGCCGCAATCTGGAAGGCGAAGCTCCGCTCAATCCGGAAGGGCTGTTGGTGGTCTGGGCGGAGAGCGACGACGGTGCCGCGCTGTGGTATTACGGCCAACTGCTGGCGGTGATCCCGGGCTGGAGCCTGTATATCGACCATTCGGTGTGCTATTCCGCCAGCTGTATTAAAGAAAGCCCGCTGGCCTATCCGTTGGGCTCTGCCTCCACCAACGCGCAGTACGCACAGGCGGAAAATACGCGCCAGTTCTGGCGCAGCTGGCAGCGTGAGGAAGGTAACCCGTGGCCGGGGATGCAGCGCGATTACAGCGCCTGCTACGAGCAGCATTTCGGCCCGTCAGTAAAATATTACGCCATCGACCAGGGCAAATGGCCGCCGATGGCGATCACCCAGCACGAGCGCGACGGGATCTATTACTTCCTCACCATGGGGGTCAGCATCCGGCCGATGCCGTGGGTGGATATCCTGTTCAACGACGATGCCGCCCGCTATCGCCGCATGGAAATGGGGATTGCCATTGATGGGCAGTATATGACCGAGGAGAACGCGGTGCAGATGGCCAGCGCGCTGGCTGGCTTTGCCCATGTGCCCTGGGCGCGGCTCACCTGGCTTGGTGAAGGCCACACGCTGGAATCGGAAGTGGCGCCGCAAGGGTATGAAGGCTATGTGCTTTCTTCCGCCTTTTACCCTTACCAGGAGCACCTGAAGCTGCCGGATCAGTACGGCGATCCGGTTAATATCTTCTGGGCCAGCCCGGTGTTTGAAAATGAACGGCTGTTGGCGCACGCCACGCCAAACGGCGGGCTCGATCTGGTTAACCGGCTGCGCGCGCAGGGCGTTGACCACATCTTCCGCCCGCGCCAGCCGCTGGCCTGAGCCGGGCGCGAATTTGGCGCGGCGAGCGGGCTATTTTAGCCCTGAGCGCCGCGTCGCCACCTTGGCCAGCGCGGCCCAGTCCAGTTCGCCATCCCCCTGGGCCACGGCATCCAGAAAATTGTCTTTCAGCACGCTGGCGAAAGGCATCGGCGTATGGCTGTTGCCGCCGGCCTCTAGCGCCAGCCCCACATCCTTCATCCCCAGCGTCAGCTTAAAGCCGGCCGGCGCGTATTTTTCTTCGGCGATTAACGCGCCATAGCCTTTATAAGCCGGCGCCGCGAACAACGTGTTGGTCAGCATGTGCAGATAATCCGCCCCGGAAACGCCATGGTTGCGCACCAGCGCGCTGCCCTCCGCCATCGCTTCAATGGCGCTTGCCAGGGTAAAGTTGGCGGCGATCTTGACGATATTGGCCTGTTCCGGTTTATCGCCGAAGCGCCAGGTGTGCTGGCCCAACACATCAAACAGCGGTTGTACGCGGGCGATATGCTGCGCATCGCCGGCGGCCAAAATGTTCAATTTGCCGGCGGCGGCGACATCGACACGCCCCAGCACCGGTGCGGCAATATACCCCACGTGATGTTCGGCATGCAGCGCCGTCAGCCGCTGCGCCAGGGCAACGGAAACCGTCGCCATATTGATGTGGATTGCCCCCGGCCGCAATTGCTGCAGCAGCCCGCTTGCGACCACCACCTGTTCCGTTGCGGCATCGTTGGCCAGCATGGTGATCAATACGTCAACGGCGGCCAGATCGCTTGGCCGTTGCGCCAGGGCGGCGCCGGCATTGACCAACCCCTGTGCGGCCTGCGGCGAACGGTTCCATACCGTCAGCGAATACCCTGCGTTCAGCAGGTTGTTGGCCATGGGGTGCCCCATACCGCCCAGCCCGGCGAAACCAATGTTCATGATGTTGTCTCCTGTACGTTCTGCGTTGTTTGCTGATGCTTGGCCCGAAAGCGGTGCCAGGGCATCGAGGGGTAAAAGCGCCGTTGCCTGGCGCCCAATGGCCAAAGCGATTGAGAAACCCTTGCCGTCTGCCTATACTGCCGCACATCTTCCCGGCGTGCGGCCGCCTGTCGTGCCCGTAATAAAAGGCTATACCATGATTAACAACGATGTGCTGCGCAGCGTGCGCTACATGCTAAGTATTAACGATGCAAAAATGGCGGAAATCGTCTCGCTGGACGGTTTTAACGTCGATGCCGCTGCGATGGGCCGTTATGTGATTAAAGAAGGCGAGCCCGGCTTTGAAAAATGCCCCGATCCCGTGATGGCGCATTTTCTCAACGGTCTGGTGTTCTTCAAACGCGGTAAAGATGACAAATACCCGGCGCCAGCGGTGGAATTGCCGGTCACCAACAATCAGGTGCTAAAAAAGCTGCGTGTGGCGTTTGAACTGAAAGACACCGATATGCACGCCATTTTCAGCGCGGTGGATTTTCGCATTTCCAAGCCGGAGCTGAATGCGCTGTTTCGGAAAGAGGGCACCAAGAACTACCGGCCATGCGGCGATCAGATGCTGCGTTATTTCCTTAAAGGACTGGCGCAGCGCGTGCGCGGCGCGGCCTAAGCGGAAAATACCCAGGGTGAGTTTATGCACCGTTTTCGCTCAGCGCCGCTCGCCAGTGGTGCGCCGCTGGGTTTAACGCACCCTATTAAAGCCGTTTCACGGCGAAAATCATAACGATATAAAGCTGGCACGCCCCTTGCTCTGATGATTCCATCTTGTGTACTAGTTGGAATTCAACGGATGGCCCAGTCTGTAAAGCAATTCGGTTTTACGCTCGCCGAATGGCAACGTTTCTATCAAACCCAGCCGGTTGGCGCACGCATTGATAGCGTGCGCACGGCTATCAATGCCCTGCTTGCCAGCCTTGGCGGCGGCGACAACGCCTGGCTGTATCACGCCACCGCGGCCCAGTGTGAAGCCCAATACCAACAGTTGGCGCAGCGCCTGGCAGCGGTGGAGGGCGATCACAGCCGTTTACCCCTGTTCGGCGTGCCCTTTGCGGTAAAAGACAACATCGACGTCGGCGGTTGGCCGACCACCGCCGCCTGCCCGGCGTTCAGCTATCAGGCCGATGCCGATGCCGCCGTGGTGGCCAGGCTACGCGCCGCCGGCGCCATTGTGGTGGGCAAAACTAACCTCGATCAGTTTGCCACTGGGTTGGTGGGCACTCGCTCACCGCACGGCGCGGTGGTCAACAGCTTCGACAGCCGCTACGTTAGCGGCGGCTCCAGCTCCGGCTCGGCTTCGGTGGTGGCGCGCGGCCTGGTGCCGTTCTCATTGGGAACCGATACCGCCGGCTCTGGCCGCGTGCCGGCCGGGTTCAACAATATCGTCGGGCTGAAGCCCACCAAAGGCTGGCTGTCAAGCGGCGGGTTGGTGCCGGCCTGCCGGTTGAACGACACCCTTTCCGTGTTCGCCCTGACAGTCGCGGATGCGGCGCTGGTGGCCGAACTGGCCGGCGGCTTTGACGCCGCTGATGCTTATTCACGCCATAACCCCAACACTGCCCCGGCGGATCTGCCGGCGGCGCCGTGCTTTGCCGTCCCGGTCGTGCCGGAGTTCTTTGGCGATCGGCTGGCGGAACAGGCATTTCAACAGGCATTGGCACAGTTGCAGGCCATCGGTGCCCAACTGGAACCCATTGATTTCACGGCGTTCCGCGAACTGGCCGAGCAGCTCTATTACGGCCCCTGGGTGGCGGAACGCACCGTGGCGGTGGAGGAACTGCTGCAAAGCGATCCAGAGGCCATCAACCCGGTGGTGCGCGGCATCGTCAGCAGCGGCCTGCAGTACAGCGCCTGCGATGCCTACAAGGCCGAATACCTGCGCGCCGAGCTGGCGCGCCGCATTCACCTGCAACTGGCGCAGTTTGATGCGCTGGTGGTTCCCACTTCGCCGACGATCCGCACGCTGGCGGAAATGGCCCAGGAGCCGGTGTTATTCAACTCACAGTTTGGCATTTACACCAACTTCACCAACCTGGCCGATCTCAGCGCGCTGGCGCTACCGGCGCCAATGCGTGCCGACGGTTTGCCGGCCGGCATCACGCTGATTGCACCGGCCTGGCATGACCGGGCGCTGGCGGCGTTTGGCCAGCGCTGGCAGCAGGTTCTCGGGTTGCCGCTTGGCGCCACCGGGCGCCCCTTGCCACCGCAGCAGCCACTGCCATTAGCTGATAATTACGCACGTGTGGCGGTAGTGGGCGCTCACCTTTCCGGCATGCCGCTTAATCATCAACTGACCGAACGCCAGGCAGTGTACGTGGAGCAGACCACCACCGCTCCGTGTTACCAGTTATACGCGCTGGCCGACACCCAGCCGCCGAAACCGGGGTTGGTACGGGAAGACGGCGGTGCGGCAATCAGCGTTGAGCTATGGGATATCCCGTTGGCGCGCTTCGGCGAATTTGTGGCTGAAATCCCCGCGCCGCTCGGTATCGGTACATTGGTTCTGGCAGATGGCCGCCGGGTGAAAGGGTTTATCTGCGAGCCGTGGGCGCTGCAGGACGCCACGGACATTACGGAATTTGGCGGTTGGCGCAATTATCTCACGCGGTGAGGGAAGCCCCTCCCCCCTGTGGGAAAGTGCCAGAGTGAGGGCACCATCGATCCCCTCTCCCTCTGGGAGAGGGTCAGGGTGAGGGCACTATCGATCCCCTCTACCTGTGGGAGAGGGTCAGGGTGAGGGCGCTATCGATCCCCTCTCCCTTGGGAGAGGGCCAGGGTGAGGGCAAGGGGAAAGCGCTATGCAAATGACCAATAACCGAACCAAAGCGCGGCCGGAGGGGCTGGCAGAGCGTATCTACCTGCAGCTCAAGGATGACATCTTCAATTTTCATTTGCTGCCGGGCGATCGCTTTAGTGAAAACGAAATCGCGCAGCGTATGGACGTTAGCCGTACCCCGGTGCGCCAGGCGCTGTTCTGGCTGGAGCGTGAAGGTTACGTCGAAGTGCATTTTCGCAGCGGTTGGCAGGTGCGGCCCTTCGACTTCAATTACTTCGAAGAATTATACGACCTGCGCGTGGTGCTGGAGCGTGAAGCTGTCAAGCGGCTGTGCGCCCGCCCGCCGGGGAAGGTGCCTGCCATATTGGCGGAGCTGGAAAGTTTCTGGATCGCCGCGCCCAGGCTGGAAGACGGCAAGGCGGTGGCGTTAGAGGACGAGCAGTTCCATATGGCGCTGGTGGTTGCGGCGGGCAACGGCGAAATCGCCCGTATCCACCGCGACGTGACAGAGAAAATCTGCATCATCCGCCGCCTGGATTTCACCAAAACGGCGCGGGTCGATGCCACCTACAACGAACACGCGGCTATTTTACGGGCGATTTTACAATGTCATAGCGAGGAGGCGCTCAGGCTGTTAAGCCAACACATAGCCGTCAGTAAAGCTGAAGTACGAAAAATAACCTTGCATATGCTGCATCAGGCACGGTTGGAACAGGAAGGCCGCGCTGTTTAACGATCCGTTTGCCACCTGCCGGACGGGAGTTGGCGCCAGGCGGTTGAATTGCTGAATAAAACAGATTCATACACACATCAGGAGTTTTACTATGCAACGTCGTCACTTTATTAAAGCTTTTGCGTTGTCCGCCACCTTCATCGGGATGGGGTTAGCCTTTAACGCACAGGCGGCCGATACCATCAAAGTGGGTATTTTAAGCTCGCTTTCCGGCACCATGGCCATCTCGGAAACGCCGCTGAAAGACATGGCGTTAATGACCATCGACGAGATTAACGCCAAAGGCGGCGTGCTGGGCAAAAAGCTGGAGCCGGTGGTGGTCGATCCGGCCTCCAACTGGCCGCTGTTCGCCGAGAAGGCCCGCCAGCTGTTGACGCAGGACAAAGTGGCGGTGGTATTCGGCTGCTGGACTTCCGTCTCGCGCAAATCGGTGCTGCCGGTGTTTGAAGAACTCAATGGCCTGCTGTTCTACCCGGTGCAGTACGAAGGGGAAGAGATGTCGCCGAACGTGTTCTACACCGGCGCGGCGCCAAACCAACAGGCGATCCCGGCGGTGGAATACCTGATGAGTGAAGACGGCGGCTCGGCAAAACGCTTCTTCCTGCTCGGTACCGACTACGTCTACCCGCGCACCACCAACAAGATCCTGCGCGCTTTCCTGCATTCCAAAGGCGTGCAGGATAAAGACATCGAAGAGGTTTACACTCCGTTCGGCTACAGCGATTACCAAACCATCGTCGCCAACATCAAGAAATTCTCCGCCGGCGGTAAAACGGCGGTGGTCTCCACCATCAACGGCGATTCCAACGTACCGTTCTATAAAGAGCTGGCCAACCAGGGCATCAAAGCGACCGATGTGCCAGTGGTTGCCTTCTCGGTGGGTGAAGAGGAGCTGCGCGGCATTGACACCAAACCGCTGGTGGGCAACCTGGCCGCATGGAACTACTTCCAGTCGGTAGATAACCCAACCAACCAGAAATTCGTTGCCGATTGGAAAGCTTACGCCAAGGCGAAAAATCTGCCGAATAACGCCACCGCGGTCACCAACGATCCGATGGAAGCCACCTATGTCGGTATCAAGATGTGGGCGCAGGCCGTTGAGAAAGCCGGTACCACCGACGTCGATAAAGTGCGCGAGGCCATGGCCGGCCAGACCTTCGCCGCACCTTCCGGCTTTACGCTGACCATGGATAAAACCAACCACCACCTGCACAAACCGGTGATGATTGGCGAGATCGAAAGTAACGGCCAGTTCAACGTCGTGTGGCAAACTGAAGAACCTGTCCGCGCCCAGCCGTGGAGCCCGTACATCGCCGGCAACGACAAAAAGCCGGACTACCCGGTGAAAGGCGGTAAGTAACGGACAGCAGGGGAATTCCCTCTCTTGGAGAGGGCCAGGGAAGGGGGGGGAATGCGTTTCCCTTCATCCTCTCAACGAAGAAGGGCGGCGATCCGGTGTGGTGCCGCCGCCCATTGCGACGAGATAAACGATGAAATTGTTATCCCTAAGCCATCTTAGGCATCTGTGGTTTCTGCTGTGCTGCCTGCCGATGTTCGCGCAGGCCGGGCCAGCCGACGATTTTGCTGCGGCCAGCCGTACGCAGCAGGCGCAATTATTGCAGGCGTGGTCTACCGCGCCTGACGCTTCACGCCTGCCGTTGCTGCAGGGGCTGAAACAGGAAAACGTGGTGATTGACGGCGCCAAGCGCGCGTTCATTCAGCAGGGCGATCAGTTCCTGCCACTCTCGGGTGATGCCGCCCCGGTGGGCACGCCGAAAAAGGTGTGGCTGAATAACCGGTTGCGCAACCTGATCGCCAACGCCTTATCCGCGCATATGCTGGTGAGTGATGACCCGGCGCAGCGCTTGCAGGCGGCCCTGGCCTTACAGCGCGAAGCGCAAAGCGATCAGTTGCCGCTGTTGAGCCAACGCCTGGCGGAAGAAAAAGACGCCAAGGTGCACGACGCGCTTGCCGTTGCGTTGGCCAACCTGCAACTGACCGATACCAACCCGCAGGTGCGCCTCAATGCGGTGCGCCTGCTGGGCAACTCGGGCGATCCGGAAACCCAGACACGCCTGCAGGCGCTGACCAATAGCGCCAATGAGCCGGATGCGGCAGTGCGTGCCGAAGCGGAAAAAAGCCTGAGCAGTGTCAAACACCGGTTGATGCTCGGGGATATTCTCGGCCAGGCGTTTACCGGCCTGTCGCTGGGATCGATCCTGCTGCTGGCAGCGCTGGGGCTGGCGATCACCTATGGCTTGCTGGGGGTGATCAACATGGCGCACGGTGAAATGCTGATGCTGGGCGCCTATTCGGCCTACATGGTGCAGAGCCTATTTCAACAACTGGCGCCGCAGTGGCTGGCGATTTATCCGCTGGTGGCTTTGCCGGTGGCGTTTGCCGTTACCGCCTGTATCGGCATGGCGCTGGAGCGCGTGGTGATCCGCCATTTGTACGGCCGCCCGCTGGAAACCCTGCTGGCGACCTGGGGGATTAGCCTGATGCTGATCCAACTGGTGCGGGTGCTGTTCGGCACGCAAAACGTGGAAGTGGCCAACCCGGCGTGGCTGTCGGGGGGCATCCAACTGCTGCCGAACCTGGTGCTGCCGTGGAACCGTATTGCGGTGATAGTGTTTGTTGTACTGGTTTTGGTGCTGACCTGGCTGCTGTTGAATAAAACCCGCCTTGGCCTGAATGTGCGTGCGGTCACGCAAAACCGCGCGATGGCGGACTGCTGCGGGGTGCCGACCGGGCGCGTCGATATGCTGGCGTTCGGCCTGGGCTCCGGGATTGCCGGCCTGGGCGGCGTGGCGCTGTCGCAGTTGGGGAACGTGGGGCCGGAACTGGGGCAGGGTTATATCATCGATTCATTCCTGGTGGTGGTGCTCGGCGGGGTTGGCCAATTGGCCGGCACGGTGGTCGCGGCCATGGGGCTTGGCATCGTAAACAAAATCCTTGAACCGCAGATTGGCGCCGTACTGGGGAAAATCCTGATCCTGGCGCTGATTGTCCTGTTTATTCAGAAGCGCCCGCAGGGGCTGTTCGCCTTTAAGGGCAGGGTGATTGACTGATGAGCCAACCATTAACCATAACCGGCGTGCAGAAAGCCCCCCGCCTAGCGCTGGGCATCGGCGCGGTGCTGTTGCTGGCGCTGCTGATCATGCCGTTTCTTGCACTGTTGCCGGCGGATAATCCGCTGGCGATCTCGACCTACACCTTAACGCTGGTCGGCAAGATCCTGTGTTACGCCATCGTGGCGGTGGCGCTGGATCTGGTCTGGGGCTACGCCGGGCTGCTGTCGCTTGGGCACGGCCTGTTCTTCGCCCTCGGCGGCTACGCCATGGGTATGTACCTGATGCGCCAGGCGGCGGGCGATGGCCTGCCGGCGTTTATGTCGTTCCTGTCATGGAGCGAGCTGCCGTGGTTTTGGAGCGGCACCCAGTATTTTGGCTGGGCGCTGTGCCTGATTATTCTGGTGCCCGGCCTGCTGGCGTTTGTCTTCGGCTACTTTGCGTTTCGCTCGAAAATCAAAGGCGTGTATTTCTCGATCATGACCCAGGCGCTGACCTATGCCGGCATGCTGTTGTTCTTTCGCAATGAAACCGGTTTTGGCGGCAACAACGGCTTTACCGGCTTTACCACCCTGCTTGGGTTCCCGATTACCGCCACCGGCACGCGCGTGGCGCTGTTCCTGGCGACGGTGGTGCTGCTGTTTGCCAGCCTGGCGATGGGCTTTGCGTTGGCGCGCAGCAAGTTTGGCCGGGTGTTGACGGCGGTGCGCGATGCGGAAAACCGCCTGATGTTCTGCGGTTACGATCCAAAGGGCTTCAAGCTGTTCGTCTGGACGCTGTCTGCGGTGCTGTGCGGGCTGGCCGGCGCTCTGTATGTGCCGCAGGTGGGCATTATCAACCCGAGCGAAATGTCGCCGACCAACTCGATCGAAGCTGCGATTTGGGTGGCGCTCGGCGGGCGCGGCACGCTGGTGGGGCCGCTGTTGGGCGCCGGCATCGTCAACGGCGCCAAAAGCTGGTTCACCATGGCGATCCCGGAATATTGGCAGTTCTTCCTCGGCCTGATGTTTATCGTCGTCACGCTGTTCCTGCCAAAAGGGGTTATCGGCCTGCTGCGCAGAAGGAAATCACAATGAGCCAGCCACAGATGAACGAAGCGCTCTATACCCAGCCGTTGCCGGCTGATAAAAACCGCCAACAAACCGATCCAGTGCTGGCGTTGGATCAGATCAACGTCAGCTTTGATGGTTTCCACGCGCTGCGCGATCTGTCGCTGCAGATTGGCGTGGGGGAACTGCGCTGTGTGATCGGCCCCAACGGCGCGGGGAAAACCACGCTGATGGATGTGATCACCGGGAAAACGCGGCCGGATAGCGGCCGGGTGGTTTACGATCAAACGATTGATCTGACGGCAAAGGATCCGATGCAAATCGCCCGCGCTGGCATCGGCCGAAAGTTCCAGAAACCGACGGTATTTGAGGCGTTGACGGTGTTTGAAAATCTGGAGATTGCGCAAAAAACGCAAAAATCGGTGTGGGCCTGCCTGCGCGCCAAGATGAACAGCGAGCAGCGCGATCGTATCGACGAGATGCTGAAAACGCTGCGGCTGGGGCATGAGCGCCACCGGCCGGCCGGGCTGTTGTCGCACGGGCAGAAGCAGTTTTTGGAAATCGGCATGCTGCTGGTACAGGAGCCGCACCTGCTGCTGCTTGATGAACCGGCGGCCGGCATGACCGACGCGGAAACCGAATACACCGCGGAGCTGTTCAAATCGCTGGCCGGCAAGCACTCGCTGATGGTGGTTGAGCACGATATGGGCTTTGTTGAAAGCATCGCCGACCACGTGACTGTTTTGCATCAGGGCCAAGTGTTGGCGGAGGGTTCATTGGCGCAGGTGCAGGCGGATGAGCAGGTGATTGAAGTGTATCTGGGGCGTTGATGCTTCGCCTTCGCCTTCGCCCTCACCCCAACCCTCTCCCGCCGGGAGAGGGGGCATTCCGTGCTCCCTATAGCTCCGTCGGTTCCCTCTCCCGGCGGGAGAGGGGCAGGGTGAGGGCCAGACCATAAGCTAAGGATGAAAAATGTTACAAGTTAACGAATTGAACCAATACTACGGTGGTAGCCATATCCTGCGCGGCCTGTCATTCGATGCGCAAATCGGCGAAGTGACCTGCCTGCTGGGGCGTAACGGCGTGGGTAAAACCACATTGCTGAAATGCCTGATGGGGCTGATCCCTGCCAAAAGCGGCACCATCAGCTGGCAGGGGAACACCATAAATAACCGCAAGCCGCATCAACGGGTGCAGGCGGGCATCGCCTACGTGCCGCAGGGGCGGGAAATCTTTCCGCGCCTGACGGTGGAAGAGAACATCCTGCTGGGGCTATCGCGCTTTTCCGGCAGTGAAACGAAAAGCGTGCCGGCGCATATCTATGAGTTGTTCCCGGTGCTGGCAGAGATGAAACATCGGCGCGGCGGCGATCTTTCCGGCGGCCAGCAGCAGCAGTTGGCGATCGGCCGCGCGCTGGCCTGCCGACCAAGCCTGTTGATCCTCGACGAACCGACGGAAGGGATCCAACCCTCGGTGATTAAAGAGATCGGTGCGGTGATCAAGCAGCTTGCCGCGCGCAGCGATATGGCAATCCTGCTGGTGGAGCAGTTTTATGACTTCGCCGCCGAGCTGGCGGATCGTTATCTGGTGATGTCGCGCGGCAGCATCATCCAGCGCGGCAGCGGCAGCGAGATGGAGCAAGACGGCGTGCGTGGGCTGGTGGCTATCTGATTGGCGCAATGAGCGTGGGGTGCCTGACGCCCTGCCATCACAGCGTTTTGGCCATATACCACAGTTCGCTCGCGCCCTGAGCACTGGCGATTTGGGTTTCGCCCTGAATCGTCAGCCCGTTTCTTTGATAAAAGCGGATCGCCGATGGATTGAGCTTCAGCACTTCCAGCCACAGCGCAGCCTGCCGTTGTTTGACGGCTTCATCTGTAGGCCTTCTGTCAGAACACGGTATCGCGATTATACCCGTTCAGCGCCGGCGTGTTTGGGCGTTTCGCGCCGGAAGCCAAGCCCGATGATCCGGCCGAACAGGCGTGGCAGCCAGCGGCTGTTGCCCACCCGCTTCATTAGCCCGCCGTTGCTGCGGCTGGGTTGCTTCCCTGGCCGGCGTTGGCTCATTTTTATTTGCAGAAACTGCGTGGCCTTGGTGGGGAAGTTGCGTCGCCGCTGCACGCGTTGCAGGTGCCTGAGCTGCAGGTTACCTTCCAACAACGGGGTAATGATGCTGTTGGCGGTGGCGACGGCGTCCTGAATCGCCAGGTTAACTCCCACGCCGCCGATCGGCGACATGGCGTGCGCCGCATCGCCAATGCACAACACCCCCGGTTTCGCCCAGTGATCCAGCCGATCGATACGGATGCTTAACAATTTTACCTGATCCCAACTGCGGATCTCTTGCAGCCGATCGTCCTGGAACGGGGCAATGCCGGCAATGTGCAGCAGGAATTTCTCCAGCCCGTCGGCTTTGATCTCCTCAAAGCTGCCTTTTTCGATCGAGTAGCCGCACTGCCAGTATTCGCCGCGATCGATCATGATGAAATTTTGCTTCGGCCCGGTATGGCCCATCGACCATGCGGGATCGCCCGGCTGCTTGCTTAGCTTCATCCACAGCACGTCGCGCGGCGAACCGAAGGAACGGCTGCTGAGCGTTGCCTGCGCCCGCACCACCGAATTGCGCCCGTCGGTGCCGATCACCAATGGCGCATTGATCTGGATCGGCCCCTGCGGAGTTTGCGCCAACACCCCGCATACCCGTTCGCCGCTGTACAACAGTTGATCCACCTGCGCGGATTTGATCAGCGTGAACTGCGGGAAGGCCGCCGCCTTGGCCGCCAGAAAATTCAGGAACTCCCACTGCGGCATAAAGGCGATGAATTTGCAGCGCGTCGGCAGGTGGGTAAAGTCGGCCAGCGTGATGTCGCGCCCGGCGATCTCGGCATGCAGCTTTTCCGCCTTTTGGTGCGGCAGGGCCAGCAACTCGTCGAGCAGCCCCAACTGGTGCATGATTTCCAGCGTGGAAGGGTGAATGGTGTCGCCGCGGAAATCACGCAGAAAATCGGCGTGTTTTTCCACCACCGTGACGTTAACCCCGGCGCGCGCCAGCAGATAGCCGAGCATCAGGCCCGCGGGGCCGCCGCCGACAATGCAGCAACGGGTGGTGAAAGGCGTGATGGCTGTGTTAGGCATAGCGGCATATCCTGGCGATCGCATCCGGCACATCATTGTGCTGATTATTTGATAATGATTATCAATACCGCGCGGGGTTGTCAATCGATGGCTGTGATTGGTCGAACGGGGCGCTGATGTGCCCGATGGCGTAACATTGGCTGCCGGGGGCGGCATGAGCCGGCAATTCCCGCCATAGCTGCAGGCGCAGCCATTGCCAACCGGCCGGATCGAATGCGATTACTCCGCCCACGGCCTGCTCATCCAACCGATGTTGCTGGCGCAGCGCGGCCAAATCGCTGTAGGGGGCGATTGGCCGGTATTCCTGAGTGGCAAAGTGCGCTTCGGCCAGCGCTGAGCGATCAACCCGCGTCTCCCAGGGCAGCCAGTGGCTAACCTGCGGCCAGCCGAAATCCTGGGCTAACTTTACAAATCCTGGGCTGGCCAGAAAATCACACATGCCGATGCTGCTGTTCCACAGATAAAACGGCGCATAGCGGTTTTCCGCGCTGTGCGATCCCGCCTCGGCGTACAGATAGGCTTTCACGATCAACTGCGGGTAGTTATCCAGTAAATGACCGAAATTGGCGATGCGCCGACGGACGATCGCCATATCGTAATCGGCGGGCAGGGTGAATCGGTATTGCATGGCAAGCATGGTGGTTCTCCTCAAAAAACGTTGACCGGAACAGAGTGGCACGCCATCGTAATGAATAAAATCGGTATTATTTTGATGAATGGTTTTGAAAATCAGGATGGTTGGTATGGCCAGAATTACGTTCGATCTTGACGACTTGCGCAGTTACGTTACCGGCATTGAGTTGGGCAGCTTTGCCAAAGCGGCCGACCGTCTGGGGCGTTCTACCTCCGCCGTCAGCGCCCACCTGAAAAAACTTGAGCAGCAGGTTGGGGTGCCGATTCTGCGCAAATCCGGGCGCGGTATGGTGATGACGGAAGCCGGTGAAACCCTGTTGGGCTATGCCCGCCGGCTGCTGGAACTGAATGATGAGGCGATTACCGCCGTGCGCGGGCTGGATTTACAAGGCTCGGTACGCTTGGGGTTACAGGAGGATTTCGGTGAAACCTTTTTGCCGGCTGTGCTGGGCCGGTTTGCGCGCGCTCACCCACAGGTGCGCATCGAGGCGCGCATCGCCCGCAATGCCGAGCTGCTCGATAGCTTGCTGAAAGGGCAATTGGATTTGGCACTGGCCTGGGACGGCGGCCAGGCTTCGCCGTATCAGCATCATTTGGGGCAACGGGCATTGCGCTGGATCGCCGGGCAACAGGTGGATATCGCACAGTGGCTGGCCACCGGGGAGCCGCTGCCGCTGGTAGTGTTTGATGCCCCATGCCTGATGCGCAGCGCGGCGACGGAGGCGCTGGATCGGGCCGGTATTCCATGGCGGATTGCCTTTACCAGCCGCAGCCTGAGCGGCGTTTGGGCGGCAGTCAGCGCCGGGCTTGGCATTACGCTGCGCACCGGCGCCGGGGTGCCGGCCAGCCTGGTTTGCCTGCCGCCCGGCGTGTTGCCGCCGCTCGGCGACATCGGCATGGTGTTGCATCGCGCGGATGAAAAACCGGCAGGCGCTATCTTGCGGCTGGCCGATATTATCGCGGAGCGGTTAAACGGTTAGGCCGGTTGCGGTTCGATCGGTTGGTGGCCGTCGAGCGCGCCCCACTGCGCCCATGAGCCGTCATACAGTTTTACCTGCGTAGCGCCTAACGACAACAGGCCGAACGCCAACACCGCGGCGGTTACGCCGGAGCCGCAGCTGGTGATGATCGGCCCGTTAAGGTCAACCCCTTTATCCGTGAAGGTTTTTTCCAGCGCGGGCAGCGTTTTGAATTGGCCATTTTCCAGCAGTTCGCCGAACGGGATATTGATGCTGCCGGGGATATGCCCACGGTGCAGGCCGGGGCGCGGCTCTGGCGCTTCGGCATTGAAACGCGGCGCAGCGCGCGCGTCGAGTATTTGCGCCTGCCCCTCCAGCGCCAGCTCGACCTGCCGCATACTGGCGACCGCATTGGCATTGAAGCGGGCGGTAAAGGTGGCCGCCGGGCGGCTGGCTTTGCCGGTTTCAAGCGCCTGGCCCAACGCCAGCCAGCCGTTCAGCCCTTCGTCCAGTACGTAAACGTTTTTCGCGCCGAAGTTACGGAACGTCCACCAGCCGCGCGGGGCAGAGAACTGGTTGCCCTCGTCATAGACCACGATGGTGTGTTTATCGCTGATGCCCAGCGCACCGGCGGCCTGGCTAAAGGCGTCGGCCGAAGGCAGCATGTGCGGCAGATCCGTATTTTTATCCGCGACGTCGTCAATATCGAAGTACACGGCGCCAGGTAGGTGCCCGTGCTCAAACTCGGCCTGAATGTCTCTTTTGGGCTGCAGGCCGGGTGGGGACATTCTCACATCGACAATGGCCAGATCTTCATCGTTGATGTGCTGGGCCAGCCATTGCGGGGTGACCAGAAAAGGTGATTTCATGGTATTGGTTCGCCTGTAGTGATAGCGGGTTTTTTACTATACACCAGGGGGCCGGCGGATGAGATATGATGGCCGCAGGAATCTGGCGTAACGCGCAGGGGGCATCAGGTGCAGCAAAACTTTGACGGCGCAAAAATCGCGCTGTT
The DNA here is from genome assembly GCF_039540155.1 of Gibbsiella greigii. Lineage (NCBI taxonomy): Bacteria > Pseudomonadati > Pseudomonadota > Gammaproteobacteria > Enterobacterales > Yersiniaceae > Gibbsiella > Gibbsiella greigii. Next base: position 20,664 of record NZ_BAABEM010000018.1, read on the forward strand.
GCAGGCCGGGCGGGTGCTGGTTTACCAGCGCGACGATAAACCCGGCATCCCATGGCCTGGCTGTTGGGATCTGCCCGGCGGCGGGCGCGAAGGGCAGGAAACGCCGCTGGCCTGCGTGCAGCGTGAGGTGCAGGAAGAATTTGGGCTGGCGATTAGCGCGAGCCAGGTGCTTTGGCAGCGCTCCTACGCCAACCCGCGCGGCGGCATCCTGCCAACCTGGTTTATGGCTGGCGCGTTAACGCCGGCGCAGATCGCCGCTATCCGCTTTGGTGATGAAGGGCAGCGTTGGCAGATGATGCCGGCGGTGGTGTTTATCCAGCATCCGCAAGGCATTGCCCACCTGCGTCAACGGTTGGCGCACTACCTGCAGCTTGCGGCCATATGAAGTTATCAGCCTGGCAGGCTAATAAGCTATTAGCTTGTTAGCATGGCAACTTATTAAGCTAGTATCTTATTGGGTTGTTAAGTTAATGCGGCTATTTGGCAGGGAAGCTCGGCGGTAAACGTGTTCCCCTTGCGGGAAGGGGAACACGGGCGGGGGGTTATGAACGTTGGAAGTCTTCGGCGTCCACATCGTAGCCCGAAGGCTCCCAGCGGATCGCCAGCAGCGCAACCAGGCCGATCAGCGGCGCGAGAGCGATTACCCAGAACACGTCGGTGGCCAGCGTTGCCGAGAGTACCGGGAACAGGAACAGCGACAGCGTTGAGCTGGATCGCATCAGCGTTTGGTTAAAGCCGACGCCAACGCCACGCAGCGAGGTCGGGTAACTTAGCGAGGCAAACGTCATGCTGTGCGAGCCGGGGCCAAAGCCCTGGCCAAGCAGGAACAGCGCCAGCATGCCGATGGAAAACGCCGCTTCGCTGCCGTTGGCTGGGTGGCCGACCACCGCCAGCCCAATCAGCGCCGCCAATTGGCACATATAGCCCAGCACCGTCAGTTTCCAGGCTCCCACCGCGGGCACCAACCGCACGGCAATCAAGCCGCCGACAAAGGCAAACAGCAGGTTGAGCGCCAGCGAGAACAGAATGGTGCTTAGCATCGACTGCGCCAGGAAACTGGAAAGGATCACCGGCAGGCCAAAGGCGACGGCGTTATAGGCAAAAGAAGAGGCAATGGCGATAACCGTCGCCAGCACCGTGCGCCGCAGGTAAACGCCTTGCAGCAGGGTGCCGTAGTTGCGCCATGAGGCGCGGCGCGCCTGCACCGGCCGGCCCTGTTCGGCATCAGCAGTAACTTCAGCATTGATATTGTACGAGCGCCGCAGGATCGCGGCCGCGCCTTGCAGATCGCCCTGGTTGGCGGCCCACACCGGTGATTCACTCATATAGCGGCTACGGATGGCGATAATCAGCAGCGCCGGCACGGCGCCAAAGCCAAGGATCAGCCGCCACAGCCAGTCGGTATGGCTTTCCGGCAGCACGCCATACAGCAACAGCACCAGTAGGTAGGAAATACTGATTGCCGCATACCAGGTGGGGCACCACATGGCGATGCGCGCCGCTTTGTTGCCGCGGCCGGAAAGGCGCGAGAACTCGGCCAAAAACGCCATCGCTACCGGCAGATCGATCCCCACCCCCAGCCCCATCACGAAACGCGCGCCGCCCAGCACCCATTCATTGGGCGCGAAGGCGCAGGCCAACGCAGCGAAGACGAAGAAAAACATATCCGCCATAAACACGCGATAACGGCCGATTTTATCGGTCAGGTAGCCGCCGATAAACGCACCGATGATGGCGCCGAAGGTAATGGCAGAGGCAACCAGCCCAGTGCCGGTTGGCGAGAGGTTGAACTCACGCGCCACGTCTTTAATACCGAACGCCAGCGCACCCAGATCGTAAGCGTCCAAAAATACGCCGCCCAGCGCGATGGCGACCACGATACGCGCGTCGTTACGCTTGGCGGCGCCGCCGTTGACCAAATTGGCCACATCGGCGGCGTTGCGGATGGGGACGGCCGCCCCGGTTATCCCTGTAGAAGATGTGGCGGCGGGCGCCACAATGGTTGTCGACATAATAATTCTGCTTGTTAAATAAAAAAAAGAAGCATAACGGCGGGGAATACGTCATAACCAATTCTTTTTTGTTATAACGATACAACCAAAAGACGTTGAAAATTAATCTATTGGCCGCTAATCGCGGTTAGGTAAAACGCAGTACGGCTTTTATCGCTTCGCCGGATTTCGCTGCCGCCAGCGCCTGGTTGATGGCGTGGAAAGGGTAATGCCGGATCAAGCGATCGAAAGGGAAGCGGCCCTTTTGCCACTGGGCGATCAGGTAGGGGATAAAGCGTTGCGGGATGGCATCCCCTTGAATGACGCTGATAATCCGCCGCCCTTCGGGAAGCCGCATTCCGCCGCCGCCAGTCAACCGCACCAGAGTGCCGCCGGGGCGCAGCACCTGCTGACCCAGTTTGTCCAGCATGCTGTTGCCGGTGGTATCCACCACGTAGTCCCAGGCTACGCCAAGGGCGGTAAGCGCCGCCGGCAGCGCGGGGTCGTCACCAGCTAGCGTGGCGGTGGCGCCCAGTTCTGCCGCCAATTGTAACCGTTGGGGCAGCAGATCGACGGCGGCGATATTGCCCGCTTGGCGGATAGCCGCCGCCATAATCGCCGCCAGGCCGACCGTACCGGCGCCCAGGATCAGTACATTCTCGCCGGCCTGCAGATTCAGCGAATTGATAATGGTGCCCGCTCCGGTCTGCAACCCACAGCCGAGCGGCGCAATCACCGCCAGCGGCAAATCCGGCGCAACCTTCACCAGATTACGTTCGGTGACCAGCGCATGGGTGGCGAAGGCGGATTGCCCGAAAAAGTGGCCGTGCAGCGGCGGATAATAACCACTGCTGCCGTCCAGGCGCTGAAAATCGAAGTTCAACTGCCAGAAGTTTTCGCAGTGAGCCGGGCGTTGCTGCCGGCAAGCGGCGCACTGGCCGCAGGATTGATAAGAGAGCACCACCGCATCGCCAGGCTGCACGCTGCGCACCTGTTTGCCCACCCGCTCAACGATGCCGGCGCCTTCATGGCCGAGTATCGCGCCCGCCATAGCACCGGCGCAGCAACTGAGATCGGTATGGCAAATGCCGCAGGCGACCAGACGGACCCGCACTTCATTAACCCGCGGCGGGCGCAAGCGCAAAGGGCGGAAAACTAATGCTTGCCCGTGGGCAGCGGTTACCGCCGCCTGGCGTTGATGCGCATTCATTTTTCAGTCTCTGCCTGATAGATATGGGCTTGTTCTCTTCAGTATAGTTTTGCTCTTCGCTATTGGCGGCGAAAGCTCACGCGGCGGATGCTGATTTCCTGCCGGGTTTGCGACAGTTGGCCGATTGCGTGTGCGTTCTGTTGGCTATGATTATCACTGGGTGGTTGAAACGTCAGGGGCGCTGTCTGGCCGTCGGGCATCAGCCGGCGTGGGCACTACGCATTTCTGCGCTAAGGGGGTCTTATGCAGGTATCTTTGCCGATGTATGGCGTCGGCCGCCAGCAGGTCGCATTGTTCTGGCATGCGCTGCGCGCCAGGCTGTTGGAGCTCGGCTTGCCGGACGCGCCGGCCGCGTTGAGCTGGCCGCAGGATCTCTTGCTGCACTGGCAGCAGCCAGACCTGCTGCTAAGCCAAACCTGTGGTTATACGCTGGTGAAATATTTGCCGCACGTCAAACTGGTCGGCACCTACCATTATCGGGTCGAGGGCTGTAACGGCGCAAACTACAGCAGCTGGCTGGTTGTGCGGGCAGATGCCCCCGGTGAGCGGCTGGCGGATTTCCGCGGCCGGGTGGTGGCCTATAACCACGCCGATTCCCAGTCTGGCTATAACAGCCTGCGGGCGCTGGTGGCGCCGCTGGCGGAGAATGGGCGTTTTTTCAGCCGCGCGGTGGTTACCGGCAGCCATGAAAATTCCGTGCGGGCGATTCAGCTTGGGCTGGCGGATATTGCCGCCGTTGATTGCGTGAGCCTGGAATTGTTAAAGCGCGCGCAGCCGCAAGCGCTGGCCGGGGTGAAAATCATTGGCCGCACGGCGTCGGTGCCTGGCATGCCGCTGATTACCGCCGCCGCCACAACGGCGGAACAGCTGGCTATTTTGCGGGCGGCGGCCAGCGCGATGGTTAACGATCCGGCCAGCGAGAGCCTGCTGATCGGGGATTTCAGCCTGATACCGCGTTCAGCGTATCAGGCGATCGCCGATCAGGAGCAGCAAGCGGCGGCGTTAGGGGTCCGTACGCTTTAACGGCTAAAGAGGTTACTGCTGATCCTGTTGGCTCGGCATGGGCAGCAAGGAAGGCGCCTGGCTGTTGGTTTCCTGCGGCGTGGTGGAGCGGGTGTAGATATTCAGCCCGGCCAGGAAGACACCTCCAAGCGAACCGAAGGCGCACAGGGCGATGATGATGATAAACGCTTTTTTCAGCATGGGAGTCGATCGCTGGTTGCTCAGATAAGGGGCGATTATAGGCTTTTCCCCTGTTGAAACAAACACCATTTTTTGTGGTGGTTTAGCCGCCCGGGCCGCTTTCCCCGGCGTTATCATCAGCGTTTTAACAAGGGATAACTGATTAACGGCAGGTAAACCGCCCAACTGGCGGACAGCACCAATAGCATCAGTTGCGGCGCGATCCCGGGGGCGATGGCCTGCAATTGCCAACCGGCCAGGCCGGTGAGAGGGCCGCCGATGGCGCCGGCGACCGCCAGTGCCATCAGGGTGCTTTGCAACTGCGGCAGCAGCCAGTACCACCAGCAACTGAAGGTCAGCCAAAGCGCCCCCGCCCACAGCGGCAGCGCCGGTTGGCTGACGTAGGCCACCACGCCGGCGTAGTGCCAGGCAGCATCCATCGCCATCCCCAACGGCGCGGCCAACAGCAGCCAGCGCCGTTGCCGGCCATAGGGCAGCAGCGGCGCCAGCAGCGCGCCGCCGATCAGTAAAACTTCGGCGCGTTCGCGGCCTAGTACTGCCAGCGCCCAGTAAACGCAGAACCCCAGGGTAACAAGCCAAAAGCCTGCGCGCAGCTTCATCATATCCACCGTGTTTGTGACTGGTATGAGGCAAAACGTGTCGCCTAAACATCCTGCCCCGCAGGGGCCGGTTGCCTGGGCGTATTGAGCAATGAACCGCTAGCGCCGTGAAATACGGTAGGCACAGCGGCGCGCGCCGGACAAAATGTGTTCGCTGCGCTCCACCTGCGCCTGCAGAACCTCGGCGAAGACGCTCAGCTCCGCACGGCAAAAGCCCTGGCAAATGCTGGCCGCCGCGCAGATCGGGCAGTGGTTTTCGATCAGCAAAAACGTGCCGTCTTCCTGTTCATGCCATTCGGCCATGTAACCTTCGCGGCAGCGGATCGCCGCCAGCCGCGCGACGCGCTCCTGCAGCCTGGCAGCCCCGACCATCGCCTGTTTGTAGTTGATGCGGGTATCCTGCTCGCGGGCTTCAATCAACAGTTCAAGCGCCTGTTCGCCGAGCTTATCACGGACGTTTCGCAATAGCTGGACGGTCAATTCCGAATGTGTGTCTGGAAAACGGGCGTTGCCGGCCGGCGTCAAGTGCCAGATCTGCAGCGGCCGGCCCACGCCGCGCGTTTGGGCGACGGCTTCGACCAGGCCTTCTTTGGCCAGTTTGACAAACTGCTGGCGTGCCGCCTCGCCGGTCGTTCCCAGCATTTTTCCGGCTTCGGCGGCCCGTTGCGGGCCTTGGGTTTTTAATAATGTCAGTAACCGCTCACTGACGGAATGTGCGGAAGGGTCACCATGTCCTAACGTGTTTTTTGCCATATTTTCCGCAGCACCTTGATTCTTCATGATTAATTCATGATAACGCTAGCGCACTATCAGGGTTAACTCAATGTCATTACTCTGAAACCGCATTGCCCGGCAGCTGCCGCCGGGCAATTTTGTACAAAACGGCGCATACCAGTGAATGATAGGCTGTGTACCATTATCGATCGTGCAGGAAATGCTGCCCCGCACGGCGGCAATCCGTGTTATGCAGTGGAGAGAGGGTTATGCAAAGCAAGCTCCGGCGCGGCCGCCGGGAGCAGACGAATTTTATGCACGTGGACGATCTGGGCGGGTTGGAAGTTTTACAAGCCAGCTACCAGCGCCAGACCTTTGCACGCCATAGCCACGAGGGGTTCTGCGTGGGGGTGATTGATGAAGGCGCCCAGCGCTTCTACCGCACCGGCGGGGAGCACGTCGCCCCGCTGGGCAGCATTATTCTGGTCAATGCCGATGAGATCCATACAGGCAGCGCGGCGACGGAAGGCGGTTGGGCCTATCAGGCGATGTACCCAACGCCGGAGATGCTGGCATTTTTATCGCGCGATCTCAAAACCAGCGCCGGGGCTACCCCTTACTTTCCCAACCCGGTGGTGTATGACGCCGGCCTGGCGGGGCAGTTGCGCCTGGCCTTCACGCTGCTGCACAGCAATGAAAACCGCCTGTTGAAAGAAACCATGGTGTTTTCAGCGCTCACCTGGTTGATGTTGCGCCACGCCAAAAGCCGCGGTGAACCCGCCGCGCAAAGCCGGGCGCAGGCCCAGGTGGCGCGTATCAAGACGTTTTTGGACGACTACCCGGAAGCCGATGTTTCCCTGCTGGAACTGGCGGAGCGCGTGGCGCTCAGCCCCTACTACCTGCTGCGCCAGTTCCAACAGGTGACCGGCCTTCCGCCGCATGCCTACCAGATTCAGGCGCGTCTGCGTAAGGCTCGCGGCATGCTGAAAGCCGGCTATAGCGTGCTTGATAGTGCGCTGGCCTGCGGTTTTCACGATCAAAGCCATTTCCACCGCCATTTTCGTCAATCGATGGGCGTGACCCCCGGTGACTATGTGAAGTCTCTGAAATAATGTGCAATTGGGTGCAAGATCTCCTGCACCTGGCCGCATTACGCTGTTCTCCGAATAATCAAAGGAGAACACCATGCATAAACTTTCCTCTCCCGGCGGCATGTCGGCACGGCTCCCCAGCGCATTACCCCGCTGGCGCCCTGCGTTGCAAGGGGCCGTGGCGATGCTGCCGCTGTGCCTGGCGGTTTTGCCCTGGGGCATACTGGCCGGTTCGATGGCGGTGGAAAGCGGCCTGACGGCGGTACAGGGGCTGGGCATGTCGGCGATCGTTTTTGCCGGGGCATCGCAGTTGGTTGCCATGGGCATGATGAAAAGCGGGGCCGGCGTGTTGGCGATCGTCGTCTCCACGTTCTTCGTTACCGCGCAGCATTTTCTGTATGCGCTGCGGCTGCGTGACCGCATTTCCCCCTTGCCGCTGCGCTGGCGCCTGCTGCTGGGCTTTTTGCTTACCGACGAACTGTTCGCGCTGACCGGCGATCGGCACCCCGCGCGTTTTAACCGCTGGTATGCTTTGGGCGCGGGCCTGATGTTTTATCTGTGCTGGTTTTTATCGACCGGGTTAGGCGTATTCGCCGCCGATCGCGTGGGCGATGTGGGCCGCTATGGCCTGGATTTTTCCATTGTCGCCACCTTTATCGCCATTGTGGTGCCGAGGGTATGCAACCTGCCGATATTGGCCTGTGTGCTGACCGCGCTGGGCCTATCCATTGCGCTGCACGCTTATCAGGTACCGGGGGCGTTGGTGCTTGCAACCGTAGCGGCAATGCTGGTTGGGCTGTTATGCAGCAGGGGGCAGGCGTGATTTGGCTGACGATTGCCCTGATGGGGCTGGTGGTGTTTTTTAACCGTTATTGCTTCCTGGCGCCGAACATACCGTTGCGGCTGCCGCCACGCATCAAGGCGTTGCTGGGATTTTCGGCGCCGGCGGTGCTGACGGCGATCTGCGGGCCGATTGTGGCATTCGACGGCGATCAGTGGCGCGCCCTGCCGGACAACCCTTACCTGTGGGGCGCTGTGTTTGCCGTTATCCTGGCGTTTTTCCTGCGCAATATGCTGGCGGCGGTGGCGCTCAGCATGCTGATTTTTATCGCGCTGTGCGGCGTAATGTAACGCCGGTTGAGCGGGGGCGCTTCCCTCTCCGGTGGGAGAGGGAAAGGTGGCGGTTTATTGCCCGCTCCAGGCGCGGATCGCCTGTTGGCGCACCTGCAGCTTTTGCTCCGGCGTTAGCGTGTTGTAGCCCGGCGCCATCCCGCTTTCCCAGTCGCCATACAGCGGGTTGGGTAGCACGATGAACTCGGTACCGAACTTGTCCTGATTGGCGCTGACGAATGCCCGGCGCTGCGCGTTATCTTTGTGGTAGGTGGCGGCGCCAAAGTCGTTTAGGTTATCCCCGGCGTAAACCACGATGTCGTAACCCGCGTTTTTGATGCGATCAAAGCGCGCCTGCTTGTTTGAGCTATCCTGGCTAAGCAATACTGTGTGTTCCGACATACCGGTGAAACCGAGCTTCTGCATATTGGCGACGGTGGTCGCATATTCCGATTGTTTACGGTTGGACACGTAGAACATGGTGCCGCCATGGGTGTTGACGTAGTTGGCGAACTGCACGGCGCCTGGCACCGCCAGCGCCTGCCCGGCTTGCGACCATGCGGCCCAGCTTGCGGCGGCAAAGGGTTTGCCCTGATGTGCCTGCCAGCCGGAATAGGCGCTGTTATCCAGCATGGTTTCATCCAGATCGACCACGACCGCTTTTTTCTTGCCGGCCGCCGGTTTGGCCTGATCGAACGCGCGTTGCGCGCTGTTGAAGGCCTGGTGCGCAAGCGCCTGATATTCCCCGGACTGCTGGAACCAGTTCACGGCCAGAACCGATTGATCCGCCAGCCGCTGCTGCGCGGGTTGTTGAGCACAGCCTGCCAGGGAGAGTAAGGCGATACCGGTGGCGGCACCAAGGGCGATCTGCTTGAAACGTATTTTTGCCATATCAAGGATAACTCTCTGTTGGTTGTTATGGTGGCCGGGCAGGGGATGCCGGCGCAGGGCTGTAGTATCATCATGATGAGTGCGGCGCGATGCATAAGCCGGAATTAGCCTATACCCGTTTGTTTTATCAGGCAAGTTTGGTATTTGGCGGAGCCATCAGGAAAAAAGAAAAAAGCCGGGTGCAGCGCCCCGGCGAAATAAAAACGAGTATAAGATGAAGCAAACGCAGTGGTTTAGAACTGATAGGTCAGCGCGACGGCGACTACGTCGTCGTTTTTCAAGCCAAGTTTATTATTGTCGTCAAGACGGTTGATTTTATAATCAACATAGGTAGACATGTTTTTGTTGAAATAATAAACGGCGCCGACATCAATATATTTCACCAAATCGGCATCGCCGACGTTTTCGATGTCTTTACCTTTTGATTGAACATACGCCAATGATGGGCGCAGGCCGAAATCAAACTGGTATTGCGCGACCACTTCAAAACCCTGTGCTTTATTGGCGAATCCGCTAACGCTGGTTGAGGTGTTGTTAATTTGCGCAGTGCCGGAAATTGGCGCCAGATTATGGCTTTCGGAATATGTCGCTGCCAGGTACAGGTTGTTGTTGTCATATTTCAGGCCGGTTGCCCAAATATCTGCTTTGTCACCTTTGCCGTAGGTACCGAGTTTTTGCGTGGTGGTGCGGTTGGAGGAGGCGTATGCGGCACCTACGCTAATCCCGTCAACAATTTCGTAGCTGGAAGAAATCCCCCAGCCGTCGCCGTTTGCCTTGCTGGCGGAACGGCCGTCGTTTTCATTTTTGCCCTGGTACTGCACGGCGAATTTCAGGCCGTCAACCAGGCCGAAGAAGTTGTTATTACGGTAAGTCGCCACGCCATTAGTACGGCCAGTCATGAAGTTGTCGGTTTTGATGTAAGCATCGTCACCGAACTCTGGCAGCATATCGGTCCAGGCGGCAACGTCATAAATAATACCGTAGTTGCGGCCGTAGTCGAATGAACCAAAATCTTTGTATTTCAAGCCGGCGAAGCCAAGACGGGTTTTCGTATCGGTGGTGCCTTCAGATTCAGTGTGGTTGGCGGCAATCTGATATTCCCACTGGCCGTAGCCGGTCAGTGCATCGGTAATTTGCGTCGCGCCTTTAAAACCGATGCGGACATAGGTTTTATCGCCATCATTGCTGGTGTCATCAGAAAAATAATGCAGTGCCTTTGCTCGGCCGTAAAAATCAAGTTTATTGCCATCTTTATTGTAGATTTCTGCTGCCTGGGTTGCTTGCGCAATTAAAAGTGCCGGAATAATAACGGCCAGAAGATTACGTTTCATGGTTTTTCCTGCTTTATACGATTGAAAGACGCTTCTCATCATCAGTTGATGCTGTCGAAATTATCGCAGCGCAGAATTTTTACCAATTTATTGTGATGTATTTATGACAAAAGATTTATTTCTATGTGGATATCTAAATACGGGCTAAAAACGGTGTTTTTTTGTACCACCAACCTGGTGGGTAAGACATTTATTTTGTGTGGGTAATTACACAACCCACAGGACGTGAATTAGCGGAAACGTTTCAGCAAACTAGGATCGTCGTGCCAGCAGAGGCACTGTTTAACCTGATAAGGAAATTGATAGACATGAAATATTCACACAAAAAAATAGCATTAAGCGCCTTGGCGTTGTGTATCGGCAGCCATTTGCCGGCGGCCTTCGCAGCCGACAGCCGCAGCGTAAAAACCCCGGTGATCCCGGCCAGTTGCAGCGTGCTTAGCGCCACCAACGGCGATGCGACGGCGAGTATTCAAAAAGCGCTGAATGCCTGCGCCAAAGGCAAGAGCGTGCGCCTGGTCGCCAAAGGCAGCGCGAACAAATTCTATGCCGGCCCCTTGCAACTGCCTTCCGGGGTGGGGCTCTGGGTTGATCAGGGCGTCACGCTGCTGGCCAAGGCTTCTCCAACGGCGTTTGATAACGTCGGTAAGACATGCGGCACGCTGGATAAATCCGGCAAGGGCTGCTGGGCGTTTATCACCGTCAGCGGTGCCACCGGCAGTGGGATTTATGGCAAAGGCATCATCGACGGCCAGGGCGGCGTGGTTATGGAAGGGAAAAATCAAAGCTGGTGGCAGCTGGCGACGGAGGCCAAAACCAAGAAGCTGAGCCAGAATGCGCCGCGTCTTATCCAAATCAACAGTTCCAGGGATATTAAGCTCTACCAGATCACGCTGAAAAACTCACCTAACTTTCACGTGGTTAGCGATCGGGTGGACGGCTTAACCGCCTGGGGGATCACCATCAATACGCCGGGAACCGCCCGAAATACCGATGGGTTTGATCCGATCTCCTCGCAGAACGTGACGCTCATCAACAGCAGCATCAGCACCGGGGATGACAACGTGGCGATAAAAGCCGGCAATAACGGCCCAACGCGCAATATCTCTATTGTGAACAATAAGTTTGGCGTAGGGCACGGCATGTCGATCGGCAGTGAAACCAACGGCGGCGTCAGCGGCGTTGATGTGAGCAACCTGACGTTAAACGGCACCACCAGCGGGCTGCGGATCAAAAGCGATCGCACCCGTGGCGGCGTGGTTTCCGGCGTGAAATACAACCAGGTATGCATGCAAAACGTGAAAAACCCGATCGTCATGGATACCCAGTATGAGAACAATACCGCGGGCAACCGGGTGCCAACCTTCCGGGATATCACGTTGGCCAATGTGACCAGCGTAACCTCGGGGGCGGTGCTACTGCGCGGCATCAGCAGCGCTAACCCGATTGCGCTGACGCTGCAAGGCGTTTACCTGGCGAAGGGCACAACCTTTAGCCAAAGTAATGCCACGTTAAAAGGCAGTTTTTTGATTACGCCGGCGGGGAAAACCTGCGCTAATTGATAAAGCGGCCGCAGCCGGCCGGGGCTGAGCAGGCGGTAGGTTTATAATCCTGTTTTTATAAACCATCAATGCAAAAAATCCCGATATTCACCACTGTACCCGGCGGGTAGGGTAATTGCTATTGCACACAACAGGAGGATTATCATGCATAGCAAACACACCGCCGGGCAACAGGCTTTCGGTGATATCGCCCCGAAGCTGGCCGAGCTGAGCGATCGCGTTTTATTTGACGATGTCTGGCAAAGGCCAGAACTGACCCGCCGCGAACGCAGCTTAATCACCGTTGCCGCACTGGTGGCTCTGAACGGCGTGGAGCAATTGCCTTTCCACCTGCAACTGGCGCAGCGCAATGGCGTGAATGTGGTGCAACTGGCAGAGGCGATCACTCACCTGGCGTTTTATGCTGGTTGGCCGGCAGCGGCCTCGGCAATCGCGCGCCTGCGCGATCTGGGGGAGTAAACCATGCCTTTCACCCGTATCGCCCTGCAACGGGGCAAATCGAGCGACTATCTGCATACCCTGTCCGAGACGTTGCACCAGGCGCTGGTAGATGCGTTTGACGTGCCCGCGGCGGATAAATTCCAGGCGATCGATCAGTACTCACCGGGCGAACTGATATACGATCGTGATTATCTCGGCGGGCCGCGTTCTACAGAGTATATATTGTTTTATATTACCAGCGGCCGCCCGCGCAGCACGACCACCAAACAGCGTTTTTATCAGCGCCTTACTGCGTTGCTGGCGCAGAACCTGCAATTGCGGCCAGAAGATGTGATGGTGATCATTGCCTGCACGGAGGCCGATGCATGGTCCTTTAGCGCGGGGCGCATCGCAATGTTGCCGGGCCAGCCGTAACTCGGGCTGACGCCGCGGGTGGTCTGTGGGACAATAGCGCCATCATTTCGTTTAGATAAGAGTTGAATGGCGCTCACCACCTCAGTAAAAAATCAAATAGGCCAGTGGTACAAAGCCCTGCAGCAGCAAATACCGGATTTTATTTCCCGCGCACCGCAGCGCCAGATGATCGCTGAAGTGGCGAAAACCCTGGCTGGCGACTATCCACGCCATTTGGCGATCGAAGCGCCGACCGGCGTCGGCAAAACGCTGTCATACCTGATCCCGGGCATCGCCGTCGGGCGGGACGAAGGCAAACCGCTGGTGGTCAGCACCGCCAATGTGGCGCTGCAAGACCAGATCTACAGTAAAGATCTGCCGCTGTTGAAAAAAATCATCCCCGATCTGAAATTCACCGGCGCGTTTGGCCGCGGGCGCTATGTTTGCCCGCGTAACCTGGCGGCAATGAGCACCGACGCGGCGGAGCAGGGCGATCTGATGCTGTATCTGGATGAGGATGAGTTGGCGCCGTCCAGCGGTGAAGAACAGGCGCAATGTCAAAAGCTGGCCAAGGCCCTCAGCCGCCACGAGTGGGACGGGCTGCGCGATCATTATGCCCAAAGCATTAACGATGCGCTGTGGGGCAAATTGAGCACGGATAGGGCCAACTGCCTGGGGCGCAACTGCCACTATATTCGCGAGTGCCCGTTTTATATTGCGCGCAAGGAAATAGAGAGCGCCGATGTGGTGGTCGCCAACCATGCGCTGGTGATGGCGGCGCTGGAAAGCGAATCGGTGTTGCCGAACCCGAAAGAGTTGCTGCTGGTGCTGGATGAAGGCCACCACTTGCCGGAAGTGGCGCGCGATGCGTTGGAAATCGAAGGTGAAATCACCGCGCTGGCCACCAATTTGCAGCTTGATCTGATCGTGCGCCAAGTGGAGCAATGCATCACGCAGTACCGGCCAAAGAACCCGCCGGGATTATCCAACCCCGAGCGGTTGAAAAACCATTGCGAAGAGATGCGTGAACTGGTGCAGACCTTTGAGCGCCAGGTGAGCGCTTACCTGCCAGGCGACAGCGTTGCCGCCGAGCATCGCTTTGAAATGGGCCAGTTGCCGCCGGAGATGATCGAGATCTGCAGCCGTTTATTCAAACTGACCGATGCGCTGCGCGGCCTGGCGGAATTCATCCTCAACGATCTGACCGAACAAAGCGGCAAGCATGACATCATGCGCCTGCACCGGGCCATTTTGCAGATGAACCGCACCTCTGGCTATCTGGACGCGATGACCAAACTGTGGCGCCTGGCGGCGCTGGAAAAATCCTCTAACGCGCCGATCACCAAATGGGTAACGCGCGAACAGCGCGATAACGTCACCCACCTGTATCTGCACTGCGTCGGCATCCGCGTGAGCGATCAACTGGAAAAACTGCTGTGGCGCAATGTGCCGCATGTCGTGGTCACGTCGGCCACGCTGCGTTCCCTGAACAGTTTTGCCCGCCTGCAGGAAATGAGCGGGTTGAATGAAAAGGCCGGCGATCGCTTCGAAGTCCTGGCTTCGCCGTTCAATCACATTGAGCAGGGGAAAATCGTTATCCCGCAAATGCGTGTTGAACCGGTGTTAGCTCATGAGGCGGAGCACCTGGAAGAGATGGCCCGTTGTTTTCGCGCCGAGGTGGCTGGTGGGCAGCATAAAGGTATGCTGGTGCTGTTTAGCAGTAACCGCGCGATGCAAACCTTTCTCAGCTATGTCGCCGATTTGCGCCTGATGCTGCTGGTGCAGGGGGATCAGCCGCGTTACCGGCTGGTGGAGGAGCACTGCAAACGGGTGGCGAGCGGCAGCGCCAGCGTACTGGTTGGCCTGCAGTCTTTTGCCGAAGGGCTGGATTTGAAAGGCGAATTACTGACCCAGGTACATATTCACAAGATTGCTTTCCCGCCGATCGACAGCCCGGTGATCCTCACCGAAGGGGAGTGGCTGAAATCGCTTAAGCGCTATCCGTTCGAGGTGCAAAGCTTGCCCAGTGCGTCTTTTAATCTGATCCAGCAGGTGGGGCGCCTTATCCGCAGTTTGCAGTGCCGCGGCGAGATCGTGATTTATGATCGCCGCCTGTTGACCAAAAATTACGGCGCCCGCCTGCTTGCCGCATTGCCGGTGTTCCCGATCGAACAGCGCGCGGTGCCAGAGGCCGACAAAGCGCACCTGGCGGCGCTGAAATCTGCAGCGGCGGCGGCGAAAAAAGAGAAAAAGCCCGGCAGCCCTTTTGCTCGGCGGCGGCGGCGCTGATGATTGCCATGTACAACTGTGCAGCGGGTAACTCATAATTGTGCGCAAATACATGAATAAGGCCTGCTTGCCGCAGGCATACCAGGGGAACCCCGCCATGGATTACACCAAAATTATCAAAGAAATCGGCCGTGGCAAGAATCATGCGCGCGATTTGGATCAGGAAACCGCTTTCCAGCTTTATCAGGCGATCCTGGCCGGCGATGTGCCGCCGCTGGAACTGGGCGGCGTGTTGATCGCGCTGCGTATCAAAGGCGAAGCGGAAGCCGAGATGCTCGGCTTTTATCACGCCATGCAGCAGCAGGTGATGCAGCTTTCTTTGCCGCAGGGCAAACCGATGCCGGTGGTATTGCCGAGCTACAACGGCGCGCGCAGGCAGGCGAACCTTACGCCGCTGCTGGCATTGCTGTTGGCCAAAGTCGGCCTGCCGGTGGTGGTGCACGGGGTGATAGACGATCGCACCCGGGTGACCAGTGCGGAAATTTTCCAGGCGCTGGGCATGCCCTGGTCGGAAGACGCGGCCCATGCCCAGCAGCGGCTGGATGCGGGCGAACCGGTGTTTATTCCGGTGAGCGCACTGTCTGCGCCTTTGGAGCGCCAACTTGGCCTGCGTTGGCGTATGGGGGTGCGCAACAGTGCGCATACGCTGGCAAAATTGGCCACGCCGTTTGGCGCCGCCGATGTGCTGCGCATCGCCAGCGTTTCTCACCCGGAATATGTGGAGCGCGTCGGTTCGTTCTTCCGCCAGATTGGCGGGCGCGGGTTACTGATGCACGGTACGGAAGGCGAAGCCTACGCTAACCCGCAGCGTTGCCCGCAGATCCATTACATCGTGGGCGGCGAGCAGCAGGTGCTGATGGAACGGCCATCGCAAGATGAAAGTGCGCAACTGCCAGCGGAGAAGGATGCGCTCAGCACGGCGCGCTGGACGGAGCGCTGCCTGGCCGGGGATGTGCCCATCCCGCCGGCGATCCAGCGCCAAATCGCCTGTTGCCTGGTCGCGGTCGGTGTGGCGACGACGCTGGAAGATGGGCTGGCGCGTTTGTGTGACGTCTGCCTGCCATAACCCTGAATTTGCGATGTGTTAATTCATTGTGCAACGCGGAATTTATTGGGTATACCCTTCATACTTCAAGCTGCAGGTGTGTTGGCTTTATTACTCGGCCCATCCCTGGGCCTCGCCCCGATGGGGCAGCTGCGTTGCCGCGTAATTCAGCCATTCGGCCTCACCCCTACGGGGCCAGCGCTAGCGCTGTTCAAAAACGCTTTCGCGTTTTTGTCCTGCAACTCGAATTATTTTGGGTATGTATACTGAAAAAACCGGCGTATTTTCTTAGAGGATGGTTATGCAACAGGCTCTCGAGTATTTCAATCAATTGAACCAGGATTACCTCAACGTTCACCGCAACAAAGAAGAATTATTCTGGCAAAACTATATGGGCACCGGCGGTAAGGATGTGTCGGCACGCTTTGCCGCGGCGGAAAGCGCCTATAAACGTTTTATCGCCGAGCCGCGCCGCCTGCCGGAGATTCGCCAAATGCTGGCCGGGCTCGAAGCCCAGCCCAACAGCCCGGAAAAAGAGGCGCTGTTGCACGGCCTGAACGGTTGGCTGCGCTTTTTTGACTGTAACGCGATTGAAGATCCACAGGCGCAGGCGCTGCTGGACCAAATCATCGCCGCCGAAGCCGATCTGTATAACCGCCGTAAAGACTACCCGGTGGAGCACCTGAACGCCAAGGGGGAGCGGGTGCCGGCTTCCCTCGGTGAGCTGCTCACCAATCAGGCCACCAACGAAAATGAAGAATATCGGCGCAGTTCGCAAACCGCGCTGCGCGATCTGGAGCAATGGCTGCTGCATAACGGCCTGCCGGAACTGATCGGTTTGCGTAACCGTTTTGCCCGCCAACTGGGTTACCGCAACTATTTTGATTACAAGGTGAACAAAACCGAACGGATGTCGCCGGAGCAACTGTTCGCTATTTTGGACCGGTTCGAACAGCAAACGCGCGCTGCCAATGCGCGCAGCCTGCAGCAACTGGCCGCCAGTAAGGGTGAGCAGGCGCTGGCACCATGGAACCTGCGCTTTGCCAGCGCCGGCGACGTGACGCGCCAGCTCGATCCCTACTTCCCGTTCGCACAGTCGCTGGCGCGCTGGGTGAACAGCTTCAAAAGGCTGCATATTGGCTTTCGCGGCGCGCAGTTGAACCTCGATCTGTTGGTGCGCAAAGGCAAATATGAAAATGGCTTTATGCACAGCCCGGTGCCGGCGTTTATCCAGCAGGGCAAATGGCAGCCGGCGCAGATCAATTTCACTAGCCTGGCGCAGCCGGGGCAGGTGGGCAGCGGCGCCAACGGCTTGAACACCTTGTTCCATGAGGGCGGGCACGCGGCGCACTTTGCCAACATTTGCCAGAATGCGCCGTGTTTCTCCCAGGAGTTCCCGCCGACCTCCATGGCCTATGCCGAAACCCAGTCGATGTTCTGCGATAGTCTGCTGGATGATGCCGACTGGCTGAAGCGCTATGCGAAAAACGCCGCCGGTGAACCGGTGCCGGATGCGTTGATCAAGGCCAGCATTGCCGCCCGCCAACCGATGCGCGCGTTTAACGAACGCCATATCCTGCTGGTGCCGTATTTTGAATGGGCGCTTTACCAGTGGGACGATGAGCAGCGCACGTCGGCGGCGATTAGCCAACTGGCGCGCGATATCGAGCAGAAGATTTTGGGCATCAGCGGCAGCCCGCGCCCGACGCTGGCGATCCCGCACCTGTTGTCGCTGGAATCCGCCTGTTCCTATCAGGGGTATCTGTTGGCGCTGATGGCGGTAGAGCAAACCCGGCAGTTCTTCCTTCAACGTGACGGTTACCTGACCGATAACCCGGCGATTGGCCCCGATCTGGCCCGGCATTACTGGCTGCCAGGCAACAGCGTCAGCCATGACGATACGTTGCGCAGCCTGACCGGCGAAGGCTTTAATCCGGATTACCTGGCCGAAGCCTGTAACCAAACGGTAGAGCAGGCCTGGCACGATGCGCAGCAGGCGATTGCCGCTGCGGCTCAGCGGCCGCAACCGCCGGCCGACTTTGATCTGGCGGCGCATATTCGCGTTGTGGATGGCGATGCAGTTTTGGCCGATAACGCTAACGGCGACGAGCAGATGTGCCGTGATTTCGCCGCGGCGATTGAAGCCCGCCTGTAAATGCAGGCGGCCTGTGGCGGGGCACGGCCAAGCCCAAGCCCCACCAGGGCGTATTATCCGCGCGCGTCCGGGCGCACCAGATCGAAGCGTTGTTGCTCGGAAATGCCGTAATAGGCCGTTGGGCCGCCGGCGCGCAGAATCGGCTGCGCCGCCGCCGTCTGGTAAATACCCTGTTCATCCAGCAGGTTGCCGGCGATATGCACGGCAACCACTTCTCCCAACACCAGCCAGGTGTCCACGTTCTCGCCCGTCGCCGTTTGCAACTGGATGCACTGCGTCAGCCGGCATTCGAAATTGACCGGGCTTTCCGCTACGCGGTCTACCCGCACTTTGCGCCCCGGCAATGGTGTCAGGCCAGCAAAGGTGAACTCGTCGCGATCGCGCGGCAGGCTGGCGGAACTGTTGTTCATCGCTTCGGCCAGCGGGCGCGTTGCCAGGTTCCAGATAAACTCGCCGGTTTCATGAATATTGGCCACGCTGTCTTTCCAGCCGCAGCTGGCAAAACCGATGATAGGCGGGTGATAGTTGAAACAGTTAAAGAAACTGTAAGGGGCCAGGTTGCGCTGGCCGGCGGCGCTGACGGACGATATCCAGCCGATCGGGCGTGGGCCGATAATGGCGTTCAGCGGATCGTGCGGCAGGCCGTGGCCCTGCGCGGGTTCATAATAGTAACGGGATTCACTGTTCATAAGCGGCCTGATAACGGGGGAAACCAGGCTATAATTCTGGCTGATGCGCCGCATTGTGCAAGTTGCCGCGTGCTTTATGTTATCTTACGCCGCAGAAATGGTTATCAGAGAGCCCGCCACGGTGCAAAAGAAAAAGACCTTCCCACAGCAAAAAAGCGGCCTGCATCCGCGCAACCGCCATCGCTCCCGCTATGATTTTCCTGCCCTGATTGCCAGTTGCCCGGCGTTGGCGCCGTTTGTCGCGCCCAACGTCTGGGGAGATGAATCGGTGGATTTTGCCGATCCGGCGGCGGTGAAAATGCTTAACCGGGCGTTGCTGCAGCATTTTTACGACATTGCGCATTGGGATATCCCGGCAGGCTACCTGTGCCCGCCGATCCCTGGCCGCGCGGATTACCTGCACCATTTGGCTGATCTGTTGGCCAGCGCTAACGGTGGTGCGATCCCGCGTGGCAAAAACGTGGCGATCCTGGACATTGGCGTGGGGGCCAACTGTATTTACCCGATCATCGGCCAGCACGATTATGGCTGGCGTTTTACCGGTTCGGAGATCGACCCGGTATCATTAAACGCGGCCAAAATGATCGTTACCATGAACCCGACCTTGCGTAACAGCGTGCGCCTGCGCCAGCAGAAACAGCCGGCGGCGATCTTCCAGGGCATTATCGGCGTGGCGGAGCGCTTTGATGCCACGCTGTGCAACCCGCCGTTCCACAGCTCGGCGCAGGAGGCCACGGCCAGCACCCGCCGCAAACTGCATAAGTTGGGCAAAGGCGAAGTGGGCGAAACACCGGTGCAGAATTTCGGCGGCAAAAATAATGAGCTGTGGTGTGAAGGCGGTGAAGCGGCTTTCGTTTGCCAGATGGTGGCGGAAAGCGTGGCCAGAGCGGGCAACTGTCTGTGGTTTACTTCGCTGGTTTCAAAAAGCACCACGTTGCCGCTGATTTATCAAGCGTTGCAGCAGGCCGGGGCGGTTGAGGTGCGCACCGTTGAAATGGCGCAGGGGCAGAAGATCAGCCGTTTTGTGGCCTGGACCTTCCTGTCGCCCCAACAGCAGGCCGAGTGGGCCGCTGCGCGTTGGGCGGCGGCATAAGCGTGCTTTAATACGGCGGCGGCAGCGTGAACGCAATGGCGTTAAACACCGGCTGCCGGCGCCTACACCCTATCTCTTTTGTGGTTCTTGCTTATCATCCTCTTCCGGCCGCTCTCCCGCCGCGGCATCTTTCTGCGAAGCGTAGGAAAGCTGCACTGCCTGCTGCGGCATGGCAATGCCGGCTTGTTCAAAATGAATCTTCACCAGCCTGTCCAGTGCATATTGCACTGCCCATTGCTTCAGCGCCTGGGTACGTACGGTGATCCGAATGGTAAATGAACGGTCAGCCAAGGCTACCACGCCGCTGAAGGCCGGTTCGCCGATCAGGAAGGCCCGCACGCCGTCGTCGTGTTGCAGCGCCGTAACCGCCTGCTGCAGCACTGCGGTAACGTGGTCAATATCTTCATCGCGGCTTACTGTGTATTCGGCGCGGTAAATGCCGAACTCGCGCGCGTAGTTTGCCAGCGTGGTGATCGAAGAGTAGGGCACGATATGGTACACGCCATAGTCATCACGCAGCCCAATGGAACGGATGGTCATGCGCTCCACCGTGCCGGTGATCCCGCTGACGGTCACGTACTCACCGCTGTTCATGCCGTTCTCAAACTGAATAAACACGCCGGTGATCACATCTTTCACCAGCGTTTGCGCGCCGAAACTGATGGCCAGGCCAAGCGCCCCGGCCCCGGCGAGCAATGGCGCGATGTTGATGCCCACCTGCGACAACACGATCATGATGGTGATGGTGCTGATTACGATGGCCAGGACATTGCGAAACAGCGTCAGCAAAGTACGTTCGCGCGCGCTTGGGTGCACGCTGTTGCTCACCTCCAGCGCCAGACGGTGCTCGATAACGCTGGCCATCAGGGTCCAACTGACAACGGCGATGGCTACGATCAGTAAGATATGCAGCAGCCCGCCAATCATGCGCCCGCCGATGTCGCTGCCGGCCCACTGGTACAGATTGAGAATATGCCAGGCATCAAGCAAAAACAGCGTCACTGCGGCCACCACCATTACCCGCAAAATTTTCAACCCATTGGGAATATAGGCATTGATGCGCCGTTCCAGCATCGGGTAACGGCGGTTAACATCATCGGGCAACGCGATGCGGCGGAAAATCCAACGGGTCAGCATACCGGAAAGCAGCGCCCCCGCGCCGATCACCAGCAGGCTTTTCACCGTGGCGGTCATCATAAAGCGCAGGCTGTTGCCAAGATCAAACTGCGACAGCACGAACAGCACCAGGAAATAGGCCATGGCCAGCAAATGCCAGACGTGCCCCAGCCCACGCAGAAACACGCTGAAGAAGGTCATCGAACGTTCCGCCAGCAGGTTGATTTGGTGCTGTATAGGCTTGCGGTTATGCAGGATCAGGCCAAACGCATACAGCGTTAGCGTGAGCATGATGGCCAGGTTGGTGAGCGCTGCCGCCGCGTAGCTTATCTGGGTGGCGATAATCGGCACCACCACCATCAGCCCATAGCCGATCAGGCCGCTTAGCCAGGCCAGCCGCGTGTTCCAGTAACCTGCCGTCTCATCGCTGAACGGGAATGGGCGCAGGTAGCTGAAACGCGGAGAAAAAATCAGCCGCAGCATGGCTTTGAAGAACTCAATCACCGCGAAGGCGTTAAGAAACAGCGTTTGTTGACGGGTGATCACGGCGCTGCCGGCATTCACATGCTGGGCGAACAGATTGCCTGCGGCCAGCGCCATCAGCAGAATCAGCAGGTCAATCACAAACGCGCCGATAATCGCCGCCGGGAGCTTGTACCACGGCCCCTGCTGGCGGTGCTTAACATGGTGGCCCCAGTCGCCCATCCGCCGGTACAGCGGGCTGACCAGGCGCCGGATCAGATGGAAAAAGGCAAACGTCACCGCCGCGGTGAGCAGGAAATAGCCCAGCGCGCGCAGAAAATTGTCGCGGTGGAACGCGCGCTTCGGGCCGGAATCAATGGTTTTTTGCAGCGTTGCCAGTTTGTGGTTAACGCTATCAAACGCGCTTTGCACCAGATCGCCAAGGCCATCACTCAAGGCTGCCTGCGGCGGCGGGGCGGTTTGTTGTTGCGCGGGGGCTTCACCCGCCGCTTGCTTTAGCTGGGCAATCAGGTTGGCCCGCGCCTGATCGTCTTCCAGCAGGTGGGCCAACGTGGCATAAGACGCTTTCTGCTGGTCTGCCGCAGCGGCGGCGAAGGTAGGAGGGGTGAACCAAAACAACAGCGGCAGTAATAACAGGAAGCGGCATTGGCGCAAACAGGTGGCTAATCGGGCGTATGCGTTTGGCGGCATTGTTCCTCTCTTTGTCGTGCCCGGGAAACGGGGTAAAGCAAAAAACACCCATTATAGTAGGGAATTGACCAAGCGGTACGTGGGAATCAAGATAGCGGGCGCAGGGCGCCCGCCAGAGCAGAAGCGATCAGGAAACGTGCTGCAGGAATTCGCGCAGGCGCGGGCTGGGCGGATTGTTGATCAGGGCATGCGGTTCCCCGTCTTGTGCAATGCGGCCCTTATCAATAAAGATCAGGCGCGAAGCCACCTTTTCGGCAAAACCGACTTCATGGGTGACGATCACCATGGTCATGCCTTCTTCCGCCAGATCCTGCATCACCTTCAGCACCTCATGGCGCAGTTCCGGATCGAGGGCGGAGGTGGGCTCATCGAACAGCATCATCTTCGGTTTTACCGCCAGCGCGCGGGCGATGGCCACGCGCTGTTGCTGGCCGCCGGAAAGCTCGCCAGGGTAGTGGTGAGCCCGTTCCTCCAGCCCGACTTTTGCCAGCAGCTCGCGCGCCTGCTTCTCCGCTTCGGCCTTTTTGATGCCGCGCACGCGGATAGGGCCAAAGGCGACGTTTTCCAGCGCGGTCAGGTGCGGGAACAGGTAAAACTGCTGGAACACCATCCCGGCTTCCTGGCGGATCAGGCGCTCATCCACTTTCGGATCGTTCACTTTCAGCCCATCGACGATCAGATCGCCGCTGGTGATCTCTTCGAGCTTGTTGATGCAGCGCAGCAGGGTGGATTTTCCCGAACCCGAAGGCCCGATGATGACGACGACTTCGCCCTGGTTGATTTTCAGGTCGATATCATGCAGCACTTTGGTTTGACCAAAATGTTTAGAGACGTTTTTAAATTCGATCACAGGATTTTCATCCTTCTTTCCAGGCGGCGCAGAATAAAGCTCAGCACCAGGGTAATAATCAGATAGATAACCGCCACGGCGCTCCAGATTTCCAGAGCGCGGAAGTTACCGGCAATAATCTCCTGCCCCTGGCGGGTCAGTTCAGCCACGCCGATCACGATAAACAGCGAGGTGTCTTTAATGCTGATGATCCACTGGTTACCCAGCGGCGGCAACATGCGGCGCAGCGCCAGCGGCATAATCACATAGCGAATGGTTTCGCGGCGCGACAGGCCGAGCGCCAGCCCGGCTTCGCGAAAGCCTTTATGGATAGACAGCACGGCACCGCGGGTGATTTCGGCAATATAGGCGCCGGAGTTGATCATGATGGTGACCACCGCCGCGCTGAAAGGATCGATACGCAAATCCGTAAACGCCATCGGCAGGGCGAAGTAGATAAACATCACCTGCACCACAATCGGCGTGCCGCGGATAACTTCAATGAAGACCAACGCGATATGGTTGCTGATCCAGCCGCCGTAGGTGCGTGCAAAGCCGGCGATAAGGCCGATGATAAGGCCGCCAACCAGACCGAGGACAGAAATCCACAGGGTCATTTTGGCGCCTTCTAACAGGATGGGGATGGCAGGCCAAATGGCGCTCCAGTCGAACTGCATGGTGTTTTCTCCCAGTGTTCCCAAAGGGAATCAGGTACGACAAAACGTGTCGTGGTTAAATCAGTTGGCCGCGAACAGAGCTGTACGCGTAACAACAGGCCGTATATGGCACCTTCACGCTGCCGGGGCGGCCGTGTTTGCCGCCGCGCCCAACAGATTTGCCACCCGAAGGGGCCCCTGGGGGCACCTGCCGGATGGCGTTGGTGTGACTGTTTGCAAAATCTACGGATGCACGCTTATGCGTGCAAGCGCGCGTTAGCCGTTATTTCGGCTCAACGCCAAACCATTTTTTGTAGATTTCGTTGTAGGTGCCGTTTTCACGCAGGGTTTTCAGCGCGGCATTCACCTTGTCGCGCAATGCATCGCTGCCTTTCGGGAAAGCGATGCCGTACTGTTGCGCTTCCAGCGATTCGCCAACCGGTTTGAATTTGCCGGCGCCGGCGGTCTTGATGAAATACAGGATGTTCGGCGTATCGTGCAGCACGGCATCCGCACGGCGGGTGCCCAGTTCCATGTAGGCGTTATCGATATTCGGGAACTGGCGCAGGTCCTTGGTCTTAATGTGTTGTTTGGCGTAATCCACGGAGCCCGTGCCGCTTTTCACCGCAACCACTTTGCCGTTCAGATCGTCAATGCTTTTAATGCTGTCATTGCTGGCGTTCACCATGATCAGCAGACCGCTTTTGTAATAACCATCGGAGAAGTCGATGGCCTTTTTGCGCTCGTCGGTGATGGTGATGCCGGCCAGCGCCAGGTCAACGTTCTTGGTTTGCAGCGCTGGGATGATACCGCTGAAATCCATGGGTTTGAGGGTGTAATCCAGCTTCAGCTCTTTGGCGATAGCGGCCCACAGGTCAATATCAAAGCCGACGTATTTGTCGCCCTGCTTGAATTCAAAGGGAACGAAGGCGGTGTCGGTTGCGACAACCAGTTTTTCTGCTGCGTGGAGGTTTATGGCGAAAGCCAGGGAAAGTGTGGCGAGAGTAACTTTAAAAATTGACTTCATGAGCGGTATTTCCTGTACAGGTTGTGGGTGACCCATTTTTTATATTGCAGCCATTGCCATGAAAGATTCGTGCCATGTTTTAATGTTTTATTAAAACAATGGGTTGGAATACGGCATGGTGCAATAACCGTGAATTTTTCCGCGATTGCACTGTTTGTAATCACCAAAATAGTGCAACAATCCATGGTGGTGCATAATAATTATGATTAACTGAATAATGGCGGGAAAACAACCGATAATTAACCATGTTGCCGTAATACAGACAACTAACGCTAACTTTTCTGGCGAAAAAATGTTGCATTTGGTGCAAGTGCAGCCGTATGCGCGGCCAGGAAAAAAGAAACGCCAAGCGTTGGCGGCGCTTGGCGGGGAGTGAATGCGGGGTTAGCGCAATTGGCTGTCTTTGCTGCCGCGGCGGTTGTACAGGCTGGCCGCCGCCTGCTTTTTGTCTTTCTCACTTTGACAGGCCAGGCAAAAGCGCACGCCTTTTAGCGCCTGGCGCCGCGCGAGTGGAATTTCTTCCCCACATTCCTGGCAATAATGCTCGCTTTCACCCTGCCCAAGGGCATGGCGCGCGCGCTCAACCGCATCTTCTACGGTGGAATCTATTTGATCTTGCACCGCACCGTCAGCTGCCCATCCGCTTGCCATAGTGACCTCTCTTTGTTGCTGTGACACGGATTACTATGGGTTTTTTTTTGTACAATTCAATAGTCATTGACGCAAAAAAACAGGCCGAGGTTACACCCCCGGCCTGTTTACACACAACATGCTCACTGTTGCCCGTGGGCTGCCTGTTTTAAGGCCGCGCACTTTTATTCAATATTAGACTCAATGAACCACAGGAATTTGTCCAGATCGCGCGAAGCGGCGGTAAACATGTCTGCGGTATCTTCATCTTCCACTTCGGTAATGGCTTTACGGATGTCGTTGGCCACGGCACCGTAGCGATCGGCCAGCGCCTTCAGGTGCTCCTGAACCGTATGGATGTTGGTTGGGTAGCTTTTCAGCGGCGTTTTATCATTAACAACCTGTACGGTACCCAGCGCGACGCCACCCAGTTGCACAACGCGTTCTGCGAAGATGTCCTGATGATTGGTAATGGCGGTTCTGAAACCATCCAGCATTTCATGGACACCGATGAAGTTTGCGCCACGCATGTTCCAGTGCGCCTGTTTGGTGATCAACGACAGATCGATGAACTGGATAACCTGTTCATTCAGAGCTTTAATGGTGGCCTGTTTGGTTTTCTCATCCACATCATTGCGCGTGAACAGTAGATCAGAAGATTTCGTTTTCACCAGTTTAGCGGTACTCATATCTGATATCCTCTTGATTAATTGTTGTCATATTTCGCTACGGATTTAAGTATAGCAGCGATAATTTTTTTTGCCGGCGGAGTGTGGCTATCGGATAAATAGGCAGGAACAGGTTGATTATTTTTATTGCCAGGGGTAATTTTTCTCGAAATTGTAAACCTTGCTGATTATTAAAGAGCTATCTATTTGCCTGTTTGAGGTTGGTAATTATTCTTAATATCATTTCGGCTAATGATATTCGCCTGAAAATGCCGCCGCGTACAGCCATTTTTATTCATTACATTATTTTCTGGTTTATTCGCAGATAATTCATATTGATAGCGCATCTTTGCCCTTATAAAATGTGCTCCCTCCTGTGAATGGCCTGGCTGAAAAATGAAAATCAACGTCGTCGGAACCAGCGGCAGCGGTAAAAGCACCGTGGCGCGCCAGTTGGCGCAGAAGTTTGCCGTGCCCTATATCGAGATGGATCTGCTGTTTTGGCGCCCGGCATGGCAGGGCACGCCGGACGAGGAATTTCTGCTCAAGGTTGAGCAAACGCTCGCTGCGGCGCCGATGGGCTGGGTGTTGGATGGTAACTACACCCGGACGAAGCCGATCAAATGGCGCGAGGTGCAATGGGTGGTATGGGTGGATTACGGTTTCTGCCGCACCCTCTGGCAGGCGATACGCCGTGCGCTGCAGAGGTCATGGCGCCATACCGAACTGTGGCCGCACACCGGCAACCGGGAAAACTTTCGCCGGTCTTTTTTCAGCCGTGATTCCATCATCCTCTGGACGTTAAAAACCTACCGTAAAAACCGTGCCAAATACCTGGCCGATATGCAGGATGCGCGCTACAGCCACATCCGCTTTATCCATTTGCGTTCCCCGCGCCAGACGGCTGCCTGGCTGCGGACGCTGCCTTAAATATCCGTTACGCAAATATGACGGCATCGTTTTTGCTGACGGCATCGTTTTGCTGAAGCAGCTTCAGCTATTTCAGCAATTCAATTAATGGCGATCGGACGTCTATTTTCATGCTTGCCTCGGCAAATTTGCATCGATAAGTATGATCCGTATCACGTAAATATTTTTCCGTTAATCGATGTCGCAGAAAAGTGACCCGCCTCGCATTTTCATTTAGCGCGAAAACCTACCTTTATCGAGGACAAAGCTAAAACCATTCAGCTTAAACAGATAAGGAATCATCAATGAAAACGTTTCTTGCAGTCTCAATCGCGCTCTCGCTGGTTTCCGGTTATGCCAGTGCTGAAACTATCGTATTGACAGATAACGAAAATGGTATTGAACAGGGCAATTGGCAGATTGATAGCCAAAAGCTGAACATCCCCGGCGCCCGCTTCAGCATTGAACAGAAGGTGCTGCACGGCGGCAAGCAGGAAGGCTCGAAAGTGATCACGCTGACCAGTCCGGGGCTGACCATTGCGCTTAGCCCGACACGCGGTATGGATCTGCTGCACGTTAACGGCTCTGGTGTGCGTTTGGGTTGGGATTCACCGGTGACGGATGTGGTCAACCCGGCCTACATCAACCTGGAAAGCCGCGGCGGCCTGGGCTGGCTGGATGGTTTCAATGAAATGGTGGTACGTTGCGGATACGAATGGACCGGTCACCCCGGCGTAGAAAACGGGACGCTGTATACGTTGCACGGCCGGGCCGGCAATACGCCGGCATCGAAGGTGGTGGTGGAAATTTCGGAAAAGGCGCCGTATGAAGTCCGTATCCGCGGTTTGCTGAAAGAGAACACCTTCAAGAAAAGCAATCTGGAAACCTGGACTGAGCTGCGGTACGTGCCGGGCGCGCAGTCATTCACCCTTCATGATCGCCTGACCAACCGCGCTGACTACCCGCGCGATTACCAGATTATCTACCACAGCAACTTTGGCACGCCGATCCTCGGCGAGGGGGCGACCTTCAGCGCGCCGATTAAGCAGATCTCGCCTTTCAACGACTATGCCAAAGCCGGGCTGAAAGGCTGGCATACCTATCAGGGGCCGACCAAAGACTTTGATGAGATGGTGTTCAATATCGTGCCGTTGGCCGATGCACAGGGGAAAACGCTGGCGATGCTGAATAACAAGCAAGGCGATCGCGGCGTGGCGATTGGCTTTGATACCCATCAACTGCCAGTGCTGACGCAGTGGAAAAACACCGATACTGAACGCCAGGGCTACGTCACTGGGATTGAACCCGGCACCAGCTACGCCTATCCGGTGAAAATCGAACGTGAGCAGGGGCGTATTAAACAACTGCAGCCGGGGCAAAGCACCGATTTTGAGCTGACCTACACCCTGCTGAAAGATGCTGAACAGGTGAAACAGTATCAGCAAAAAGTAAAAGCGCTGCAGGGCGATCAAGACGTGAAACTGGTGGAAACGCCGATCGCCGTTGAATAACCCTGCGCTTCGCCGCGTGATGTGATGGCAATGCCGGCTTTTGCCGGCATTTCTTTTACTAGGAAAGCGGCTCAATCCGCGTTTGCGTTTTGAGCGTCAGGGTGGCGCCAATGGAGGCGATGATAATCGCCGCCAGCGCGGCCCATTGCACCGGCGTCAGGTGTTCGTTCAGGAACACCATGCCGGACAACGCCGCCAGCGCCGGTTCCAGGCTCATCAGGGTGCCGAATGTGCGCGCCGGGATTTTGGGCAAGGCGATGATTTCCAATGAATAGGGCAATGCCGTGGACAGCACGGCGACCGCAATCGCCAGCGGAAGAATATCCACGTTCAGCAGCGCACCGCCGGCATGCCAGGCCCCAATAGGGCAAAATACGGCGGCGGCGATCAGCGAGCCGATGGCTGCCGTTCCCGGCCCATGGTTCCCGCCGGCCTTTTGGCCGGAAATAATGTATATCGCCCAACAGGTGCCGGCACCCAGGGCGCAGGCGGCGCCTAACGGATCGATAGCGCCCACGTTATGGCCCAGCGGCAGCAGAAACCCCAACCCGGTAACGGCCAGTATTACCCAGATAAAATCGACCGGGCGGCGGGATGAGCACATGGCCAGCGTCAGCGGGCCGGTGAATTCCAGCGCGACGGCGATCCCCAGCGGCACCGTGCGTAGCGAAAGGTAAAACAGATAGTTCATCGCCCCCAACGACAGGCCATAAATCAGCAGTGGCAGGCGGTTGCCCACGCTTAGCCGCATGCGCCAGGGGCGGAAGATGATAAACATGATCAGCGTGCCGATACTCAGGCGCAGGGTAGTGATCCCTTCAGCGCCGACCAGCGGAAACAGGCTTTTCGCCAGTGAGGCGCCCACCTGGGTGGATACAATGGCAATCAGTAAACCGCATATGGGTAACATTGTGGCGGGGGTGTTGGTACTCACGGAGGATGGCATCCCTTTTATCCTTATTTAGCGTCTTTCGTATCATCCCGGCTTCAGGAAAGCAATTCGTAAATAAGTGTATGCCAGTGTAAATGTTCGGAGATATATCGCTGTGAAAAGTCCGTGAAGAAGCAGAACTGACGGGGGTTTCCGCCATTTAGCATAAAAAAAGCACAGCTTATTCGGATTTATCTGGATATTAAAACCGTGATTTTCGTCATGAAAGCTTCTACAATCCGCATGGAAATCAAGCAAAAATAGAGAGATACACTATTCTTGAAACCTCCTGTTACACGATATTAAGTGTTAGACACTTAATTATTGGCGGAGTTTCGCTCTGTTTTTTGTTATATTTTCAACTGAAGTTACAAGGTTGTATTAAATAAAAAAACGAGTTTGAGGTGGTTATGAAAAAAATTGCATGTCTTTCCGCAGTAGCAGCATGTGTATTAGCAATGAGCGCAGGCAGTGCCTTTGCTGGCGAAAGCACCGTATCTGCCGGTTATGCGCAAGGCGATTTTCAGGGCGTAGCCAACAAAGCTAACGGCTTCAACCTGAAATACCGTTATGAATTCGACAACAGCCCGGTTGGCGTGATTGGTTCCTTCACCCACCTGGAAAAAGACCGTTCCGAATTCGGCCAATACAAAAAATCACAATATGATTCGATCACTGCCGGCCCGGCTTACCGCTTCAACGACTGGGCGAGTATCTATGGTGTGATCGGTGTTGGTTACGGCAAAAACGTAAACAACGCGCAGGATGGTTCTGACCGTGCTGGCAACAGCGACTATGGCTTCAGCTATGGCGCTGGTATGCAATTCAACCCAATTCAGGACGTGGCGCTGGATGTTGGCTATGAACAAAGCCGTATCCGTAGCGTTGACGTAGGCACCTGGAACGTAGGCGTAGGTTACCGCTTCTAAGTTCCGGTTCCCTGGCGTTGGGCCACGGGATTCCAGAGAATATTAATGCCAGTCAGTTACGCTGACTGGCATTTTTTCGTTATAACGGCCGGATGGGGGCGTTTTGCTACACCACCAGCCACAGCAACCAGGTAAAGACAAACCCACACAGCCCAAGCACCGTGGTCAGCACCGTCCAGGTCTTCAACCCATCCGCCACCGAAAGCCCCAGATATTTGGTCACAATCCAAAAGCCTGAATCGTTGACGTGTGAAAGCCCCAGCCCGCCAAAACAAATAGACAGCGTAATCAACACCAGCTGAATCGGGTTCAGCCCAATCACGGCTTCAGACAGCAGCCCGCCGGTGGTGAGGATCGCCACCGTGGCCGAGCCTTGCGACGCCCGCAGCGCCAGCGAAATAATAAACGCCGCCGGGATCAACGGCAGGCCGAGCGTGCTCAGCACATCAGCCAGCGCTTTCCCCACCCCGGATTCCACCAGCACCTTGCCGAAAACCCCGCCGGCGCCGGTCACCAGAATCACTACGGCCGCCGCCGGTAGCGCGGCGCCCATCACGTCGCTGGTATGTTGCAGGCTCCAGCCGCGGCGGATTGCCAGGAAGTAAAACGCCAGCGCCAGGGCGATCAGCAGCGCAACGGCAGGGGAGCCGAGCAGGGACAACGTATCACGCAGCGGGGAGCCGGCCGCCAGCAGCGTGGACGACAGGGTGCCCAGCATGATAATGGCGATAGGGATGACGATCAGCGCAGAGACCAGGCCGGCACCCGGCGGGTTGATGCGATCGCTGATGGGCGGCGCACCCTGCGGCGTCGGTTCCGGCGCCGCCAACTGCAGCTGTTCCAGCACCTCGACGGATAACGGGTACTGGGTGCGGTTCATGTATTTGGCAACGTAGTAGCCAATCACGCCAACCGGTATACAAACCGCCGTGCCGATGATGGTCAGCCAGCCAACGTCCGCATTCAGGATCCCGGCCGCGGCGACCGGGCCGGGGTGCGGCGGCAGCGCCACGTGCACCGCCAGCATCACACCGGCCATCGGTAGGCCGAATTTTACCGGCGACACTTTCGCGACTTTGGCAAAGCCATAGATGATCGGCGCCAGAATGATAAAGCCGACGTCAAAGAACACCGGGATGCCGAGGATAAACGCAGCGATGGTCAGTGCGGCAACGGTATGTTTCGGCCCCATGATTTGGCTGAAACGCTGCGCCAGTGATTCTGCGCCGCCGGATTGCTCGATCATCCGGCCCAGCATGGCGCCCAGGCCGATGATGATCGTCACGGAGCCGAGCACGCCGCCCATGCCGGCGGTCATGACTTTCATTACCTCGCCGGTGGGGATACCGCTGGCCAACGCCACCAGCAGGCTGACCAACAGCAGCGCGACAAACGGCTGTATTCGGGCTTTGATGACCATCAGCAGTAGCAGTGCTACACCAGCGATGGCGATTAACAGTAGCATTGAGGTAGACATAGCATTGCCTTTAATCGGGTAAGAGTTCGGTACCGCGATCGCCCGTTAAGGGCGATACGGAAAAATGTTTAGTGTCTAATTAGATTATTCGGGGCGGTTACAGATAAGGTTGAACCCAGCCCAGGCCGGCGGTGGTTGCGCCGCGCGGTTTGTACTCACAGCCGATCCACCCCGGGTAGCCGCTGCGATCCAGCAGCTCAAACAACCAGGGATAGTTCAACTCGCCGTCGTCAGGTTCATTGCGCGCCGGTACTGAAGCAATCTGGATGTGGGCATAGCGCCCGGCCAGGGTTTCAATTAGCCCGCTGATATTGCCGTCCACCAACTGGGCGTGAAAGAAATCGAACTGAATAAACACGTTCGGGCGATCGATGTCTTGCTGCAATTGGGCGGCCTGGTGCTGGCTGCTGAACAGATAGTTGGGTTTTACTTGCGGGCTCAGGGCTTCAATCAGCACCTTGATGCCGTGGCCGGCAAAGCGATCGGCGGCATAGCGGATATTGCTGATAAAACTATCGCGGTAGCGCGCCCACTCTTCACCTGGCGGCACCACTCCGGCCATCACGTGCACATTCGGGCATTGCAGGGCGATGGCATATTCCAGCGCCTGATCGATATCGGCTTGCGCATCCCGTTCACGGCCGGGCAGCGCCGCCAGCCCCCATTCGCCGGCGTGGATATCGCCGGGCGCGGTATTAAACAGCACTTGTTGCAGGCCGTTTTCCTGCAGCTTTTGCGCCAGCAGCGCCGGCGGGTAGTCATAGGGGAACAGGAACTCCACCGCTGTGAAGCCGGCCGCCGCCGCTGCGGCAAAGCGATCCAGAAACGGCAGTTCATTGAACATCATCGATAAGTTGGCAGCAAATTTAGGCATAATCAGCTCCGTAACTCGGCAATTTCATCGTCGGTTAAATAACGGATTGGGCGGTCACCGAGAGTGAAAATCAGTTTTGCCGCGTCTTCCATCTCTTCAGTATTGTCGGCCGCCGCCCGCAGGCTTGATCCGGTGACCACCGGCCCGTGGTTGGCCAACAGAAATGCGCGATACCGGGGCGCCAGTGCGGCCAGATCGCGCGCCAGGCGTTCATCGCCGGGGCGGTAATAAGGCACCAGCGGTATCTCGCCCACCCGCATCACCACGTAGGGGGTAAAAGGCTTGATCACGTTTTGTGGATCTATCCCCTGAAGGCAGGAAAGGGCCGTCAGGTAGGTGCAGTGTAAGTGCACCACGGCTTTGCACTGCGGGTTGTTCAGGTACAGCGCCCGGTGGAAGCTGATCTCTTTCGACGGTTTGTCGCCGGAGATCCACTCGCCGTCCAGGCTGACTTTTGATAAGCGCCCGGCCTGTAATTCCCCCAGGCAGGAGCCGGTTGGCGTCGCCAATAGCGTGCCGTCGGGCAGCAGCAGCGAAAGGTTGCCCGCGGAACCGGTGGCATAGCCGCGTGCAAAGAAAGAAGCGCCAAGGCGCACCATCTCTTCACGCGCCAACTGCTCATCGGATGGCGCGGATTTTTGCGAAAATGTCATACCGGGAACTCCGTTTGCGCCCTGGCGAAAAAGTTTTCATCGCCAAAATTGCCCGATTTCAGGGCCAGTGAGACAGGCTGTTCGATCGCGCGCACCCACGGCACGCCGGGTGAGATGCTCGGGCCGATATGGAAACCGCCGATCCCGAGCGCCTGGGTGACCACGCCGGCGGTTTCGCCCCCGGCGACGATAAAGCGGTTGAAACCGGCCTGCTGCAGCAGTTGCACGGTTTCGGCAAACAGTGCTTCCACGGCGTGGCTGGCGGCATCGGCCCCGTATTGTTGTTGGATCTGGCGCAGCGTTTCTGGTTCGGCGGTGGCATAGAGCATCGGCGCCAGCGTATCCGCCGCATGCTGTTGCAGCCAATCGCCGAGCTGGCGTGAATAATCATGGCGCTCGGCGGCGTTGATGCAGCGCGCCACGTCGATGGCTTGCGCCGCGGCCTGTTGGCGGTAATGCGCCACCTGTTTGTTGGTCATGGTAGAGCAGGAGCCGGAGAGCACCACGGCCTTTTTCCCTTGTGGCGCGCCGGCGGCCTGCGCCAGGCGTTGATCCTGCCCGGCATCGGCCCATTGCCGCGCCAGGCCGATAGCCAGGCCGGAACCGCCGGTGACCAGCTTCATCCCTTTCAGCGCTTCCCCCTGGGCCAGCAGGTGCTGTTCATTCAGGGTATCCAGCACCGCATAGCGCACCCCTTCGCCTGCTAAAAGCTGCAGCTTTTCCTGCACCGCCGCCGCACCGCGATCCATCACCGCCGCGTTCACCAGCCCGCAGCGGCTGCTGGCTTGCGCTTCCATTAATTGCAGCAGGTTGCTGTTGGTCATCGGCGTTACCGGGTGGTGGCGCATGCCGGATTCCGACAGCAACTGCTCCATCACGAACAGATACCCCTGATAAACGGTGCGGCCGTTAACCGGCAGCGCCGGGGATATTACCGTCAGGTTTTCGCCCAATGCCTCGAGCAGCGCATCGGTCACCGGGCCGATATTGCCCTGGGCGGTGCTGTCGAAGGTGGAGCAGTATTTGAAGTAAAACTGGCGACAACCCTGGCGCTGTAGCCAGGCCAGCGCCTGAAGTGACTGCTCAACGGCCTGCGGCGCCGGGCAGGAGCGGGTTTTCAGGCTGATAACCACCGCCTGGGCGCCGGCCGGCGCGCTGCCTTGCGGCACGCCGTTGAGCTGCACCGTCGGCAGGCCATTGTTCACCAGGAAGCTGGCGATGTCGGTGGCACCGGTAAAATCGTCCGCGATAACGCCAAGCAACATTAGCTATTCTCCTGGTTAGACGGCAGTTCGATGCCGGCGAAAATTTTGATCACTGCGCTGTCATCCTCTTTACCGTAGCCGGCGTTGCTGGCCGCAGTAAACATATTGAACGCCGTGGAAGCCAGCGGCAGCGGGAAGTGCAGCGTTTTGGCGGTGTCCGCCACCAGCCCCAGATCCTTAACGAAGATATCGACGGCGGATTTGGGCGCGTAATCGCCTTCCACCACGTGGCGCATGCGGTTTTCAAACATCCAGGAGTTGCCGGCGGCGTTGGTGACGACGTCATACATCACGTCCAGCGGAATGCCGGCGCGTGCCGCCAGCGCCATCGCTTCCGCCCCGGCGGCGATATGCACCCCGGCCAGCAACTGGTGGATGATTTTCACCGTGGCGCCCAGGCCGATTTCCGCGCCAATGCGGTAAACCTTGCCGGCCACCGCATCCAGCACCGGCTGCAATTGCGCGAAGGTGGCTTCCGCGCCGGCCGCCATCACCGTCATCTGGCCTTCGGCGGCTTTGGCCGCACCGCCCGAAACCGGGGCGTCCAGCATGTTCAGCCCCAGCGCTTGCAGTTGGCGCTCAATATCTTTGGCATCGGCGGCGGAAATGGTGGACGACACCATGACTGCCGTGGCGGGCTTCAGGCGGGGCGCCAGTCCGTTTTCGCCGAACAGGATTTGTTTTACCTGTGCGGCATTCACCACCAATAGCAGCACGGCATCCAGCTCGGCGGCAAACGCGTCGGCGCTGGTGGCGGCCTGTTTAGCCCCGGCTTGTTGCAGCGTCTTCAGCGCCTGCGGGTTAAGATCGACGCCGTAGGTGTTCAGCCCGGCGCGGATGCAAGACTTGGCCGCACCCATGCCCATTGAACCCAAGCCTACGATGGCTACAGAGTAATGCGTTGATGTTGTCATTGTGCACCTTTGTTAATTTTGGTGATATTTTGTTTTGTTGTGTTAAA
Organism: Gibbsiella greigii; assembly: GCF_039540155.1. NCBI lineage: Bacteria > Pseudomonadati > Pseudomonadota > Gammaproteobacteria > Enterobacterales > Yersiniaceae > Gibbsiella > Gibbsiella greigii. The sequence goes on from NZ_BAABEM010000018.1 coordinate 56,080, forward strand.
TATAAGCGTGTTTTCGCCGAGAGTTGGTGATCGTTCTCACAAATGTTAACATTGTGTAAGAACGGATAAAGGAAGGTAAAAAGAGTGATTGCTGTATCTATTTGTTTATTAAATTATTTAGGGTGATTCGGGGCGGGTTTCGTTTGGTTTACCCGGCGATGAATACTGTTTCGGCACATAATTTGACGTAACATCACAATTATTATCACTGCGGTTAACGAGAGAGAAGACGTGATACCTGTAGAACGCCATCAACAAATCCTGGCGCTGGTCGCGGAACGCGGCGTGATCAGCATAGCGGCGCTGACCGAACGGCTTGGCGTATCCCATATGACCATTCGGCGCGATCTGCAAAAGTTGGAAGCGCAGGGCACGGTGGTGACCGTGTCCGGCGGTGTGCAAGCGGCGGAGCGCGTGGCGATCGAGCCTTCGCATCAGGACAAGGAGGGCATGTTCAGCCAACAGAAAGCCGCTATCGGCCAGCTGGCCGCGCGCCAGATCCCGCTGAACAGCTGCGTTTATCTGGATGCAGGCACCACCACGTTGGCGCTGGCAAGGCAGTTGGGCGATCGCAGCGATTTAACCGTGGTGACCAATGACTTTGTGATTGCCAGCTACCTGATTGAGTTCAGCCGTTGCCAGATTATTCATACCGGCGGCACCGTCTGCCGCGAGAACCGCTCCTGTGTGGGGGCGGCTGCGGCGCAGGCGCTGCGCAACCTGTTTATCGATCTGGCCTTTATTTCGGCTTCTTCATGGGGGCTGCGGGGCCTGTCGACGCCGAGCGAAGACAAAGTGATGGTGAAACAGGCAATCGCCGAGGCCAGCCGCCGCCGCATTTTGCTGAGCGATACCTCGAAATACGGCAAAGTCGCCACCTATCTGGCGCTGCCGCTTTCGGTGTTTGATACGGTGATTACCGACGAGCATCTGCCGGAAGCCGCACGGGAAGCGTTGGGGAAAGCCGGCATTGCGCTGATGAGCGCGAAAAGCGAGTAAATTGCCCCAGAGCGCCGGCAAAGCGTGCCAGCGAGTGGTGGCGCAGGCCGCAACGCGATGCGTCACGGCCTGGCGGGGGCCATTACATGTCCGGGAAGGTCAGGGTGTTGCCCGGCGCTTCGCGGTGTATATGCAGGAAGTTCAGGTGTTTTTCGTACTGATCCAGAATGTCGCCAATCACCTGCTCCTTGCTGTAGTCCATCAGATCGTTGCCTTGGGTGCCTTCCATCAGGAAGGTTTCCAGCCGATAGTAGTGTGACTTGCCTGAGCGCGCGCGATAGGTGAAGCCCGGCACCGAGTAACGCTGCGGCCAGATCTGGTAGATAAAGTTCTGTTCTTCGCCCAGATGCACCAGCAGTTCCAGGTGCGGCAAGCGTTCATCCTCGCCGGGCGGCACTTCGGTAAATTCTACCTTGGCGCCGCGCAGTTCCAACTCACGCGCAACATCCTGCATCGCCGGGCGGCAGACGTTATCCAGCATTTTCTGCGTGTACTGCGTGCCGGGGTAATTCATCACGCGTGACAGGCGCTGCTTCCAGTTCAACACTTCATTGTGTGAAGCCGGCGCCGGTGCGGAGGTGTTCAGCGCACTGGCTTTGCGGTAATCCTCGACGCGCAGCGATTTGTACAACCCGGCCATCACGAAGAAGATAACGAAACTGAACGGCAGGCCCATGATCACCGTGGCGTTTTGCAACGCCGAGACGCCGTTGGTCATCAGCATACCGATGGTCAGCAAGCCAATGGCCACCGACCAGAAGATGCGCAACCAGTTCGGCGCATCGTTGTTGATATCGGCCAGGCGCGAGGTGAAGTTGCCCAGCACCAGTGAGCCGGAATCCGCCGAGGTGACGTAGAACAACAGCCCGGTGATGGTGGCGACCGACGCGCTGAAGGTAAAGCCGGGATACTGCGCCAGCAGGCTATAGAAACCGCGCTCCGGGAACTGCATCACTTCCTGCGCAAAATCGGCGTTGCCGTGCAATATCTGGTACAGCGCGCTGTTGCCGAAGATTGACAGCCACAGCAGGGTGAACACGAACGGAATGATCAGCGTGCCCACCACGAACTGGCGGATGGTGCGCCCGCGTGAAATACGCGCCAGGAACAGGCCCACGAACGGCGACCATGCTACCCACCATGCCCAGAAGAACAGCGTCCAGTTGTTCATCCACTCCACCGGGCGATCGAAAGCAAAGCTGTTGAGCGTCATGCCCATAAAGCGGTTGATGTAATCGCCGACGTTCAGCACCAGTGCATTGAGCAGGAATTCGGTGTCGCCGAAGAACAGCACAAACAGGATCAGCCCCAACGCCAACAGCACGTTAAGCTCCGACAGAAAACGGATGCCTTTATTGACCCCGGAGGTGACGGAAACGGTGGCCATGATCACGGAAAGTAAAATCAGCCCGCCTTGCACCGTCAGGTTTTCCGGCAGATCGAACAGCACTTTCAGGCCGTAGTTGAGCTGCACCACGCCAATCCCCAGGGTGGTGGCAATGCCGAAAATGGTGCCGATCACCGCGGCGATATCCACGCTGTGGCCGATCGGCCCATTGATCCGTTTACCAAAGATCGGGTACAGCGCCGAGCGAATGGTCAGCGGCAGGTTATAGCGGTAGCTGAAATAGCCCAGCGCGATACCCATTAGTGCATACATCGCCCAGCCGGTCAGGCCGTAGTGGAACAGCGTCCATACCATGGCCTGGCGGGCGGCTTCCAGCGTTTGCCCCTGGCCTTCGGGCGGCATCATGTATTGCGTGACTGGTTCCGCCACCGAGAAGAACATCAGATCGATACCGATACCGGCGGCAAACAGCATCGCCGCCCAGCTCATCAGGCTGAATTCAGGCTTTGATTGTTCCGGCCCCAGCTTGATCGAACCAAAGCGCGAACCGGCGATCAGGACGACAAACACGATATACAGCGTGGCGGCCAATAAGTAATACCAGCCGAAGGTGGTGGACACCCAGTTCAGGGTGCGGACCAGCCAGCGGCCGGAAAAATCGGTGAAGAAAATGGTCATCAGCGAGAAGGCCAGGATCAGCCCCGCAGACGTAAAGAAAACCACAGGATTTAAACGGTCCTGCTGCGGTTTTGAGGAGGTATCGCGTGTTGTCATCGTCTTCCTCTGGTGTTGATAACGGATCGTTCGTACCCACACGGTTGCCGGGGCTGCGCCAATCGGGCAACCTGCGGGAACGTGCAGAAAGAAAGCGGGCGGCAAAAAAGCGAAACGGCGCGCAAGTGCATGCGCGGGTTCCCACAGCGTAGGAACCGGGTTCGTTATTTTATTGCTACCAACCGGTTAATACCGCAGAAATCTGCAGCGGGGCGGGAACCGTTTTTCGGCGCTGATTTTGGTCAGATTCGTTAAATACCTCACAAAAATCAGCCACTCCCACAACCAAAAGGTACATTGCTTTAACCTTGTGGTAATAAAATATATGCAATTTTAATTGAACGTTCAATCAAAAAAAAGTTTAATAGGGGCGTGAAATCGGTTTTGTGAGAGTCGAAGCCATGCCCAAGGTAGGAATGCAGCCGATAAGAAGGCAGCAGTTGATTGAAGCCACATTGGCCGCGGTAAACGAAGTGGGAATGCATGACGCCACCATTGCGCAGATTGCGCGGCGGGCGGGCGTTTCCAACGGCATTATTAGCCATTATTTCAAGGATAAGAACGGGTTGCTGGAAGCGACGATGCGCTATTTGATCAGCCATCTCGGCGAAGCGGTCAAACTGCGTTTGCAGGCGCTGGAAGATCACAGCCCCGCGGCGCGGCTGCGGGCGATCGTCGCCGGCAACTTTGACGATACCCAGATTAGCAGCGCAGCGATGAAAACCTGGCTGGCCTTTTGGGCCAGCAGCCTGCATCAGCCGCAGCTCAACCGGCTGCAGCAGGTAAACGGCCGGCGGCTGTATTCCAACCTGAGCGCCGAGTTCCAGCACGCCCTGCCAAAAGCGCAGGCGCGAGCGGCGGCCAAAGGGCTGGCGGCGCTGATAGACGGCCTGTGGCTACGCAGCGCCCTGCGCGGCAGTGCGTTTAACCAGGCGCGGGCGATTGCCATCACGACCGAATACATTGACTTTCAGCTGGGGAAAAGCACCCCAGGCTGAGCCAACCAAAGGAGAACCTATGTCCCGTTTTGGCTTACAGAAGCTCTATATCCATGGCGCCTATGTAGACAGTACCGAAGGGAAAACTTTCAACGCCGTCAACCCGGCCAACGGCGAAGTGATTGCCGAAGTCCAGGCCGCTAGCGCTGAAGACGTCGACCGTGCGGTGGTCAGCGCAGCCAGCGGGCAAAAGGTATGGGCGGCAATGCCGGCGATGGCGCGTTCGCGCATTTTGCGCCGCGCGGTGGATATCTTGCGCGAGCGCAATGATGAACTGGCCCAGTTGGAAACCCTCGATACCGGTAAAGCGTTGTCGGAAACGACGGCCGTGGATATCGTTACCGGCGCCGACGTGCTGGAATACTACGCCGGCCTGATCCCGGCGATCGAAGGCCAACAGATCCCGCTGCGCGAATCCTCTTTCGTTTACACCCGCCGCGAACCGTTAGGTGTGGTGGCCGGCATCGGCGCCTGGAACTATCCGATCCAGATCGCGCTGTGGAAATCCGCGCCGGCGCTGGCGGCCGGCAACGCCATGATCTTCAAACCGAGCGAAGTAACTTCTCTGACTGCGCTGAAGCTGGCGGAAATCTACACCGAGGCGGGGCTGCCGGACGGCGTATTCAACGTGGTGACCGGTACCGGCGCCGAGGTGGGGCAGTACCTGACCGATCACCCGGGGATCGCCAAGATCTCTTTCACCGGTGGGGTGAAAACGGGCAAAAAAGTGATGGCTAATGCGTCCGGCTCAACGTTGAAAGAAGTCACCATGGAACTGGGCGGCAAATCGCCGCTGATCGTCTGTGATGATGCCGATCTGGATCGCGCCGCAGACATCGCCATGATGGCTAACTTCTACAGCTCTGGGCAGGTGTGCACCAATGGTACGCGTGTGTTTGTGCCCGCGGCGCTGTTGGCTGAGTTTGAAAACAAAATCCTTGAGCGCGTCCAGCGCATTCGCCTGGGCGATCCTAACGATCCGGCGACCAATTTTGGCCCGCTGGTCAGCTACGCGCATATGGAATCGGTGCTGCGGTTTATTGAAAGCGGGAAGAATAGCGGCGCGCGCCTGCTGTGCGGCGGTGAGCGGGTGTTGGAAGGCGCGTTCGCCAAGGGCGCTTTTGTGGCGCCGACGGTATTTAGCGATTGCCGCGACGACATGGAGATTGTGCGTGAAGAGATCTTCGGCCCGGTGATGAGCATTTTGAGCTACCAAAGCGAAGAGGAAGTTATCGCCCGCGCCAACGATACCACCTATGGCCTGGCGGCCGGTGTGGTGACGCGCGATCTGGCGCGCGCCCATCGGGTGATCCACCGCTTGGAAGCCGGTATCTGCTGGATCAATACCTGGGGTGAATCACCGGCGGAAATGCCGGTCGGCGGTTACAAACATTCCGGCGTCGGGCGTGAAAACGGCCTGGCGACGCTGGAACACTATACGCAAATCAAATCGGTACAGGTGGAACTGGGCGAGTTTAGCTCGGTGTTCTGACCCTCACCCCAACCCTCTCCCAACGGGAGAGGGAGCAGATCGTGCCGTGATTGAAATACGGCGACTAAAGCTCCTTATTCTCTCCTTCAGGGGAGAATTTCTCCCAACGGGAGAGGGAGCAGATCGTGCCGTGATTTGAAAAACGGCGACTAAAGCTCCTTATTCTCACCTTCAGGGGGGAATATCTCCCAACGGGAGAGGGAGCCGACGGTGCTTGTATCAGGCAAATAGCGACTTAGGCACCTTATTCTTATCCCCCTGCGAAGAGGGGGAATCAATAAATAAAAAACTCTTCATCCCAGCGAAGATAAATCGATGACAGGGTTTTTGCCCCCGGCGGGGGAACAATCAAAATTAAAGGAGATAATTGATGGAATTTGATTACATCATTATCGGCGCCGGTTCTGCCGGCAACGTATTGGCTACCCGATTAACCGAAGATGCGGACGTCAGCGTGCTGCTGCTTGAAGCCGGCGGCCCGGATTACCGTCTGGATTTCCGTACCCAAATGCCTGCTGCATTGGCTTATCCGCTGCAGGGGCGCCGTTATAATTGGGCCTATGAGACCGATCCGGAACCGCACATGAACAACCGCCGTATGGAATGCGGCCGCGGCAAGGGGCTGGGCGGCTCCTCGTTGATCAACGGTATGTGCTATATCCGTGGCAACGCGATGGATTTCGATAACTGGGCCAAAGCGCCGGGTTTGGAAGACTGGAGCTATCTGGACTGCCTGCCGTATTTCCGCAAGGCGGAAACCCGCGATATCGGGCCGAACGACTATCACGGCGGTGATGGCCCGGTGAGCGTGACCACGCCGAAAGTGGGCAATAACGAATTGTTCCATGCGATGGTGGAAGCCGGTGTGCAGGCCGGCTACCCGGCAACCACCGATCTCAACGGCTATCAGCAGGAAGGCTTCGGCCCGATGGATCGCACCGTTACGCCGAACGGCCGCCGCGCCAGCACCGCACGCGGTTACCTGGATCAGGCGCGTGCCCGGCCGAACCTGACCATCATCACCCATGCGCTCACCGATCATATCGATTTCGACGGCAAGCGTGCGGTCGGCGTCAGCTACCTGAAAGGCGACGGCAATACGCTGCATCGCGCCCGTGCCCGCCGTGAAGTCTTGCTATGCGCCGGCGCTATCGCCTCGCCGCAAATCCTGCAACGTTCCGGCGTTGGCCCGGCAGCATTGTTGAAAAACCTGGATATCAACGTGGTGCACGATCTGCCTGGCGTGGGGGAAAACCTGCAGGATCACCTGGAAATGTACCTGCAATATGCCTGTACCAAACCCGTTTCGCTCTACCCGGCGTTGCAATGGTTTAACCAGCCGAAAATTGGCGCCGAATGGTTGTTCAAGGGAACCGGGATCGGCGCCAGCAATCAGTTTGAAGCCGGCGGCTTTATCCGCAGCCGGGAAGCGTTCGCCTGGCCGAACATCCAGTATCACTTCCTGCCGGTGGCTATCAACTACAACGGCAGCAATGCGGTGAAAGAACACGGTTTTCAGGCGCACGTCGGCTCCATGCGTTCGCCAAGCCGCGGCCGCGTACAGGTGAAATCGAAAGATCCGCGCCAGCACCCGAGCATCCTGTTCAACTATATGTCCACCGAGCAGGACTGGCAGGAGTTCCGCGATGCAATCCGTATCACGCGTGAAATCATGGCGCAGCCGGCGCTGGCGCCTTATCGCGGCCGTGAAATCAGCCCGGGTGCGGATGTGCAAAGCGATGAAGAGCTGGATGCGTTTATCCGTGAACATGCGGAAACCGCCTTTCACCCCTCTTGTTCATGCAAAATGGGCGAGGATGAGATGGCGGTCGTTGATGGCCAGGGCCGGGTACACGGTATGGAAGGGCTGCGTGTGGTGGATGCTTCCATCATGCCGCAGATCATCACCGGCAACTTGAACGCCACCACGATTATGATCGCCGAGAAAATTGCCGATCGTATTCGCCAGCGCGCACCACTGGCGCGCAGCACGGCGCCATACTATGTGGCAGGCGATGCGCCGGTGCGCAGGAAATAAGCAACACGCCCGCTCGCCGCGGGGGAGGCCCGCTGTAGCAAGCACCCCTCTCCATTGGCTTTCCTCCAAGGCGAGGGGGCAATCACTGCTATTTTCCAGCGGTAAAGATCGCGTTCATATTGCGCAGGCGCAGTTTTTTCATCGCACTGTATTTCTGCGAGAAGATCGTTTTCGGATGCGTGCCGCGTTTCTCGGCAATATGCGCCAGGCTATCCCCACGCAACAGGTTAAAGATAACGTCGCTTTCCGCCGGGCTAAGCTCGCGGGTTTTTTGCACTTTAATGCAGGCGTGATCTTTGCTGTCCAGCAGTTGCTGAATTTTTTCCTGCATCGTTGCCAGTGGCACATGGGCAGGCAGCAATTCGACTGAAATACCCAGGATAGACAGCAGCCGAACCACGCGCTCATCATCATAGAACACCAGAATCCGCGTCTTGCTTCTGTATTGCTGATAGGCGGTGACCAAGCTTTCGATGACGTTGACGCTTTGCTCCAGATTGCGCGAAGTAAAGATCAGCACGATATCATGCCGGATGATTTTCTCCGCTTTAGCACCATTGTGCAGAAAGTCGGAGAACAGCCGGAGGTTGTATTGATCGGCATGCTTTTTCAGTAATGACGAAAGGCCGGTATAGCTGTACTTGCACTCGCTAATAACAAGAACATTGTTTTTAGACATAATGGAAAACGCCCATAATGAGTTAAAAGTATTCAGCTGTAAGAAACGAGCTTAAATCCTTTATATCGGATTCTTTCCACAGCTTTCCCTGCAGTGCGTGGTAAGGCATCTCGTCCAACCACTTCTTATGTTCGGCCGTTTCAACACCTTCGATAATCACCCGATGTTGATTTAGTGAGAGATAACGAAGCAAAGAATGCATAAGTTCTTTACCCCCCGGCTTTTCCATAAAATCCCATAAAAGAAAACGATCAAGCTTAACGAAATGGAACTGGCTGTTATAAAGTGCTGAGAATCCGGCATAACCGGAGCCAAAATCATCAAGCCAGAACGAATAACCATTTAATAACGGATTGCCATGCAACCGGTTTTTTATCAACTGGGTGGAATGTTCACTGATCTCAAAATGGATACAGTTAATCTTACTGATTCTTTCTGAGAAACGGTCGTCCGCCAACGAGCACAAAGAATGGTCATCAACGTTTAACGTGGCGATTACTCGGTTTTTCCTAAACCAACTCTGGTATTTTTCGATCAATGAAACCTGTTCAAGCAAGATCTCAATACGTGTATCACTGTCCGCCTGTTGGAAGAAATTCTCCGGGGCTAAATGTGCAAAGTCTCCGTTTTTGTGCAAACGAGACAGGCACTCAACGGCAACCAATCGGCCAGACTTCCCAAACATTGGCTGGAATACAAAATTAATATCGTTGTTTTTTTGATTAAAATAACAACTCATTTACCAATCCTTGGGATCTTTTTTAATGTGATGATTTTCAACAATAAATAAATTTTATTTTGCTTATTCATTGGTAAAAATCCTATTTAAACGGCCATATTGGGGAAAGATTGCCAATCCTCTGCAAAACGAGCATTTCCTCTAGGATGTCAATGGGGTTCAAAAAACGCGTGCTGAAAATAATGCGTGCAAACGCCTAAATATCACGCATTTGCGTGATGTAGTGCATTGTTTTTTTTCTCAAGCACAGATTATTCTCATTCTGTTGAATCGTCAATATCGATCAATGGTGGTTTGTTGATAGTTTTTTTCTATCACATGGGGTGGTATGAATGTTTTAAACGATTTAACAGGAATAATACGTCTGGTCTATATTCCGTTCGGCAATGGATTCATCGGGCTTCATTCCTGACAAGGAGTAGCATCGCTGAATGTACCTCATCGTCGTATTAATTCATCGAGAGTCTAAATATGAAAATCTCTAAGCTGTCTGCTGTATTGGCATTAGCGGTAAGTGCCGCTACCGTTTCTTCTTTCTCTGCACAAGCTGCCGACGGTACTATTACTTTTAACGGTAAAGTCACCGATCAAACCTGTACTATCAGCACCCCTGGCGGTAAAGACTTTACCGTAACGCTGCCGACCGTTTCTTCCTCTACTTTGGCATCTCAGAGTGCTACTGCAGGCCGTACGCCATTCGCAATTAACCTGACTCAATGCTCTAAAGGCCAGGTAGCAACTTATTTTGAACCAGGCGCAACGGTAGATTTTAATACCGGCCGTTTGAATAACCAGGCACAGACTGACGCAGCAACCAACGTGCAAATTCAGCTATTGGGCAGCAACAACCAGTTCCTGCCAATTCTGGCTGCAGGCTCTAATGGTGCACAGGCTAATTCCCAGTGGGTTACCGTGGCTAACGATGGCGATTCAGCTGATCTGAATTACTACGCTGAATACTATGCAACTGCTGCTGCCGGCGCAGGTGATGTTACTTCCAACGTTCAGTACACCATTATTTACCAGTAAGTAATATTCTTATTCGGGCGGGGAGTTTTCCCCGCCGTTTTTCCCTACAGCAGCGATAAATAGAATGAAAAATTCATTGAAAAAATACAGTGTATTGCTGATGGCTATGTTTTTCAGCAGCAGCGTTTTTTCCAGCGTGATTATTAACGGCACGCGTATTATTTATCCGGGAAAACAACGTGATGTCACCGTTCAATTATCAAACAACGGCGCTTCGCCCGCGTTAATTCAATCTTGGGTGGATGACGGCGATGCGAAAACCACGCCGGAAAACAGCAAGGCCCCATTTATTGTCTCACCGCCAATCAGCCGTATTGAGCCCAGCAGTGGCCAGGCGTTGAGATTGTCGCTGACGACGTCGGCGCTGGCACAGGATAAAGAATCACTGTTCTGGCTGAATGTTTTGGAGATCCCGCCGGCACCGACTGGCGCGCATAACCAACAGGCGCCGGATAATTTTTTGCAGGTGGCGTTCAGAACCCGCATCAAACTGCTCTATCGCCCGGTAGGCCTGGCGGGCAGTGCCAATGACGCGCCGGAAAAATTGCAATGGCGCTATAGCGCTGCGGGCGTCAGTGTGAAAAACCCAACGCCTTATTATGTTTCCTTTACCGAAATCAATGCGGTGGTCAACCAGCGAAAAATCCCCTTAGCGCCGCATGGCGATATGGTGGCGCCGGGGCAGGAAAAAACGCTGGCTTTTTCTGGTGATAGCGCACGCATAGCGGATATCCAATTCACCACCATCAATGATTACGGCGGCCGGGTGACTCGCAGTAAAAATAACCAGAAATAACCTTTGGAAGAGGCTTCAGGCCCCGGAGAACAGGCTGTCGGCGGGGGGAGCGCAATTTGGTAAAGGATTCATGGATATGAAAGAGTTACCTATCTCAGCCGCGATAAAATCGGCACTTTTTAGCTATACATCCCTTTTTTGGCTGACGGGCGGCGTGGCTTTCCTGGCATTGCCGGTGGTCGCGATGGCGGCAACGGAGCCCGCGCAGGAAACCGCGCCGATCGAAGCCACTTTCAACAGCAATTTTTTAGTCGGCCAGGCACAGGGGGTCGATCTTTCTCGCTTTCGCGATGGCAACCCGATTTTAGCCGGGAAATATTCGCTGGACGTTTATGTTAATGGCGAATGGAAGGGTAAAAAGAACATTGAGTTTAAAAATATCCCAGGGAAAAGCAGTGCGGATACCTGCTTTACGCTGTTGTCGCTCGATGAGTTTGGCATCGATAGCGCCAAGTTCGGCAGCGATGCCGCGATAACGCCGGAAACCTGTAAACCGCTCGGGCAGTGGGTGCCGGAAGCCAGCTACCGTTTGGACACCAGCACCTTGCGTATGGATGTCAGCGTGCCGCAGGCAGCGCTGCGCCGCAGCGCGCGCGGTTATGTGGATCCGCGCTTTTGGGATCGCGGTATTACCGCCGGTTTTCTGTCATACAATTTCAACGCCTTCAACACCCACAGTTCGAACATGGGCGGCAAGACGGATACCAACAACGCGTATCTGACCATGAACGCCGGGTTTAATCTGGCCGGCTGGCAATTGCGCCATGATTCCAACGCTACCTGGCGCAGCGACGCCAGTTCGCATTTCCAGAACACGGCGACTTATGCCCAACGCGGCATTCCGGCGGTGCAGGGCATGTTGACCTTGGGGGATAGCTATACCAGCGGCGATTTCTTTGATTCGATCGGTTTTCGCGGCGCGCAGTTGGCGACGGACGACCGCATGTTGCCCGATTCGCTTAACGGCTATGCGCCGGTGGTGCGCGGCGTCGCGCAAACCAACGCCCTGGTGGAGATCCGCCAGAATAACCAGCTTATCTACCAAACTACCGTGGCGCCGGGCGAGTTCGTGATTAACGATCTTTACCCCACCGGCTATGGCGGCGATCTTAATGTCACGATCAATGAGGCCGATGGCAGCAAGCGGCAATTCAGCGTGCCTTATGCCTCGGTGGCGCAAATGCTGCGCCCGGGGATTCAACGTTACGCCCTAACGGCGGGTAAGGTGCGCGATGAGAGCCTGAGCAAAGAGCCGGAAATGTTCCAGGCCACCTATCAACGCGGCTTTACCAATATTATCACCGGTTACACCGGTACCAGCTTCAGCGACGGCTATAGTGCGTTTCTGGTCGGTAGCGCGGTAGCTACGCCGGTCGGGGCTTTTGCACTGGATGTGACCCAGGCCAACACCCGCCTGAAACAAGGCAATCAATCCGGCCAAAGCTTTAAGCTCAGCTACAGCAAGCTGATGACGGAAACCAATACCAACTTCACGATTGCGGCCTATCGCTACTCGACGTCCGGCTATCTGTCGCTTCGCGACGCGGTGTTTTCCCGTGATTATGAGCGCAAAGGGTTGAGCACCGATGCTGTGAACCGCCAGCGCAGCGAGTACCAACTGACATTGAACCAGGGCCTGGGTAACGGTCTTGGCTCCCTGTATATCACCGGTTCGGTGCGGGATTACTGGAACCACGGCGGCACCACCAAGCAGTATCAGGTGGGTTACAACAACTATTATGGCCGCGTGACCTACGGCTTATCGGCCATGCGCACCACCGACGCCTATAACCGTAACGATACGCGCTATTACCTGACGCTTTCGATTCCGTTTACCGTCGGTTCGCAGTCGTTGAGCATGAATAGTTCGCTGGGCTACAGCGATCGTGGCTATGACAGCAGCCGTGTCGGCATTAACGCCTCCACCGGCGAGGATAACAACATCAGCTACAGCGCGGCGTTGGCCAACGATCGCAACGGCAGCACCAACGGCAGCGTGAGTGGTGAATACCGTAGCCGTTTCTCAACGCTGAACGGCGCCTACAGCTACGGCAAAGATTACCGTCAGGCTTCGCTGGGTGCTTATGGCAGCATCATCGCCCATAGCGGCGGCGTTACCATGACGCCGCAGCGCGGCCAAACCATGGTGCTGATTGAAGCGCCGGATGCCGCCGGCGCATCGGTCACCAACTCGCCGGGCGTGCGTATCGACGATCGCGGCTATGCGGTGGTGCCTTATGTTTCACCTTACCGGATGACCAACGTCACGCTGGATCCCAACGGCATGTCGCACAGCGTGGAATTGGAAAGCAGCAGCCAGCAGGTAGCGCCTTATGCCGGCGCGATTGCCAAATTGTCGTTCAAAACCACCAAAGGGCAGGCGCTGATCATTCATGCGCAAGGGCCGGATGGTTCGTCGTTGCCGTTTGGCGCCGAAGTGCTGGATACCCGTAATCAGGTGGTGGGTATCGTGGGGCAGGGTAGCCGTATTTACCTGCGGACCGAAGCAAAACAAGGGCTGTTGCAGGTGAAGTGGGGAACGCAGCCGACGCAGCAGTGTTCGGTGAACTATCACGCCACGCTAAACAACGGTACCGATTATGAAATTATTGAAGCGAGCTGCAAATGATGAGTGCTAAAAGCCTATATGGTTATGCCAGCAATTGTTTGAAATACATTACATTGTTTCTGGCTTTGATGTCCCTGGGGAAATTGGCCTATGCGCAATGCCGGGTCACGACAACCAATCCCCAAGATATCATTATGAATGTTGGGCGTGTGCTCATCACTCCCTATGACAATGTCGGGGACGTGTTGGCTACTGGTAAATTTGATATTGCCAGAAGTACGAGCATAACCTGTTCGGGAAGCAGCACTATGTATGGCCGTATTCTGCAAGGGGCAGCAAGTTCACTGAGCAGTAATATCTGGACGACAAATGTGCCGGGCGTTGGGATTCGTTTGTATCGCCAGATCGGTTCCAGTATGGGGAAGTATTATCCACATGATCTGACTGTTTCAGGTGCTGCATATCTGGCGGAAGGTTACTTTGTGGTCGAGATCATCAAAATTGCGGAGCAAACCGGTACGGGCACATTGGCACCGGGGCAATACTCCACCTATTATGCGGACAGCACCGGGCCTTCCCGGCCGATTCTGATTTCACATGTTGTGGGTGATGGCATTACTATTGTGACCTCGTCATGTTCAGTAGATACCGGCTCCAAAGACAAAGTGGTGAATTTGTCTACGGTGCCTTCTTCGGTGTTTACCGGCGTGGGCAGTACCGCGGCTGAACAGGATTTCTCGATCAATATCAACTGCGTCGGTGGCAGTGGAACAGAGTATTTGACCGGGGGAAGCGGCGATGGCCTGGTTAATGTCCGTTTTGATTATACGGCGGATGCTTCCAATGCCTCGGGCGTGCTGAGATCGTTGCAAGATAGTAATGCTGCCTCCGGGGTATCAGTGCAGTTGCTCAATGGTAATGACTCAACCCCGATTAACAGTGGAAGCTCTGTCTATGCCGGGAAAACCATTGCTAACCAGACGAATACGCTTACCTTGCCCTTAAAGGCGCGTTATTACCAAACCGGGTCAAAGGTTACAGGCGGGGCGATCAAAGCCATTACGACCTTCACACTGGAATACAACTAATATTGACGATGCAAAGCCAATGGATGAGGGCGCCATTGGCTTTTTGACACTACTGCCTGCTTGGTCACTCCGCCTCCTGTACCACGTGCTTCGCACAATTGAACGGCTTTAACGGGGGCGTTTTATGTGCGCTTTTCCATCCATCCCCACAATTCTTGTTTTTTTTCAGCCCATCGGTATAGCGCTGATAAGGGGTAGAAGATTCGTGATGGAATGCTTTGCAGCATAGCTGTGCGATATGCTGCGTGCGGTTTTCTTCCGGGCCTTTGGATGCACTGCGCCGATAGGCCGCCGGGGTTTTGCCAAACTGCTTTTTAAATGCGCGCGAGAATGAGGGCTGGGAATCAAAATGGAATTGCAGTGCGATATCCAGAATCGGGCGTGGGGTGGAGCACAGCGCCACGGCCGCCCTGGCGAGGCGGCGTTCGCGAATATAGCTGCCCAGCGCATGGCCGGTGGTGCTGCGGAACATACGCTGCAAATGCCACTTGGAATAGCCGGATTTTGCCGCTACGTTATCTAATAACAGGGGGTGATCCAGATGATTTTCGATCCATTCCTGTAAGTCATGAATGATGCTGGCGCGATCCATTATGTCGGTTCTCCTGCTGATGCGGCATCTGTTCGCCGCTGCTGAAGCTAATTATCCAAGATTGTTCTTTGATAATAGGCGTGCCAATAAGGTTACGCAAGTGTTAACCGAATGGGGTAAATCGCGAAATGCGTGGCCGGCAGCGAAAAAAAGGCCGCATTTAAGCGGCCTTCGTAGCGTGGCGCGGGGCTTTAGTGAGCTGCCGTTGCTTCCTGCACCACAGCGGCCTGTTGTGCGGTTGCCGGCTGCGCGGCTTCTTGCGCGGCGGCCTGTTGCGGCGCGGTGGCTTCCGGTTTCACTTCAATGTAGTTAAGGCCCAGAACGCTGCTGGTATAGCGGCGGATCTCATTGGTCATTTCCACATCGCCGTCCAGTTTATGGCCGTAGGACGGAATGATCTCTTTCAGCTTGCTCTGCCATTCTGGCGTCGCCACTTTGTCTTTGAACGTTTTTTCCAACAGGTGCAGCATGATCGGCGCCGCGGTTGATGCGCCTGGCGATGCGCCCAGCAGTGCGGCGATGGTACCGTCCTGTGAACTGACCACTTCGGTGCCGAATTGCAGCACGCCGCCTTTAGCATCATCTTTTTTGATGACCTGTACGCGTTGCCCGGCGGTCCACAGGCTCCAGTCTTGCTGCTTGGCGTCTGGGAAGTACTCTTTCAATTCAGCGAAGCGATCGTCATCGTTCATCATCAACTGACCGACCAGGTATTTCACCAGATCAAAGTTATCGATGCCCACATGGCTGATTGGCAGCAGGTTGGAGGTGTTCATCGAGCTCACCAGATCAAACAGCGAACCATTTTTCAAGAATTTGCCGGAGAAGGTGGCGAACGGCCCAAACAGCAGCACGCGTTTGCCGTCCAACATACGGGTGTCCAGGTGCGGCACCGACATCGGCGGGGAGCCGACGCTGGCCAGTCCATACACTTTCGCCAGGTGCTGATTGGCGATTTCCGGCTTGCTGGTGACCAGGAACTGGCCGCCGACCGGGAAGCCGCCGTAGCCGTCGGCTTCCGGGATACCGGATTTTTGCAGCAGCTTGAGTGAAGCGCCGCCGGCGCCGATAAACACGAACTTGGCGTTGACGGTGGTTTCTTTGCCGTCACGTTTCAGATCGGCAACGGTGACCGCCCAGGTGTTGTCCGGGTTGCGTTTGATGTCGCGCACTTCATGGCTGAGATTCAGCGAGAATTTCTTGTCCTGCGTCAGCGAGCTCACTAACTGGTGAGTGATCACGCCAAAGTTGACATCGGTACCGATAGGCATACGGGTTGCGGCGATTTTCTGTGCCGGATCGCGGCCATTCATCACCAGCGGCGCCCATTGCTTAATTTGTTCCGGATCTTCTGAATATTCCATACCACGGAATAATGTGCTGTGTTGCAATGCGGTATAACGTTTATGCAGATAATTAACGTTGTCTTCGCCCCAAACAAAGCTCATGTGCGGCACGTTGTTAATAAAAGATTTCGGATCCTGCAGAACGTTATTTTTAACCTGATATGACCAGAACTGGCGGGATATTTCGAAAGACTCATTAACCACAACTGCTTTGCTGATATCAATAGAGCCGTCCGCTCTTTCCGGCGTGTAGTTCATTTCACTGAAAGCAGAATGGCCTGTACCTGCGTTATTCCAGCCGTTAGAGCTTTCTTCCGCCACGCCGTCCAGGCGTTCGTACATGTTGATGGTCCAATCCGGCTCCAGTTCACGCAGGTAGGTGCCCAACGTTGCGCTCATGATACCGCCGCCGATCAGCACGACATCAACGGTTTTGTTCTCTTCTGCCATGGCGCGCTGGGCCATGCCAAACGGGTTCAGGCAGAAGAACAGGACGAGTAATTTTCTCATTAAGCTAAATCTCTGTTGTGTAAATTCTACTCATATGCAGGTGAAAGAATTTATCAGGATTACCCCGAAAATAAGCAAAACTGCTTGCCCGCTGAGGTTGCCGAAACAGCGTAATAATGCCTTTTGGTTAACAGGGTTTTTAACAAAAAGTGGACGATTACCGGCAATACCAAAGGGTTATTGTGCAGTTCACGTTTACTGGACGGATATTATTGTTTGCAAGAATGTTAAAAACTACTTTTGTAACTAAAAAAACCGATATTGCTATTAG
The DNA here is from genome assembly GCF_039540155.1 of Gibbsiella greigii. Classification (NCBI taxonomy): domain Bacteria; kingdom Pseudomonadati; phylum Pseudomonadota; class Gammaproteobacteria; order Enterobacterales; family Yersiniaceae; genus Gibbsiella; species Gibbsiella greigii. Next base: position 73,348 of record NZ_BAABEM010000018.1, read on the forward strand.
CCTGCACCACGAACATGCAAAATAAGGGAAAAGTGATTTATTACAGCTATAAATTACCGGGATATTAAATGCGATTGTGGTTATTAATTAACCAGAATGAGTTTTCATTTCCACTACATTTATTTTGCTGGCCAGGCACCGGGTGGCGGATGGGCTGAAGCTGTTGGGCCGCACAAAAATCCACCAAAACTTCCCACGAAATCCAGGCGGCTTTATGGCATAATGCGCGCTAAATCACATTTTCCAATAAAAGAGCGAGCGTTGTGCTAAGTACCAACAACATCACTATGCAGTTTGGCAGTAAGCCGCTGTTTGAAAATATCTCCGTTAAGTTTGGCGGCGGTAACCGTTATGGCCTGATCGGCGCCAACGGCTGCGGTAAATCGACCTTTATGAAAATTCTGGGTGGCGATTTGGCGCCGTCTGCCGGCAACGTGTTCCTTGATCCGAACGAACGCCTGGGTAAACTGCGTCAGGATCAGTTCGCGTTTGAACAATACAGCGTGCTCGATACCGTGATCATGGGGCACACCGAACTGTGGGCCGTAAAGGAAGAGCGCGATCGCATTTACAGCCTGGCTGAAATGAGCGAAGAAGACGGCTACAAAGTGGCCGATCTGGAAGTGCAATACGGTGAAATGGACGGTTACAGCGCTGAAGCGCGCGCCGGCGAACTGCTGCTTGGCGTGGGCATTCCGGTGGAACAGCACTATGGCCCAATGAGCGAAATCGCGCCGGGCTGGAAGCTGCGTGTGTTGCTCGCGCAGGCGCTGTTCTCCAATCCTGAAATCCTGCTGCTGGATGAACCGACCAACAACCTGGACATCGACACCATTCGCTGGCTGGAACAGGTGCTGAACGAACGCAACAGCACCATGATTATCATTTCGCACGACCGCCACTTCCTGAATATGGTGTGCACCCACATGGCGGATCTGGACTACGGCGAGCTGCGTATTTATCCGGGCAACTATGATGAATACATGACGGCGGCGACCCAGGCGCGTGAACGCCTGCTGGCGGATAATGCCAAGAAAAAGGCCCAGATTTCCGAACTGCAGTCGTTCGTTAGCCGCTTTAGCGCCAACGCGTCCAAATCCAAGCAGGCGACTTCCCGCGCCCGCCAGATTGACAAGATCCAGTTGGAAGAGGTGAAGGCCTCCAGCCGTCAAAACCCGTTCATTCGTTTCGAACAGGACAAAAAGCTGTTCCGCAACGCGCTGGAAGTGGAAGCGCTGAGCAAGGGCTTTGACAACGGGCCGCTGTTCAGCAAGCTGAACCTGATGGTCGAGGTGGGTGAAAAGGTGGCGGTGCTCGGCACCAACGGTATCGGTAAATCCACCCTGTTGAAAACGCTGGTGGGGGATCTGCAGCCGGACAGCGGAACGGTGAAATGGTCTGAAAATTCCAAGATTGGCTATTACGCGCAGGACCACGAATACGAATTTGATGATGCCCTGACGGTTTTCGACTGGATGAGCCAGTGGAAACAGGAAAAAGACGACGAGCAGGCGGTGCGCAGCGTGCTGGGCCGTTTGTTATTCAGCCAAGATGACATCAAGAAGAAAGTGAAGGTGCTTTCCGGTGGCGAGAAGGGGCGCATGCTATTTGGTAAGCTGATGATGCAGCGGCCGAACGTGCTGGTGATGGATGAGCCAACCAACCACCTGGATATGGAATCGATTGAGTCGCTGAATATGGCGCTGGAAATGTATGAAGGCACGCTGATCTTCGTTTCGCACGACCGCGAGTTCGTCAGTTCATTGGCGACGCGGATTTGGGAAGTGACGCCGGCGAAGGTGATTGATTTTACTGGCAACTACGAAGACTATCTGCGCAGCCAGGGGATTGTGTAAGTTCTCCCTCACCCCAACCCTCTCCCATAGGGAGAGGGAGCAGCCCGGCGTTGTTGGTGGGGTATGTGACTAAACATCGTCTGGCGTGAACGGGGGTGTTGGCTGCCTAACCTACCTGCTGAGCAGGTTATGTTTCTTTGCCCATCTATTTGGCTAACTGCGCTAGGTAGTCTCTTTGCCTACATATTTAACGCGTATCTGGCTGACAACGCAGGACGGTGGGGAGTGTGACTAAATATCGTCTGGCGCGAACGGATGTGTTGGCTGCCTAACCTACCTGCTGAGCAGGTTATGTTTTCTTTCTGGCTAACTACGCTGGACAATTCCCTCTCCCACAATTTGACTCGTATCTGGCTGACAACGCAGGACGGTCCCCTCTCCCTTTGGGAGAGGGTTAGGGTGAGGGGAATTCCCCCCCGCACACCTCGCACTGTGGATTCCTTGGCAGCGTGATCTCGCGAAACTGCATGGTAATGGCATCAATCATCAACAGCCTGCCAACCAGTACCTCACCGTAGTTCGTCAATAGTTTAATGGCTTCCATGGCCTGCAGCGAGCCGACGATGCCGACTAACGGCGCCATCACGCCGGCTTCAACGCAGGTGAGGGCATTTTCGCCAAACAGCCGGCTTAGGCAATGGTAGCAGGGCGTGCCGGGCTGATAAGTAAAGACGCTGATCTGCCCCTCCATACGGATTGCCGCGCCGGAAACCAACGGCGTGCGCAGCCGGTGGCACAGCCGATTAAGCTGCTCGCGCGCGGCGACGTTATCGGTGCAGTCCAGCACCACATGGCAATCATCAATCAGCGCCGCCAGGTCATCATCATCCAAATAGTGGTCGACGGCATTAATGCGAATATGGGGATTGATGGCCGCCAGCTCCAGGCGGGCGGAGGCGACTTTCGCCATACCGATGCGCGCATCGCGGTGCAGGATCTGGCGCTGCAGATTGGAAAGCGAGACGGTATCGAAATCAACCAGCGTCAGTTGCCCGACGCCCGCGGCAGCCAGATAGGGCGCCGCCGCGCAGCCCAGGCCGCCCAGGCCGATCACCAGCACATGCGCCACCTTCAGCTTTTCCTGGCCGTCGAAATCAAAGCCGCGCAGCACGATCTGGCGGTTATAGCGCAGCGCTTCTGCATCGGTTAATTCCGGCAACATGGTCAGCTCCTTAGCAGGGCGTTAAATGGCTCGATCTCCACCGTCTCACCCGCCGCCACCGAGCCGCGTTCGCGTTCCAGCACGATAAAACAGTTGGCCAGGCTATAGGAGCTGAACACGTGCGAGCCCTGGTGGCCGGTGGTGCTCACTTCCAGTTCACCCTCGGCATTGGTTTGGTACACGCCGCGTTGGAAATCCAGGCGGCCCGGCGTTTTCTTCAGCGGCGTGATTACCCGGGCGCGCATGCGCGGCGGCAAACGCCATTCGCTATGGCTGGCCAGCGCGGCCAGCAGCGGCTGTACCAGTTGATAAAACGTCAGCACGGCGGAAACCGGGTTGCCCGGCAGGCCGCAGAACCAGGCGTGTTGCAGCTTGCCAAAGGCGAAGGGTTTGCCCGGCTTGATGGCCAGTTTCCAAAACCCCACTTCGCCCAGTTCATCCAACATCTGTTTGGTGTAGTCGGCTTCGCCAACGGAAACGCCGCCGCTGCTGATCACCACATCGGCGTTGCGATCGGCTTCAATAAACGCGCTGCGCAGCGCGGCCTGATCGTCACGGATAATGCCCAGATCCAGCACCTCACAGCCCATTTGCTCCAGCATCAGGCGCACCGCAAAGCGGTTGGTATCGTAGATTTGCCCGGCCTGCAACGGTTGGCCCACCGGCACCAGCTCGTTGCCAGTGGAAAACACGGCCACTTTCAGCTTACGCGTCACCGGAACCGCCGCTACCCCCAGCGAAGCCAGCAGCGGCAGATGGGCCACGCCCAGCTTCACCCCGGCGGGCAGCACCTGCGCCCCTTGCTGAATGTCTTCGCCGGCCAGGCGGATATTTTGCCCAGCCACCGCTTGGCCGATGAACCGCACGCCGGCATCGCTGACTTCCGCCTGCTCTTGCATGATCACCGCTTCGGTGCCCGCAGGGAGCGGCGCGCCGGTCATAATACGCACGCAACTGTTGGCCGGCCATGGGGCATTAAACGGGGCGCCGGCAAAGGCCTTGCCGGCTACCGACAACGGCGCCTGCGCGTGTAATTCATGCAGGCGCACGGCGTAACCATCCATCGCCGAGTTGGCGAACGGGGGCACGTTGATGGGCGAGATCACGGGTTGTGCGGTAATGCGGCCCACCGCGGCAGCCAGTGGAAGGGTTTCCGTTTCCTGCAGGGGCGAAATTTGGGAAAGCATGTTCTGCAGCGCCTGCTCAAGGGAAAGCAAGCCGGAAGTAGGGCAGTAATCCATAGGGGGAACTCCGTTATCTGGCCGCTGACACAGTGCGGCAAAGTTGGCGTTATTATGGCAGATAACGCCGGGGGGGAGAATGCCACCAAAAGTATTACTCCCGGGCGCTGGGCGCCGCAGTGCCGTGCAAGCCGATTAAGGCCATTCCCTTAACATGGCGGAGTGTAGGGTATTATTGCGAAGCAGGTATATCGGTGAGATACCGGAGCGGTAATATTTTATCTGCATCTGTTGCCGCCCGGCGTATTATTTACATGCCGGCAAACCATGCAAATTAGCCAAAAAAAACGATAATGCTTCCCCTATGGCAAAGATAATCATAACGATTTGTTTTTATTAGCTTAAGCTATTTGGAGGAACAAATTAATCTAAATGAACCTTAGGGAATAACGGCAAGGGACTTTATGCTTTACATCGTTTGCCATGCTAAATATAGTCAAAAAAGACGAAATAATAATTATCGGCCACGCAGGGGTGGTAACGATAAAACGAGGCGGTGCCTATCCCTTGGCGCACGCAACCTCATTCAGGGTGTGATAAATCATGAGCAAACCGGTGATTGCCATTCATGGCGGCGCGGGCGCAATTACCCGTGCAGTGATGAATGCGGAAAAAGAACAGGTCTATATCCAGGCGTTGTACGATGTTGTCGCCGCCGGGCAGGCGATCCTGGCCGGTGGCGGCAGTGCGTTGGATGCGGTCACGGAAGCGGTCAGGCTGCTGGAAGAGTGCCCGTTGTTCAATGCCGGGGTGGGCTCGGTGTTTACCCATCAGGGCACCCATGAGCTGGATGCCTGCATCATGGATGGGCGCACCTGCGAGGCCGGCGCCGTTGCCGGCGTTAGCCGCATCCGCAATCCGGTGTTGGCGGCGCGCGCGGTGCTGGAAAACAGCCAGCATCTGATGTTCGCCGGCGAAGGGGCCGAGAAGTTTGCCGCCACGCACGGCCTGGAAATGGTTGATGCCGATTTCTTTTTCACCCAGGCGCGTTTTGAACAACTGCACCAGGCCCAGGCTGAACAGGGGCGGGTGTTGCTCGATCACGATAGCGGCACGTTAAACGATGCCCCCCTCGATCCCAACAACAAATTCGGCACCGTGGGCGCCGTGGCGCTGGACGCGCTCGGCAACCTGGCGGCGGCCACCTCCACCGGCGGGATGACCAACAAACAGCCCGGGCGGATTGGCGATACGCCGATCGTGGGCGCCGGCTGCTATGCCAATAACGCCACGGTGGCGGTTTCCTGCACCGGCACCGGCGAAGCCTTCATGCGCGGTGTGGTTGCCCACGATGTTTCCGCGCTGATCGACTATGCCGGGCTAAGCCTGCAACAGGCGACAGAGCGGGTGGTGATGGAAAAACTGCCGGCGCTTGGCGGCATCGGCGGCCTGATTGCTATCGATCGCTTCGGCAATCTGGCGCTGCCGTTCAACAGCGAAGGCATGTATCGCGGCTTTGGCTATGTGGGGGATGCCCCGACGGTGGGTATTTACCGCTTATGATGATACATACCTCCTCGCCCGCCGCCGAACGTGAGTGGGGCCTGCCAGGCCAGCGCGTGCTTTCCGTGCGTGATTTGAGCGTGAATTTCGCCAGCGAAGAGGGCAGCGTTGCGGCGGTGCGCCGGCTTTCCTTTGACGTTGACCGCGGCGAAACGCTGGCGATCGTCGGGGAGTCCGGTTCGGGGAAATCGGTGACGTCGCTGGCGCTGATGCGCCTGTTGGCGGCAAACGGGCAGATCGCCCCGGGCGGCAGCATGCTGTTCCGCCGCCGTAATGGCGATGTGCTGGATCTGGCGCAGGCCGAACAAGGCACGTTGCGCCATATACGCGGTGCCGACATGGCGATGATTTTTCAGGAGCCGATGATGTCGCTTAACCCGGTGTTCCCGGTGGGCGAGCAGATTGCCGAATCCTTGCGGCTGCATCAGGGGATGGACCACGCGCGCGCGCGGCGTGAAGCCCTGCACATGCTGGAACGGGTGCGTATTCCCGAAGCGAAAAACATCCTGAACAGTTACCCGCACCAGCTCTCCGGCGGTATGCGCCAGCGGGTGATGATCGCCATCGCCCTGTCGTGCAAACCGGCGTTGCTGATCGCCGATGAGCCGACCACCGCGCTGGACGTGACCATTCAAGCGCAAATTTTGCAGTTGATTGATGAGTTGCAGTTGGAAATGCAAATGGGGGTGATTTTCGTCACCCACGATATGGGGGTTGTGGCGGAAATCGCCGATCGGGTGCTGGTGATGCACCAGGGCGAAAAAGTAGAGGAAGGGCGAGCCGTGCCGCTGTTTTCCGCGCCGCAGCAGCCTTATACGCGCGCACTGTTGGCAGCGGTCCCCAAGCTTGGCGCCATGGCCGGCAAGGATTTCCCGGCCAAGTTCCCGTTAGCGAACGGTTCAGACTCCGGCCAACCGCAGGATACCGTGCCGCCAGGCAGTGAGCCGGTGCTGCGGGTGCGCGATTTGGTGACGCGTTTTGATGTGCGCAGCGGCATCCTGAACCGCGTTACACGGCGCGTGCACGCGGTGGAAAACGTCAGTTTCGATCTTTACCCGGGTGAAACGCTGGGGCTGGTGGGGGAGTCGGGCTGCGGCAAATCCACCACCGGGCGCTCGCTGCTGAAGCTGGTGGACAGCCAGCACGGCACCATCACCTTCAACGGCCAGACCATCAATCAGCTCAAAGGCGCCGCGTTACAGCATCTGCGGCGTGATATTCAGTTTATTTTTCAGGATCCGTTCGCCGCGCTCGATCCGCGTCTGACCGTGGGGTTTTCGATCATGGAACCGCTGCTGGTGCACAACGTGGCCCGCGGCGCGGCGGCGGAAAAACGGGTGGCCTGGCTGCTGGAGCGCGTGGGGCTACGGCCGGAGCATGCGCGCCGCTATCCGCATGAGTTTTCCGGCGGCCAGCGCCAGCGTATTTGCATCGCGCGGGCGCTGGCGCTGAACCCGAAAGTGGTGATTGCCGATGAATCGGTCTCGGCGCTGGACGTTTCCATTCAGGCGCAGATCGTCAATCTGCTGTTGGATTTGCAGCGGGAGTTCGGCATCGCCTTTCTGTTTATTTCCCATGATATGGCGGTGGTTGAGCGTATTTGTCACCGGGTGGCGGTTATGTATCTGGGCCAGATTGTCGAGATCGGCCCGCGCCGCGCGGTATTTGAAAACCCGCAACACCCCTATACGCGCAAGCTGATGGCGGCGGTACCGATAGCCGATCCGCGGCTGGCCCGCCAGCGACCGCCGCTGTTGGTCGATGAAATACCCAGCCCAATCCGCGCGCTGGGGGATGAACCCGTAACCGCACCGTTGGTGCTAGTTGGGCCGGGGCACTTTGTGGCCCGCCACCCCATTGCCGGTGCCAGGCAGGCTGTGCCTTTATCAGGAGAGAAAGCAACATGATTCGACACACATTCAAACGTAATGCGTTAGTCGCTGCCGTGCTGTTGGCGGCGGCATCAGGCCCCGCCTGGGCGGCGAAAGACGCCGTGATCGCCGTGGCATCGAACTTCACCACGCTGGATCCTTACAACGCCAACGACACGCTATCCCAGACGGTGGCCAAATCGTTCTATCAGGGGTTGTTCGGCTTTGATAAGGATATGAAGGTGGTGAACATGCTGGCCGACAGCTATACGGTCAGCGGCGACGGGTTGACGTATACCGTCAAGCTGCACCCGGGGATCAAGTTCCATGACGGCACCGATTTCAACGCCGCGGCGGTGAAGGTGAACCTGGATCGCGCCAGCAACCCGGATAACCACCTGAAGCGCTACAACCTGTTCAAGATGATCGATAAAACCGAGGTGGTGGATGCGACAACGGTGAATATCGTGCTGAAAGCGCCGTTCTCTGCGTTTATCAACAACCTGGCCCACCCGGCGGCGGCGATTATTTCACCCGCCGCGTTGCAAAAATACGGCAATGACATCGGCTTCCACCCGGTGGGCACCGGGCCTTACCTGTTTGAGACCTGGAATCAGACCGATTTTGTTAAAGTGAAGAAGTTTGACGGCTACTGGAAAGCGGGGCTGCCGAAGCTCGACAGCATCACCTGGCGCCCGGTCGTCGACAACAATACCCGTGCCGCGATGCTGCAAACCGGCGAAGCCACGTTCGCTTTCCCGATCCCTTACGAGCAGGCAGGGATCCTGGAGAAAAACAGCAAGCTGAACGTGGTTGCCGCCCCTTCGATTCTGCAACGTTACATCAGCATGAACGTGACCCAGAAGCCTTTCGATAACCTGAAGGTGCGCCAGGCGCTGAACTACGCCATCAATAAAGACGCGCTGATCAAGGTCGCCTTTGCCGGCTATGCCGTGCCGGCGGAAGGCCCTCTGCCACCAGCGATTGACTTCGCCGCCAGCTACAAACCGTGGCCTTACGATCCGGTTAAAGCGCGCGAACTGCTGAAAGAAGCCGGCTATCCGAACGGCTTCACCACCACGCTGTGGTCTTCGCATAACCACAGCACCGCGCAAAAAGTGCTGCAGTTTGCCCAGCAACAGCTGGCGCAGGTTGGGGTGAAAACCACCGTGACCGCTATGGATGCCGGCCAGCGCGCCGCCCAGGTGGAAAGCGTGGGCGTGAAGGACACCGGCGTGCGCATGTTCTATACCGGCTGGTCGGCCTCAACCGGTGAAGCCGATTGGGCGCTCACCCCGCTGTTCGCCACCCAGTCTGCGCCGCCTAAGCAGTTCAACACTGCGTTCTACAGCAACCCGCAGGTGGATAAAGACCTGGCCGCCGCGTTGGCGACCACCGATCGTGCCGAGAAACAGAAGCTTTATAAAGATGCGCAGGATCACATCTGGGCCGATGCGCCGTGGATTTTCCTGGCGACCGAGCGCCTGCTGTCGGCCAATAACAAACAGTTAAGCGGCTTCTATGTGATGCCGGATACGTCGTTCAGCTTTGAAAACGCCGATCTGCAGTAACGCGCTGTGTACGCGCCCTCTCCAGCAGGCAAAGGGCGGGTGAGGGAATACCACCGTATGCGCAAACAATCATCCGTCGCGCCCTCTCCCATTGGGAGAGGGTTGAGGTGAGGGAATACCACCGTATGTACAAACAATCATCCGTTGCTCCCTCTCCCCTTGGGAGAGGGTTGGGGTGAGGGAGCCTATGCTTAATTATTTTCTTAAACGCTTGCTCGGGCTTATCCCAACGCTACTTATCGTGGCGGTGCTGGTGTTTCTGTTTGTCCACCTGCTACCGGGCGATCCGGCGCGCCTGGCCGCCGGGCCGGAGGCCGATGAGGCCGTTATCAACCTGGTGCGCCAGGAGTTGGGGTTGGACAAACCTTTGCCGATGCAATTTATCCACTATTTTGCCAACGTGTTGCAGGGCGATTTCGGCACCTCTATTGTTTCCCGGCGCCCGGTGAGTGAAGAGATCGCCACGCGTTTTATGCCCACCCTGTGGCTGACGGTAACCAGCATGGTGTGGGCGGTTATCTTTGGGATGGCGATTGGCATTGCCTCCGCCGTATGGCGCAACCGCTGGCCGGATCGTATCGGCATGACGCTGGCGGTATCCGGCATTTCCTTCCCGGCCTTTGCGCTGGGGATGCTGTTGATGCAGATCTTCTCGGTTAATTTGGGCTGGCTGCCGACGGTGGGAGCAGATACCTGGCAGCACTACATTCTGCCTTCCATTACCCTGGGGGCCGCGGTGGCGGCGGTGATGGCGCGCTTTACCCGCGCTTCGTTCATCGACGTGATGCAGGAAGACTACATGCGCACCGCGCGGGCCAAAGGCGTGCGTGAAACCCGGGTGCTGCTTAAGCATGGGCTGCGCAACGCCATGATCCCGGTAGTGACCATGATGGGGCTGCAATTCGGTTTCCTGCTGGGCGGTTCGATCGTGGTGGAAAAAGTGTTTAACTGGCCGGGGTTGGGGCGTTTGCTGGTGGATTCAGTGGAAATGCGCGACTACCCGGTGATTCAGGCGGAAGTGCTGTTGTTTTCGCTGGAATTTATTTTGATTAACCTGTTGGTGGATATGCTGTATGCAGCGATTAACCCATCCATTCGCTATAAATAGGGGCGCTGCATGATCAATTGGCGCAGAAACGCCGCACTCAAGGCGATGCCGCAGATCGACCCAAACGCAGTGCGCACGCCGTGGCACGAGTTTTGGCGCCGCTTTCGCCGCCAGCACGTGGCGATGGTCGCCGGCGTCTTTGTCTTGTTGCTGCTGTTGGTGGCGGTGTTTGCTCCGTATCTGGCGCCTTACGACGCCGAAAACTACTTTGATTACGATCGCCTGAACCAGGGGCCTTCGCTGGTGCACTGGCTGGGCGTTGATTCACTGGGGCGCGATATTTTCAGCCGTATCCTGATGGGCACACGTATTTCCCTGCTGGCTGGCGTATTTTCCGTGCTGGCTGGCGGCGCCATCGGCACCGTGCTGGGGCTGCTGGCTGGTTACTACGAAGGCTGGTGGGATCGTATTGTGATGCGGGTTAGCGATGTGCTGTTCGCGTTCCCCGGTATTCTGTTGGCCATCGGCGTGGTGGCGATTATGGGCAGCGGTATGGCCAACGTGGTGGTGGCCGTGGCGATTTTCAGCATCCCGGCGTTTGCGCGCCTGGTGCGCGGCAATACGCTGGTGTTGAAGCATCAAACCTATATTGAATCGGCACGCAGCATTGGCGCGGCGGATTCGACCATCATCTTGCGGCATATTCTGCCGGGCACCATTTCCTCGGTTGTGGTGTATTTCACCATGCGGATCGGCACCTCGATTATCGCCGCGGCCAGCCTGTCGTTTCTTGGCCTGGGGGCGCAGCCGCCAACGCCGGAATGGGGGGCGATGCTTAATGACGCCCGTGCCGATATGGTGATGGCGCCGCACGTGGCGCTTTTCCCTTGCCTGGCGATATTTTTTACCGTGCTGGCGTTTAATCTGCTGGGCGATGGGTTGCGCGATGCGCTGGATCCGAAGCTGAAGGGGTAGCTGCCCCTCACCCTAGCCCTCTCCCACAGGGAGAGGGAACCGCCCGCTGTCGATGGCTGGTCGGGGTGTTTTCCTATGGGGGGTGGATGAGAAATAGCGAGTTTCAGTCGGCATATATTAAATATGGGCACTATCAGCTCCCTCTCCCGGCGGGAGAGGGTTGGGGTGAGGGGGGAATTAAGACAGCGGCTTGCCGCCGGTGACGCCGAACACTTCTGCGCTGATATAGCTTGATTCCTGCGAAGCCAGGAACACATACAGCGGCCCCAGCTCTGCGGGTTGGCCGGCGCGTTTGAGCGGCATGTCGCTGCCGAAGCCCGGAATATTGTCGGCCAACTGCCCGCCGCAAATCTGCAGCGGCGTCCATACCGGCCCCGGCGCAACCACGTTAACCCGAATGCCTTTTTCCGCTACCTGTTGCGCCAGCGCGCGGCTGTAGGCAATGATCGCGCTTTTGGTGGCGGCGTAATCCAACAGGAAGCCGCTTGGCTGGTAAGCCTGGATGGATGACGTGGTAATAATGCTGGCGCCGGCCGGCAGATGGGGCAGCGCGAATTTGCTGATCCAAAACAGCGCGAACACATTGGTTTCGAAGGTTTTACGAAACTGCTCGCTGCTGAGATCGGCGATGTTTTCCACCGCTACCTGCTTGCCGGCCACCAACGCCAAGATATCCAGGCCGCCCAATTGTTGCTGCGCCTGCTCCACCAACCGTTGGCAAAAGTGTTCTTCACTGATGTCACCCGGTAGCAGCACCGCCTTCTGGCCTGCGGCTTCCACCAGTTTCGCCACCTCTTCAGCGTCTTTTTGCTCTGCGGGCAGATAAGACAGCGCCACGTCCGCGCCTTCGCGGGCATAGGCAATCGCCGCCGCCCGGCCGATGCCGGAATCCGCACCGGTCACCAACGCTTTGCGCCCCTTCAGGCGGCCCGTGCCGCGATAGGTTTGCTCGCCGCAATCCGGCTTCGGCTGCATGTCGGCGGAAATGCCGGGGGCAGGTTGGTATTGTTTCGGGTAGGCGTTGTGTTTGTACTGGGTGAGTGGATTCTGAAAGGTGTACTGATCTTGATGTGCCATAGCGACCACTCCTTTTTGCTCAATTAATGGCGTTCAAGAGTTAAGGTTAGTTAACCACAGCGAGTTTTCCAGTTTTTAATCTGGTGTTAAACCGTTTCTTTTAGCATTAAAAACTGTGAAAAAGGGCGCCGTCAGCGGCGCCCGGAGGGATTAGCGGAACAGGTGTTCGGCGTGAAAACGCAGGTGGTCTTCGATGAAGCTGGCGATAAAAAAGTAGCTGTGATCGTAACCGGGCTGGATACGCAGCGTCAGCGGCCAGTCGTGCTGGCGCGCAATTTCAGCCAGTTTGGCCGGCTGTAGCTGATCGGCCAGGAACTGATCGCTATCGCCCTGATCCACCAGCACCGGCAGTTTTTCCTGGCCGTTAGCCAACAGGTGGCAACTGTCGTACTGCAGCCACTGGCTTTCGTCATCGCCCAAATAGGCGGCGAAGGCTTTACGCCCCCAGGGCACCTGGCAGGGGTTGACGATAGGGGCAAAGGCGGAAACCGAACGGTAGCGCTGTGGGTTACGCAGCGCCAACATCAGCGCGCCGTGGCCGCCCATCGAATGGCCAAAAATCGACTGACGTTCGGCGATGCTGAAATGCTGGCCGATCAACGCCGGCAGTTCGCTGCTGAGGTAATCATACATGCGATAATGCTGGTTCCACGGCGCCTGGGTGGCGTTCAGGTAAAACCCGGCGCCCTGGCCCAGATCGTAGCCGGCATCGTTAGGCACATCGTCGCCGCGCGGGCTGGTATCGGGCATCACCAGGATGATGCCCAATTCGGCGGCGATGCGCTGGGCGCCCGCTTTCAGCGTAAAGTTCTCATCGTTGCAGGTCAGCCCCGACAGCCAGTACAGCACCGGCGGCGGGTTTTCATCGCGCGGCGGTGGCAGATAGATGCTGAAAGTCATGGTGCAATTCAGGCTCTGCGCCGCATGGCGATAGCGTTGCTGCCAGCCGCCGAACATACGGTGCTCTTCGAGAAGCTCAGGTGACGCACTCATCTGTCTGCCCCCTAATCAGTTGCCGAAATGGATGACAGAGCGGATCGATTTGCCTTCATGCATCAAATCGAACGCTTCGTTTATCTGCTCCAGCCCCATGGTGTGGGTAATGAAGTCGTTGAGGGCGAATTCGCCATCCAGATAGCGCTGTACGATGCCCGGCAGCTGTGAACGGCCCTTCACGCCGCCGAAGGCAGAACCGCGCCACACCCGGCCGGTCACCAGTTGGAATGGGCGGGTGGCGATCTCTTCCCCGGCGCCGGCGACGCCGATAATCACCGATTCGCCCCAGCCTTTGTGGCAGCATTCCAACGCGGAACGCATCACATTGACGTTGCCGATGCACTCAAAAGAGAAATCAACGCCGCCGTCGGTCAGTTCGACAATCACTTCCTGGATCGGTTTGTCGTAGTCTTTCGGGTTGATCAGATCGGTGGCGCCCAGTTTGCGCGCCAGATCGAACTTACTGGTATTGATATCAATACCGATAATGCGGCCCGCGCCGGCCATTTGCGCGCCGATAATGGCGGAAAGGCCGATACCGCCCAAACCGAAGATCGCCACGCTATCGCCAGCCTTCACTTTGGCGGTATTCAGCACGGCGCCCATCCCGGTGGTGACGCCGCAGCCCAGCAGGCACACCTCTTCCAGCGGGGCTTCTTTGCTGATTTTCGCCAACGAGATTTCCGGCACGACGGTGTATTCCGAGAAGGTGGAGGTGCCCATATAGTGGAAAATCGGCTGGCCGTCCTTGAAGAAACGGGTGGTGCCGTCCGGCATCAGGCCTTTGCCCTGTGTTGCGCGGATGGCCTGGCACAGGTTGGTTTTACCGGATTTACAGAATTTACACTCGCCGCATTCTGGGGTGTAGAGCGGGATCACATGATCGCCGACGGCGACGCTGGTTACCCCTTCACCGACGGCTTCAACGACGCCGCCGCCTTCATGGCCGAGGATCGCCGGGAACACGCCTTCAGGATCTTTGCCGGAAAGGGTGTAGGCGTCGGTGTGGCATACGCCGCTGGCGACGATCCGCACCAGCACTTCGCCTTTTTGCGGCGGCATCAGCTCGACTTCTTCGATCTTCAGCGGCTGGTTGGGGCCCCAGGCCACCGCAGCGCGGGTTTTGATCATCTCCATTATACTCTCCTCGTGGGTATAAACGTGGTACTTGCAGGTGAATGGGCTCAGCGTACTGACGCCCTGCGTATTGCCGGCCTTGTTACTCAGGCCGGTTCGGGTTGTTCAATGTCGTCCGTACCGCCCGGCACGGTTTCGTTCTGTTCGATAATCAGCTGTTTTAATTCGCGCACGCTTGGGCCGAATGCATCGCGGCGCCACAGCAGCCAGGTTGCCGTTTCGGCAATTTCCGCCGGCAGGGTATGCACTAAAACCCGTTCATGGCCAGGCAGCAGGCTGAGCACGGAGTGGGGGATCATCGCCAGCCCGGCACCGCTGGCAACGCAGGCCAGCATGGCGTGGTAGGACTGGATTTCCATGATCGGCCCCGGCAGCGCGCCATCCTGCCTGAACCAGGATTCCAGCCGCAGCCGGTAGGAACAACTGGAGCGGAAGGCAAACAGCGTTTCGCCAGTGGCGTCTTGCGCACTGTGGATTGGCGGGTGATCCAAACTGGAGATCACCACTAAATGTTCGCTGAAGGCGACGCAGCCGTTGAGTTCGTCATGTTGGTGCGGGCCGTCGACCAGAGCCGCCGCCAGTGTGCCGGTGCGCACCTGTTCCGTGATTTCGCCGGAGGTGCCGGTGGTGAGCGAAAGCGACACCTGCGGGAAGCGCTGGTGATAGGCCGCCAGCAGGCTGGGCAAGCGCGTGGCGGCGGTACTTTCCATCGAGCCAAGGGCAAAGTTGCCGGCTGGCTCGCCGGAGTGGGCCATATTCATTGCCTCTTCGCTCAGCGCCAGGATGCGCTGGGCGTAGCAGAGAAAGTTATGGCCGGTCGGTGACAGGCGCAGGCGCTGTTTTTCACGGATGAACAGATCGGCCCCCAGCTCTTGCTCAAGCTGGCGCAGGCGGGTGGTCAGGTTTGACGGCACGCGGTGCAAAAGCTCAGCGGCGCGGCTGACGGAGCCGGTTTCCGCCACATGGCAGAACATACGCAGTTGGGTAAGATCCATAGCTTTCTCTTTTCGTGATTAACTTTTTAACTATTATTCATTTTTCGTGAGTGTAATGTTGCTGCATGATACTGGCAACTTCTTTTTTTGCGATAACGAGATATTGGCTATGGCGTTAAAAATTGCACTAAGTGGATTTATTGCCCTGGTGGTGGCGATGGGGATCGGCCGTTTTGCCTTCACCCCGCAAGTGCCGTTGATGATTACCGAACACCAGTTCACGTTGACCGGCGCCGGGATCATTGCCGCGCTGAATTACCTGGGTTACCTGTGCGGCGCTTATGATGCGATGCGCGCCAACCGCCGGGTAGAGCTGCGCCTGTGGCTTGGGCTGTGGGGCGCGGTGGCGTTAACGCTGCTCTCCGCACTGGCGCACGGGGTGTGGTGGCATGCGGCGATACGGCTGGCGGTTGGCTGGGCCAGCGGCTGGGCGATGGTGATGGTGGCCGCCTGGACCAATGAGCGGCTTGCGCACTATGGCCGCCCGGCGCTGAGCGCAGCAGTGTTTGCCGGGCCGGGGGCCGGGATATTTATCAGCGGCATGCTGGCGGTGGGGGTTAACAGCCTGCGGCTGGATGCCGCGCAGGCCTGGCTGTTATACGGCGCGGTGGCGTTGCTGCTGGTTGGCGTTATCAGCCTGTATCTACCGCGCAGCGGGGAGCTGCACCGGGCAAATAGCGTGCAGACGCCGCTGGTTTTGACCCCGGCGCTGAAACGCCTGGTTTGGAGCTACAGCCTGGCGGGGTTCGGCTATATCTTGCCGGCGACGTTTTTATCGCAGATGGCTGCGGTGCGCTTTCCCGACAGCCTGTTTGCGCAGTTTGTCTGGCCGGTGTTCGGTGCGGCTTCGGTGCTGGGCATTGTGATCGGTATTCTGACGCGCCACCGGCTCACCAGCCAAAGCCGGCTGGCGATCACGCTGTGGGTACAGGCGCTCGGCATACTGTGCGCGGAAGTGATACCGGGCGTTGCGGGCCTGGCGCTGGGCGCACTGTTTACCGGCGGGGGTTTTCTTTCCGTGGTGCAACTCGCCTTGCAGCATGGCCGTGAACTGGCGCCGAACCATGCACGCTATATGGCCGGTTTGCTGACCACCGGCTACGCGGTGGGGCAACTGGTGGGGCCGCTGCTTTCGGCGCTGTCGACCAGCATGACCCACCGGCTGGAGCCGGCGCTGTACGTGGCGATGCTGGGGTTAGTGGCGGCCGGGCTGCTGGTGGTGAATACCCCTGCGCGGGCTTTGGCCGGCAAAATGGAAACGGAATAACTGGGGTTTAGCCCTATAAAATAGAGGGAATATCGTGGCTTAATATGTAGATATTTCACCTGTGGATGAAACACTATCACTGGCTAAACGCTTCACTCTCATCTACAGTGGAGGCAAAATCTTGACCGGGTTCACGCTATTGGCAATGAAACCCCAGCAAAGATGAAGAATAAGACCCCGCCAATCCAGCGTGATCGTCGTCGGTGTTTTTACTCTGAACCGTGCAAAATAACCGTAGTATGCCTGCGTTATCAATGGGTTCAATGAATAAACACCGGCCAGGCCGCTGGGGGGCGGGGGCGGCCCGCTGGAGAGATACACATGACTACATTAAGTAACGAAGCTGCCCAGGTTCACGCTGCGTTGGAAGCACGTGGGCTGGAAACCCCATTACGCGGGGAGATGTTGGATGGTGAAACGCGTAAACGTCGTATTAAAGAGCACATGACGGAAATCATGCAATTGCTTAATCTCGATCTATCTGACGACAGTTTGGCGGAAACTCCACATCGCATTGCCAAAATGTACGTTGATGAGATTTTCTCTGGCCTGGATTACGCCAATTTCCCGAAAATCACGGTGATCGAAAATAAAATGAAAGTGGATGAGATGGTGACGGTGCGTGACATCACGCTGACCAGCACCTGCGAACACCACTTTGTGACCATCGACGGCAAGGCCACCGTGGCTTATATCCCGAAAGATGCGGTTATCGGTTTGTCGAAGATCAACCGTATCGTGCAATTCTT
This sequence comes from Gibbsiella greigii, assembly GCF_039540155.1. Lineage (NCBI taxonomy): Bacteria > Pseudomonadati > Pseudomonadota > Gammaproteobacteria > Enterobacterales > Yersiniaceae > Gibbsiella > Gibbsiella greigii. The sequence goes on from NZ_BAABEM010000018.1 coordinate 90,796, forward strand.
TGCGCAACGCCCACAGGTTCAGGAACGCCTGACCCAACAGATTCTGGTGGCGTTGCAAACGCTGCTTGGCACCAACAATGTGGCGGTATCGATTGATGCAGTGCATTATTGTGTGAAAGCGCGCGGCATCCGCGATGCAAACAGCGCGACCACCACCACCTCGTTGGGGGGGCTATTCAAATCCAGCCAGAATACCCGCCAGGAGTTCCTGCGCGCGGTGCGCCACCACGGTTGATCGTCTGGCCCCTCACCCCGGCCCTCTCCCCAAGGGAGAGGGGGCGCAGGGTTTGGCATCGGATAAAGATTGGCACGGCCGGTTCCCTCTCCCAAAGGGTGAGGGGAAAGTTTTGGATATTGGCCCGGCCGGTTCCCTCTCCCAAAGGGTGAGGGGAAAGTTTTGGATATTGGCCCGGCCGGTTCCCTCTCCCAAAGGGTGAGGGGAAAGTTTTGGATATTGGCACGGTCGGTTCCCTCTCCCAAAGGGTGAGGGGAAAGTTTTGGATATTGGCACGGTCGGTTCCCTCTCCCTGTGGGAGAGGGTTAGGGTGAGGGCCAAGTAAGGGCCAGAACATCAACACCAATAACAGGCGCCTGCGGGCGCCTGTTTGCTAACGGGAAGACAACGGCAATATGACGAGTCACACCACCACGGCGCCGTTGCCGCGTATTGCAACGCTCGACTGTGCGCGCGGCATTGCCATCCTTGGCATTTTGTTGCTGAATATCAGCGCCTTTGGTCTGCCGAAGGCGGCCTATCTCAACCCCGCTTATCTGGGGTTGCCTTCGTTGCGTGATACCTGGGTCTGGGCGTTGCTGGATGTGTTTGCCCAAGCTAAATTTTTGGCCATGTTTGCCCTGCTGTTCGGCGCCGGCTTGCAGATGTTGCTGGCGCGCGGCAAGCGCTGGATACGTGCGCGTTTGTCCTGGCTGGTGCTGTTCGGGTTGGGGCACGCGATTTTTCTGTGGGACGGCGATATTCTGCTGGCCTATGGGCTGATTGGCCTGGTGTGCTGGCGTATGATCCGCGAGGCGAAAGATACCTTCACGCTGCTGAAAACCGGGATCGTGCTGTACCTGATCGGCGTGGCGGTATTGCTGCTGCTGGGGCTGATTTCGCAAAGCGGGCCGGGCAACTTCTGGCTACCGGATACCGCCCACCTGCAGTATGAGAAATTCTGGAAACTGCAGGGCGGGATGGAGGCCTGGCGCAATCGGGTGGATTTGCTGTCTTCCAGCCTGTTGGCGATCGGCGCCCAGTACGGCTGGGAACTGGCGGGCCTGATGCTGTTTGGCGCCGGCCTGATGCGCAGCGGCTGGCTGCGGGGCGCCTACTCGCTGGCATATTACCGGAGCCAGGCGGCATGGTTGATACCGCTTTCACTGGTGATTCAAATCCCCGCAGTGGCTTTGCATTGGCACCTGGCGTGGGATTATCGCTGGAGTAGCTTCTTGCTGCAGGTGCCGCGTGAGCTTGGCGCGCCACTGCAGGCGATGGGGTATTTGGCGCTGTGTTACGGGTTCTGGCCATCGTTGGCGCGCCTGCGCATCAGCCGCTGGCTGGCGCAGGTGGGGCGCATGGCGTTGAGTAATTATCTGCTGCAGACGCTTATCTGCACCACGCTGTTCTACCGCTTCGGCCTTTATGACCGTTTTGATCGTCTGCAACTGCTGGCCTTTGTGCCACTGGTGTGGCTGATTAACCTGCTGGTTTCTCACCTTTGGCTGCGCTATTTCCGCCAGGGGCCGATGGAGTGGCTGTGGCGCAAGCTCACGGCGCTGGCCGCTGTCGATCTGGGGCAAAAGCCATCTGATCCTACCCACGGATAGTGGGCCGGTTGCTTAATGAGTAAACCCTCAATCAGAGGGTGTTTATACTTGTCATACTTCAAGTTGCAAGTGCGTTGGCTTTCTCTGCTCACTCCAGTCACTTACTTGAGTAAGCTCCTGGCTATTCGAATTGATGATTTACAGCACAATTCACACCTCGCTTTTCATGCTACCGCTCTATAGAAATTCTTTCATATAAAAGTCAAAAAAATAAAACAAAGGCTCCTTATATTTATTCTTTTATTGGTTTTTAGCCTGTCGTATTTAAAACGCCAAGCGTTAAGAGGGAAGTAAATGAGAACCTGGAACGAGCCCAAGAAAAATAAAGCACATATTGAATTGATTCCGATGATCGACGTCATGATGTTTTTACTGGTGTTTTTTGTTTTAATCAGTATGAACGTTATTCCAGCTCACGGCTTGAAAACGCAGTTACCTGCGGCGAGTAGCGCTCAGGATCTTAAACCGCAGAAGAAAGCCATCGTCACGATCAGTGAACCGGATTTGCTGCAGTTGGACGGTCAATCCGTACAGTTGAGCGAATTGGTCAATGTGCTCAAACAGCAACAAACGGATAACCAGCCCACGACAATCATCGTGAACAGCGATAAAGGTGTCTCAGTTGAACGACTGGTCGCTGTGATGGATAACCTACGCCAGGGCGGATTTTATTCTGTTTCTATCGCCACCCGGAAATAATGATATGTATTTGCTCTATCGTGTACGCCATATCATTAGCTGGTTACCCTTGCCGGTTATTGTTATCTGCCTGATATTGAACAGCCACCAAACGGCTATCAAAGTCAGCCCCCACTACGATAACACCGTTATGACACTGGCCCTGGCTGAACCAGAGCCTGAACCGGAACCGCAGCCAGAACCTGAACCAGAGCCAGAGCCTGAACCGGAACCTGTGCCAGTGGTTCCGCAGCCGGTGGCTGAGGTGGCGCCCGCGCCAAAACCACGCCCCAAACCGACGCCAAAGAGCGCGCCAAAGCCACGTCCCAAACCTGCAGTGAGCTCGCCCAAAACCGCACCGGCTAAGGCGCCGACCGAGACACGCCGTTCGGAGACTGCCAGAGTACCGGTCCCGGCTGCGCCACGCGTGAACGTGCAGGCGATAGAGAACGGTTATATCCAGGCGCTGCGGGTGCAGCTTGATCGATCCAAACGGTATCCGACCGGACGTCAGGTTTCACTGGAGCGGCCGGAAGGGATCGTGGAGGTCTGGCTAGAGGTCGATCGCTCTGGGCGAGTGATCAATTCAGGCATTAATACCAGGGCGCGTAGCATGCTGCTTAACCGTGCCGCCGACAGCAGCCTGCAAAGTATTAAACAGGTTAAGCCGTTTCCCGCTGATGCATTCGCCGGGCAGAACACCAAGCGGTTTTTAGCTACGTTCAATTATCAGCCACAGTGACCCTCGGTTTTTGCCGGGGCTCAATAAACAATACGTCATACCGACACATTCGACATATTACGCCGTTCCGATGGGACGGAAACGAGAGGGGATTATTATGAATGCCAATTTACTGCACGAAATTATTTTCTATGTTATGTATGCCTCGCTGGTGACGGCACTGGCGATTATCATCGAACGCGGGTTATATTTCGTTTATACGCGCCGTCAGGCTCTGTTGCTGGAGAGCGCTTTGACGGCGGATGTTAAGCGCGTGCTGGATTTGCCCGCCAATCTGAGAAAGCGCAATAGCTTGCCGCTGCAGATTATTGCACCGGTGCTGGAGGTGAATCATCAGACCAGCGATCGTGATGCGATCAACGATCAGATCGACGCGCAGTTCCTGCGCAGCAAACCCCTGCTGGCGCGTGGTTTGTGGCTGCTGGAAACCATTGTCACCGCCGCGCCGCTGTTGGGGCTATTGGGCACCATTATGGGGATTATAGAAACCTTTAAGGCATTGTCCGCTGCCGGCATTTCCGATCCGGCGCAGGTTTCCTCTGGCATGGGTACCGCTCTGTACGCCACCGCATTGGGTATCGCTATCGCTCTGGTGTGCCTGCTGGGCAATAATTTTCTGCAGAACCGCATGGAAAATATTAACGAGATGTTGAAGGTCTTATTGATCCGTGCCGGTATGCCCAACGTTGGTGCGCGTAATTCGTCGGCGCCTTCGGAAGTCGAAGTCAAGGCGGTGGTAACCGACTATGTTTGAGCAACGTGACGGTCGGCCAACAGGGCGCAAGCGTAATTGGAACAAGTTGATTACTGGAGGTTTGCTGATTTTTAGTCACACGGTTTGGGCGGGATTTACTATTCCTGGCTATGAATTGGTTTACACCGCACCGATGGAAACGACGCTTAACGCTGATGATTTGCGTCAGCCGGACGAGGTGTGGAAACAGCTGTTCGATGGAGCACAGCATTCGATCTCACTGGGCGAATTTTATGTTGCCGATCGGCCTGGATCGAAACTTGATAGCGTGCTGCAGCACCTGCGCAAGGCTGGCGAACGAGGGGTTAAAATCCGCTTGTTGCTGGAAGAAAAGGGTGTGCGTATTTCCACGCCGGAAACCCTTGAGCAGTTGAAGATGATTCCCGGTTTTGAGCTGCGCATCATTCCGTACCATAAACTGAGTGGCGGTATTCTGCACGCCAAGTATATTCTGGTCGACGGCAAACAGGCTTATATGGGGAGCCAGAATCTGGACTGGCGTTCGCTGGAGCACATCCATGAAACCGGCCTGCTGATCAGCGATCCGGCCGTCGTCGCACAAATCCAGGCTATTTTTGAACAGGACTGGCAGGCGCAGCAGGCGCTGGCACAAGAGCAACCTGTTCCGCGGCCGTTGGCGGCTCCTACTGAACAGACGCGTCCCGACAATTATCTGGTTGCCAGCCCTCGGGAGTTTAACCCTGCCGGCATTCTGGATTCGCAGGCCGAATTGCCCCGCCTGTTGGCAGAGGCGAAGCAGCGGGTTCGGGTTCAGGTGATGGATTACGTGCCGCTGTCATATGGCGCGGAGCACACACGGCCTTATTACGCAGTGATCGATACCGCACTACGCAGCGCGGCGGCGCGCGGCGTACAGATTGAACTGATGGTTGCGGACTGGAGCACCAAACAGCCTAACATCAGCTATCTGAAGAGCCTGGCGGTATTGCCTAACGTGCATATCAAAATCGTCACGATCCCGCAGGCCAGCAGTGGATTTATTCCCTTTGCCCGTGTGCTCCATAGTAAGGTCATGACCATTGATAAACAGAAAACGTGGATTGGCACCAGCAATTGGAGCGGTGGTTATTTGGATAACTCGCGCAATATGGAGATGATCCTGAACAATGGCGCTATGACTGCCCGAGTGGATAAACTCTACGAACAATTGTGGAATAGCCCTTATGCGCAGCCGCTGCGTATCGACTATGACTATCCGACGCCCGTGCCGGGAGGCACCAGTGAAGGGCTGAAGTAAACGAATCGTTTTCCTGGTGCCTTCCGCTGCGGTGTTATCCCCGTCGGAAGGTATCTTAGCAGGGCTATCCCGCCGCGTTTAATCCCCTCAATGTGTCCCTCTCGGTTTTATCGCATGCGCCTGTCAATGTGCCGCGTGGCATTGTCAGTTTGTTCCCTCCTTTATTTGCGCCATGGTTAGTTCCCCTGTTGATATCAGAAGATAACACGCGATACCTGTTGCGTTTGCTAGGGTGGCAGCCCGATAGCGGGAAGCGCAGGGCAGAATAAACGATCGCGGCCGACGCACCAGCAGCCTGAAGTCTCACAGAGGATGATTCGCAGCTGTCTTTCCGGGAGTGTAGACCAGTATGCTGGTTTTGCGGGCTGGTAGCTAAGTGGGGCTGAAAGGCTGACCTCCTCAAGCTATACGGGAGGCGGTCAGAAGGGGGAGATATTAGAACGAGGCTTCCAGCGATACGCTATAGGTCCGTTCTTCGCCTACGTTGTAATAGGCGGTTCCCGCAGAAACGCCGCCGTAGCTTTGCGCGTTAATCGGGATGGTGCGTGCCGAGCTCAGATACTCTTTGTCGAACAGGTTGTTAATGCCAAAGCGCAGCGTTGCGCTCTTGATGATCTTCTTATCTACCGGTAGGTGCACACCCGCCGCCAGATCGACTACCGTGCGCCCGCTGATCTTCTCGTTGTTGGCCATATCGCCGTAGAAGGAGCTGACGTACTTACTGCTGATGCTGCCGTAGTAGAGGCTATCATCGTAACCCAGGGACAGATTGAGCAGGCTCTTCGGCACGTTGGGCAGTTGCTTGCCGCTGGTCGGCATCGCTACGCCTTTATATTCCACGTCCTGCTTTTGCTCAGAATCGGTATAGGTGTAGGACGTGTAGTAGTTAAAGTTGTGTGGCAGATTGCCGCCCCACTCCAACTGCAGCCCCTTACTTTCCACGTTGCCGGCGTTGATCATCTCGTATGAGCCGTCCGGTAGTGAACTGGAGATCTGGCGATTGCTGTAGCGCATATAGAACAGCGAGGCGCTCAGCAGCATGTCTTCATTCTGAAAACGATAGCCCAGCTCGTGGTTCCAGCTCATTTCCGGCGCAAGGCTAATGGAATCGCCTTTATTGTAGAGTACGTAGTTTTGCGGCGTACGCATGTTGCGCGTCAGGTTATAGAACGCCTGATTTTGCTGGTCGATCTTGTAACTTATGCTGAAGTTAGGCAGCCATTCACTGTAGCTGGATTTGCGTTTCTCTGGTGCTTCGGTCAGGCTGCCATAGTTGGTACCGTCACGCTTCACGTTTTGGTAAGCCAGGCCGCCGACCAGCGTCCAGTCTGGCGAGACAAACCAGGTATCCTGCAGCCACACTTTCTGTGCCGGAGTGATGGTGAAATAGTTGCGCCCTTGTACCGTGTTGCCGTTGGCGTCAGTAAACTGATTAGAAGCGCCTGGCTCTGCCCATACGGTGCTCGGGTTGCCGTCCTGCTGGATTGTGGTATACGGCTGGGTCTGGCGTTGACGCGCGCGCTCGTACCAGTAGCCCAGATCCAAACTGTGCTGCTCGTTGATATCCCACTTCAGCTTGCTGGTAATGCCAGGGCGCCAGGTCTGGGTCCAGGATGGGCGGTAGAAATAGGTCCTGTCGCTGCTGAGGTTGCTAAGATCGTATTGGTCCGCCGTGCTGCTCGACGAGGTCAGGTACGATGCGGAAGGGCTGGCGCCGCCGCCGTTGCCCCAGTAGTAGTAAGGCTGCAGCGTCAACGCCAGGTTGTCGCGCAACTGCAGCTTCTGGGTAAAGGACAGCGTCAGGTTTTCAAACGGGTTGCGGGCCAGCTTGTAGTAGCTGCTGATCTGTCCGTTGTTGTAGCTCGGGGTGTCGCTTGAGTCGTAACGACGGCCGTGAGTATCGAAATCCTTCTTGCTCATCGTGTAGTAGCTGATGTTGTCCTGGCGGTGGTATTTGACCACCAGGTTGCTGGAGTTGCCGTTATCGTCCTCATAGTTCGAATTCAGTTCGAACTTGTCAGCATACTGCCGCCCCTCGCCGCGCCACTTTTTCGCCTCGGTGTGCGAGTAGGAGATCCAGTTGCTGAAGCCGTTATACTCGCCGGTATCCAGCCGCGCGAAGGTTTTGCTCAGGTTGTTGCTGCCTATCGTCTGTTTGAGGAACCCGCCAAATTCTTTCGCCGGCCGGCGTGTCACCAGGCCGATGTTGCCGCCGCTGGAGCCAATGTGCGGGCCGTCCGCCTCAGAAGACCCCTGAGTGACGAAAACTTCTTCGATATTTTCAGGGTCGCCTAGCAGGTTAGGGTAGAGCGCATAGTTGCCTGAGTCGTTCACCGGGATGCCATCCATCGACAGGCCCACCTGATCGGCGCTCATGCCGCGCATGGTGAAGTCCAGACCGCCCAGACCGGTGGAGTCATTGCTGTTGACGTTGATGCCCGGCGTGTACTTGAGTTTATCGACGGCATTGGATGTGCCGGACATTTTCTCCATTGCCTCTTTGGTTACGGTGGAGCGCGCTTTGGCGCTCTCTTCTTGCACCATTTGCCCACCGCCCAGTGACTGCCCTTGGACGGTTATTGTGCCTATGTCGGTGCCGTCCGCTGCTTGCGTCGTGTAGGAAAGCAGCGCGGACATCACCGCAATATATACCCCTGAACGATTGAAATGTTTCATCATTATTTCCCGTATTATCTCGGTGCTTTAACAAACCCGGTAATTGAGCGTAACGGCAACTCGTTTTTATTTTCTCCGGTGAACGCTTGGTCCGGAAAAGGCCGTACCTCGTTGATGCTTTATCTGCTGATGAACGCGCGATGGCGCCATCTGTGCTGGTATCCGGCTACCCTGCAGGAAGCCAGTACGCATCCGATGCGATCCGATCCTTTTTTTCTTCGCGTCTCATGTCCGTTACGTCTGTGGTGCTTTATGGCGATAGAAACACCAGAACTATAGAGTGGGTTTATTTACCTTTTCTTACATAAAGGTGACGTTATTTTCACAATTAAATGTCATGAGGAATTTTTTCTTTCGGCTTAGGCGTTAGGGCACGCAAGAGAGCCGGACGGCGCGGGAAGCCGCCGTTCGCATATCTTCCTTTGCTGACTTTTTTGGGGCGAAATAATGAAGGTTATTGTTTGGTGCCAGATGGTGACGTTCATCACTGCAGGAGTACGTTGTTTCCGACAGAAGGGGAGACAAACCGAAAGAGAATACGTGGATTACTATCAAGTATATTCTGCGATTCGTGTTGGCCTTGCTAACACGACAAAGAAAACGCTATCACTTTTCCGCCGTGGTAGTGCGCAGTGGTTGTCGTGCTGTTAACAAAAAAATTACATTAATGACTGCCCGCAGGCGGCGGGTTTTTGCTGCGCTTCGTCATTACCAATCTGCCGCTGAAATTCTGCCAGGCATTGTCCTGCGCCCCTCTGCTTTCTTGAACTGTGCATTTTCTCCGGCGCCCAAAGTTGCATGCCGCAAGAGTGTGGCACCGGTCACTCCCTGAACATTTCGCGTGATGTAACCGTTTCCAATCTGTGAGAAATTTCACAGATCGTCAACATCTTTCAGGCATAACATGCAGCCAGGATAGCGGCACCTTGATTTTCTCTTGCCAGACTCCGCTGGCGCCACGTTGCCGGTGGCAACTGGCCTGATACCGAGCAAGACCCTACACAACCCGGAGACAGAAAATGAATAAAAAGGCGTTTACCCTGGCCGCATTAGCCGCCTGCATGATGTTCGGGGCTGCCGCACATGCCGATACCCGTATTGGCGTGACCATCTATAAATATGACGACAACTTTATGTCCGTGGTGCGCAAGGCGATTGAGCGGGATGCCAAAGCCGCGCCGGACGTGACGTTGCTGATGAATGATTCGCAAAACGATCAGTCGAAGCAAAACGATCAGATCGACGTGCTGATCGCCAAGGGCGTTAAAGCGCTGGCAATCAATCTGGTCGATCCGGCCGCAGCGCCCGTGGTGATCGACAAGGCGCGGGCCAACGATGTCCCGATCGTATTTTACAACAAAGAACCCTCCCGCAAGGCGTTGGACAGCTATGACAAAGCTTATTATGTCGGGACGGATTCCAAAGAGTCCGGCGTGATCCAGGGCCAATTGATCGCCAAACACTGGAAAGCCAACCCCGCGTGGGATCTGAACAAAGACGGCCAGATTCAGTTTGTGCTGCTTAAGGGCGAGCCAGGCCACCCGGATGCAGAAGCGCGCACCACCTATGTGGTGAAAACCCTCAATGAGCAGGGGTTCAAAACCCAGCAACTGCAGTTGGATACCGCCATGTGGGATACCGCACAGGCGAAAGACAAAATGGATGCCTGGCTGTCTGGCCCGAATGCGAACAAGATCGAAGTGGTGATCGCCAACAACGACGCGATGGCGATGGGGGCGGTAGAAGCGCTGAAGGCCCACAATAAGGCCAGCATCCCGGTATTCGGCGTGGATGCGTTGCCGGAGGCGTTGGCAATGGTGAAATCCGGCGCAATGGCCGGCACCGTGCTCAACGATGCAGAGAACCAGGCACGCGCTACCTTTGAACTGGCGAAGAACCTGGCCGCCGGCAAACCTGCCGCCGAAGGCACCCAATACACCATCGACAATAAAGTGGTGCGTATTCCTTACGTTGGCGTTGATAAAGATAACTTGTCTCAGTTTGTGAAATAAATCGATACCCAAAATAATTCGAGTTGCAGGAAGGCGGCAACGCAGCGAATCCCCAGGAGCTTACATAAGTAAGTGACTGGGGTGAGCGAGGAAAGCCAACACACCTGCAACTTGAAGTATGAAAGGTATAGAGATATGCGCCTGGCCTGCGGTGGGGCAACCTCCCGTGCGGTCGGGTTCCAGCCCGCAAAATATACTTTAAATCGTTTGAGTTGCAGGCCGTCGGCGGTGCGGCACATCCCAGGCGCCAGAAGTTTGGCAGTGACTGGGGCGGGTAACAGGCCAACGCCATGCAGCTTGAAGTATGACGAGTATAACAACCGCCAGGTGTAACTATGGCCGATAGCTCACGTGACTTTCTGCTGGAGATGACGGGGATCAATAAGTCATTTCCCGGCGTTAAAGCGTTGGATAATGTTAATTTACGCGTTCGCCCGCACTCTATTCACGCGCTGATGGGGGAAAATGGCGCCGGTAAATCAACCTTATTGAAATGCCTGTTTGGCATTTATAAAAAAGATACGGGCAGCATTATTTTCCAGGGGCAGGAAGTTGATTTTAAAAGTGCCAAAGAAGCGCTGGAGCATGGCGTTTCCATGGTGCATCAGGAACTTAATCTGGTGTTGCAACGCAGCGTGATGGACAACATGTGGCTGGGGCGTTATCCGGCAAAGGGCATGTTTGTCGATCAGGACAAAATGTATAAAGACACCAAAGAAATCTTCGACGAACTGGATATCGATATTGATCCGCACGCCAGGGTTGGCACGCTGTCGGTTTCGCAAATGCAGATGATCGAAATCGCCAAGGCGTTTTCCTATGATGCAAAAATCGTCATTATGGACGAGCCCACCTCTTCGTTAACCGAAAAAGAGGTGAACCACCTGTTCACCATTATCCGCAAGTTGAAAGCGCGCGGCTGCGGCATTGTTTATATTTCCCACAAGATGGAGGAAATCTTTCAGCTGTGCGATGAGATCACCATTTTACGCGACGGCCAATGGATCACGACCCAGCCGCTGGCGGGGCTGGATATGGACAAGATTATCGCCATGATGGTTGGGCGTTCGCTCAGCCAACGCTTCCCCGATCGCAGTAATACGCCGGGCGAGGTTATTCTGGAAGTGAAAAATCTGACCTCGCTGCGCCAGCCTTCGATCCGCGACGTTTCTTTTGATCTGCACAAAGGGGAGATTCTGGGGATCGCCGGGCTGGTGGGGGCGAAGCGCACCGACATTGTGGAAACCCTGTTCGGCATTCGTGAAAAAGTCGCGGGCACCATTAAGCTGCACGGCAAGGCGATTAATAACAACAGCGCAAACGAGGCGATTAACCGCGGCTTTGCTCTGGTGACCGAAGAACGCCGTTCCACCGGCATTTATGCCTATCTGGATATCGGTTTTAATTCGCTGATATCCAATATTCGTAATTATAAAAATAAAATAGGCCTGTTGGATAACGTGCGCATGAAAAGCGATACCCAATGGGTGATTGACGCCATGCGGGTAAAAACGCCGGGCCATCGGACGACGATAGGTTCACTCTCCGGCGGCAACCAGCAAAAAGTGATCCTTGGGCGCTGGTTATTAACGCAGCCGGAAATCCTGATGCTGGATGAGCCGACGCGCGGGGTTGACGTGGGGGCTAAATTTGAAATTTATCAACTGATGGCTGATTTGGCGAAAAAGGGCAAGGGGATCATTATTATCTCGTCCGAAATGCCGGAGCTTTTGGGCATTACCGACAGAATACTCGTGATGAGTAACGGCCAGGTTGCGGGCATCGTTAATACCAGACAAACCTCGCAAAATGAAATCTTACGTTTGGCATCCCTGCACCTTTAAGGATCGTAATTATGAATGTGCTGAATAAAAAAACGCTGTTCACCTATTTTAAAGAAGGCGGCATTTATGTGGTTTTGCTGGTGCTGCTGGCAATTATTATTATCCAGGATCCAACTTTCTTAAGCTTGATGAACCTGAGCAATATTCTTACGCAGTCTTCGGTGCGTATTATTATCGCGCTGGGGGTGGCGGGGCTTATCGTGACCCAGGGCACGGACCTTTCCGCCGGGCGCCAGGTGGGGCTGGCGGCGGTGGTGGCAGCCACGCTGTTACAGTCGATGGATAACGTCAACAAAGTGTTCCCGCACATGGAAACCTGGTCTATTCCGCTGGTGATCCTGCTGGTTTGCGCTGTTGGCGCGGTTATCGGCCTGATTAACGGGCTGGTGATTGCCTATCTTAACGTCACGCCGTTTATCACCACGCTGGGTACGATGATTATCGTGTATGGGGTTAACTCACTGTATTACGATTTTGTCGGCGCTTCGCCGGTGGCGGGGTTTGATCAGAAATTCTCAACCTTCGCTCAGGGGTTTATTCGCTTTGGCGATTTCAAACTTTCCTACATTACGTTTTATGCGGTGATTGCGATTATTTTTGTCTGGGTGCTGTGGAATAAAACGCGTTTCGGTAAAAATATCTTTGCGATTGGCGGTAACCCCGAGGCGGCGAAAGTCTCCGGTGTGAATGTGCCGCTGAATTTGATCATGATTTATGCGCTGTCGGGCGTGTTTTATGCCTTTGGCGGCCTGTTGGAAGCCGGCCGTATCGGCAGTGCCACCAATAACCTGGGCTTTATGTATGAGCTGGATGCCATCGCCGCCTGTGTGGTGGGCGGGGTATCGTTTGCCGGCGGGGTGGGGACCGTGCTGGGGGTGGTGACTGGGGTAATTATTTTTACCGTGATTAACTATGGCCTGACCTACATTGGTATCAATCCGTATTGGCAGTACATCATCAAGGGCAGCATTATTATCTTTGCGGTGGCGTTGGATTCGCTGAAGTACGCCAAGAAGAAGTAGTGGCATGTCACTTTGCCCCTCACCCTATCCCTCTCCCATAGGGAGAGGGGACCGTCCGAGCATCATGTTAGATATAGCGCTCGTCTGTGGGAAGGCATCATGCTTTTGATAGCACGCTACACCCCCTCTCCCCGTGGGAGAGGGCTGGGATGAGGGCCTGGAATCAGGATTTCTTCAGCGCCTTTTGCTTTTCCGCCGCGAGTTTATTTCCCTGCTCCACCATCTGCTCTGGCGACACGGCCGGGTAGCCCTGGGCGTCTTCCGGCACGTTGTGCATGGAAGATATCGGGATCATCGGGCCGAGGAAACGCGGCTCGCGCTTCAGAATATATAAATCGTTCAATGCGCCAAGGCGGGCGAAAATCTCGCGCACCCGCACCGTCATCATGTCTTTTGGCGAGGGCACCGCGTAGCACTGCGCCTGAATGCCCATATGCAACGCAATAAACAGCGCGCGTTCGCAGTGGAAACGCTGGGTGATAATAATAAAATCATTGGCATCAAACACTTTGCGGGTGCGCACAATGGAATCGAGCGTGCGAAAACCGGCATAGTCCAGCACGATGTCGCTGGGCGCCACGCCGGCCGCGATCAGATCGCGACGCATGGTCATCGGTTCGTTGTAGCTTGACTGGGCGTTATCGCCGCTCAGCAGCAGGTATTTCACTTTGCCGCTGTTGTAGGCGTTGAGCGCGCCCTGAATACGGTAGCGATAATACTGGTTAATCACGCCGGTGCGGTAATACTTGGCCGTGCCGAGCACCACGCCAACCTGCCGGTGCGGCAACTCTTGCAGCTCGTCGTAAACGTAGGGGGCGGTTTTCCAACTGATCCAGCGATCGAGCGCGATAACAGACAGCACCAACACCGCAATGATGATGAACAGGCTAATTATCAGGCGTTTCCACATTTCCGGGCCTTACGCACATAGATGCTGACAGAATAGAGCAAGGCTACTTTACCTGACTAGTTGGCGCAAGCGATGCACCATAAGGAACGCGCGTAGCGCCACATTTTTCAGCAAGCTATAAGCTATTGCCCTCCCATTATGGGGGGGCAATCGATGCAGGGTTAGAACGACGTGCGTTTGTAGTTGCGGTACTGCGGGCTCCAGAAATTGTGCTCAATCGCTTTTGACAGTGCATCTTCCGACGTCACCACCGCCACGCCTTGCAACTGCGCCGCTTTGCCCACTTCCATGGCGATGCATTTCGATACGCCCTGAATGTCGTCAATGTTCGGCAGCAGCGGGCCGTGGCCGTCGCTGGCGAGCGGCGAGCATTCGGCCAGCGTGCGGCTGGCGGCCATCAGCATGGCGTCGGTCACGCGGTTGGCGCCGGAAGCCAGCACCCCAAGGCCGATGCCCGGGAAGATATAAGAGTTGTTGCACTGGGCGATCGGGTACTGTTTGCCTTTGTACATCACCGGGGCGAACGGGCTGCCGGTGGCGACCAGCGCAGCGCCGTCCGTCCAGTTGATGATGTCTTCCGGGCGAGCTTCCACGCGGGAAGTCGGGTTGGACAGCGGCATGACGATCGGGCGCGGGCAATGTTTATGCATCTCGCGGATGACTTCTTCCGTGAACAAGCCGGGTTGGCCGGAAACGCCGATCAGAATGGTCGGTTTGGCGTTGCGCACCACGTCCAGCAGCGAAATCGCATCGTTTTCCAGCCCCCAGCCCGCCAGCGCTTCGCTTTTTTGCACCAGCTTGCTCTGGAATTCGAGCAGGTTGGGCAGTTTGTCGGTGAGCAGGCCGAAGCGATCCACCATGAATACCCGGGCGCGCGCTTCTTCTTCGCTCAGCCCTTCGGATTTCATCTGGGCAACAATCTGTTCGGCAATCCCGCAGCCGGCGGAACCGGCGCCGAGGAAGGCCACGGTTTGATCGCGCAGCTGGCTGCCGGCCGCGTGGCTGGCGGCGATCAGGCTGCCGATGGCCACAGAGGCGGTGCCCTGGATGTCATCGTTGAAGCAGCAGATTTCGTCGCGGTAGCGGTTAAGCAGCGGCGTGGCATTCTTCTGGGCAAAGTCTTCGAACTGCAGCAGCACGTTCGGCCAGCGGCGTTTTACCGCCTGGATAAACGCTTCGACGAATTCGTAGTATTCGTCGCCGGAGATACGCGGATGGCGCCAGCCCATGTAGAGCGGATCGTTCAGGCGTTGCGGATTGTTGGTGCCGACGTCCAGCACCACCGGCAACGTATAGGCCGGGCTGATGCCGCCACAGGCGGTGTAGAGCGAAAGTTTACCGATAGGAATGCCCATGCCGCCGATGCCCTGGTCGCCCAGGCCGAGGATGCGCTCGCCGTCGGTGACCACAATCACCTTCACGTTTTGTTTGGTGGCGTTTTGCAGCATGTCGTCGATGCGATCGCGGTTCGGGTAAGAGATGAACAGCCCGCGCGCGCGGCGATAAATATCGGAAAAGTGTTCACAGGCTTCGCCAACCGTCGGCGTGTAAATGATCGGCATCATTTCGCTCAGGTGGGCGTCCAACAAACGGTAGAAGAGGGTTTCGTTGGTGTCCTGAATATTGCGCAGATAAATGTGCTTGTCGTTATCGTTTTTGAAGTCCAGATACTGGCGGTAGGCGCGTTCCACCTGTTCTTCAATGGTTTCTACCGCTTCTGGCAGCAGGCCGTGCAGGTTGAAGTTGCTGCGTTCTTCTTCGGTAAAGGCGCTGCCTTTGTTCAACAATGGAAATTCCAGCAGGATAGGGCCGGCATAGGGGATATACAGCGGGCGTTTACTTTCGTATTCAAGTTCCATGGATTTCACTCTTTAGCGTATCAGATAACGTTTATACCCTTTCATCATTCAAGCCGCAGGTGCGCTCGGTGTGCCATGTTGCGCCAGGGCCTGGGTATTCGTTCACTTGCTGCCTTCCCGCACCTTGATATTTATCGGGTATATCGTGATAGATCCTAAAAGATAAGGAAAATATGTACAGCAATTGTTATCAGATTATGGGGGAAAAGGGCAGGTATTTGCTATTGGTCGACATATTATTTAACGAATACGGGCAGTTAGTGAAAAAACAGGGCGCTGCGGCTGCCTGCAGCGCCGGTCATTTAAAAGGCCACGCGTTGAATATCCAGGCAGCCCAGCGCTTCCAGCGTGGCGCGTGTGGCGGCCCATTGGCTGAACGGTGCATTTTGCGGCTCGGCCAGCACTGCGCGGCTGATTTGCTGGCAGTCGGCGCCGGCCATGTTCATCAGAACCAACGCGGCTTGCAACGGCGGCAGGCTTGGGTTGAAGGCGGCGTTCTCCGCATAGCGGCCGGTGAACACCTGGCCGTCTTGCGCTTCCAACGCAACGCCGCTGTGGGCGTTGCTGTATGGCGCATGGCTTTGGTTAGCCGCGGCCAGCGCCGCTTTCGCCAGCTCATCGTCCAGTTGCAGTTGGAAACCGTGGTCAACGTTATCCATCAACAACGAATCGATTGCCAGATCCTTCGGCCCGAAGGCATCGGGCAGATAATCCCCCAGCGTGGCCGGCTCACGGTTCGGGAGATTAATTTCCAGATCCAAACCGCTGTTGAGTTCATTCATAAATTGGCGGCAGTGCCCGCAAGGGGTGTAATTAACGGTGATGGCGGCCAGCCCGCTTTCACCGCGCAGCCAGGCATGGGTGACCGCACTTTGTTCGGCGTGCACCGTTTGCTGCAGCGGGGCGCCGTTGAACTCCATATTACTGCCGAAATAGAGATTGCCACTTGTGCCGCGGGCGATGGCGCCCACATGGAAGTTTGAGATGGCCGCCAGCGCGCAGGCGGCGGCCAACGGCAGCAGAGCGAAGGCTAAAGCGTTATCATCCAGCCCGCAGTGCTGCTTGATGGCTTCCGCTTGCTTTGCACTCAGCACGCCCTGGAAGTTTTCAGTATCAAGATAGGGTTGCAGGGCTGCCTGCAGGGTGGCAGGCAAGTCGCGGAAAGCAGTATGAAAACGCGCATGCATAGAAACTCTCTCCTCAGAAACGGGATAACATTCTAGGTAACCTTCTCATAATAATGTGTGATTTATGTCTCTTAATTTATGAAATTAATGTAACGCAAAGGGAATCTGTGAGATTTAATGCAAGTTTTTGCCGGCCACCAAGCCTGGTTTGCGGCCGGCCGACCATCAGCTGAACAGATGCAACATGATCGGGAACAGGATCGGTGCGGTCAGCGAGGTAATGATGCCGCAAATGACCAGCGCCAGCGAGCTGAATGCCCCTTCCTGGAAATCCATTTCCACACAGCGCGCCGTTCCCAAGGCGTGCGAGGCGCTGCCCATCGCCAGGCCGCGGGCGGATTTGGTGTTAATGTGCAGCAGGTTGAGCAACGGGTGGCCCAACACGGCGCCGAGGATACCGACAAAAATCACGCACACCGCGCTGATGGCGGGGATGCCGCCGATAGAGTCCGCCACCGCCATGGCGATGGGCGTGGTGACCGATTTAGGAACGATAGAGGCGGCGATTTCCGGCGTCGCCCCCAGCCACAGTGCGATGGCCCCACCGCTGATCATTGCGGCCATGCTGCCGATAAAACAGATGGTGATGATTGATTTCCAGCGCGCGCGGATCTGATGCAGCTGTTCATACAGCGGGAAAGCCAGCGCCACCACGGCCGGCTGCAGCAGATCGTTGAGGATTTTACTGCCCTGAAAATAGCTTTCGTAAGAAATGCCGGTCAGCAGCAGGAATGGAATGATCAACGCCATGGACACCAACAACGGGTTGAGTAACGGCATATTCAGTTTGATCGCCAACTGCCGGGCGGCATAGAACACAATCAGCGTTAATGGCAGCGACCACCAGATATTCTGGATCATTTCTGTTCCCCCGCGCTTTCGGTTTTTTTATTGGCGAGCGGATGCCGGCTGTGCAGGTAGTGTGAACTGTAGCCCACCACCAGCAACACCACCAGGGTGCTGACCAGGCAGGAGACCACCAACGGCCCCAGATGGGAGATGAGCTGATCGTAGTATTTCATTACGCCAACGCCGATCGGCACGAACAGCAGCACCATATAGCGAATAAAGAAATGGCAACCCGGTTTGGCCAGGCTTGAACGCACAATCTGTGAAGCGAGCAGGGCAAACAGGATGAGCATGCCGATAATGCTGCCGGGGATGACGATTGGCAATAGCGCTGAAATGGCATTGCCGGCAAATAAACAAAGATAGATCAGGCCGAACGATCGCAGGTATCTCCAGCCTTGTGTATACATGTTGCCCATGACGTTTTCCCCTTTAACTGACGCATTCATCATACAATTAAAGTGTGAGCTGTGCCACAAACAGCCGATGAATTCTGTCTATGGTAACCATTCCGTTTTTGCTGGTTGGCGTAGTGAATAACGGTAGCCGTTTCTGGCGCAAACGTCGCCAGGGGCGATGAAGTTATAGGATTTTTTTATGCCTTACCGGCTATTTCATGATAGAAATGAACAGCTAAATATAAGTAATTAAAATAAGACAGGAAACAATACATGACACAAGCATATACCCATATCCCGCCTTTCCGTGCTGATGTAGTCGGCAGCTATCTGCGCCCGCAATACTTACATGACGCGCGGGCGCGCTTTGCCAAAGGGGAGATTTCCGCCGCAGATTTGCAGGCTGTCGAAGACCAAGCGATTACCGAATTGGTGGCTAAACAGAAGGCCGCAGGGCTGCAGGTGATCACCGATGGCGAGTTTCGCCGGAGCTGGTGGCACCTGGACTTTATGTGGGCGTTGAAGGGGGTTGAAAAGGCATCCATTTCTAAAGGATATGTGTTCGCCGATAAAGAAACCCGCCCGGAAACCGCGCGCCTGACCGGGAAAATTTCCGGTGAAAACCATTTGTTTATCGAACACTTCAAATTTTTGCTGCAGTTCGCTGAAGCGGGCATTACTCCGCGCCTGACCGTGCCTTCCCCGGCGCAGTTTCTGGCGGAACTGCAGCGCCCGGATAACAAAGCGCTGACGCTTGCCGTCTACCCGACGGAAGACGAACTGGTTGCCGATATCGCCAAGGCCTACCGCACCTTTATTAAAGAGCTGTATGCCGCTGGTTGCCGCAACCTGCAGTTGGATGACTGCACCTGGGGTATGCTGGTGGATCCGAAGTTTGCCGGCGGCGGCGCGGCGGATACGCCAAAATCGACCGAAAGCGGCTGCAGTTGCTGCGGTGGGGAACCTGCTGAGCCAACCAAAGCCCAGGCTTTGGCCGAGCTGTACCTGAAGGTGAATAATGCGGCCATTGAAGGGGCGCCGGCCGATTTGGTGCTGACCACCCACGTTTGCCGCGGTAACTACCACTCTTCTTGGGCTGCCAGCGGCGGCTACCAGCCGGTGGCTGACGTATTGTTCGCCCGTGAGAACGTGGCCGCTTACTACTTGGAGTTTGATACTGAACGCGCCGGGGATTTCTCGCCGCTGGCGAAGGTGTCGCCGAATAAACAAGTGGTGCTGGGGCTGATTTCGTCCAAGCTTGGTGAGCTGGAAGACAAACAGGCGGTGATTGCGCGCATTAAAGAAGCGACGCAGTACATTCCGTTGGAACGCCTGTGCCTGAGCACCCAGTGCGGTTTTGCTTCAACGGAAGAGGGTAACGTGCTGACCGAAGAGCAGCAGTGGGCGAAGATTGCCCTGGTGAAAGCCGTTGCTGATGAGGTGTGGGGCTAACTCCTCGCTTTCCCTCACCCTAACCCTCTCCCAGAGGGAGAGGGGATTGCCCGAGCCCTTGTTCATGCTCCCTCTCCCCGTAGGAGAGGGCCGGTGTGAGGGGACTCGCCCGTTGCCGCTACCGGGCACGAATACTCCCTCTCCCTGTGGGAGAGGGCCGGGGTGAGGGCATTAAGTGCGCAACCCGCACGGCTCAAACGTCCGTGCCACCATTATTTTCACAAAGCTCGTTGCTGAAATGCCAAATACTAATCAAGCCAGCTTCAAACTCTCGCCGGAAAAACCGCTCTCTGCGGAGCAACTGGCGCTAAAACAGCGCGTTGAAGCCTTCCTGATCGCCCACCAGAACGACGAACACGCCTTTTTGGTTATCCATGGCGACGCCGGCACCGGGAAAAGCGTTTTCCTGAACACGTTGTTTGCCGATATCCAGGCGCAAAATCGCCAGCAGCCGGGCAGCCCGTTTGCCGGCCAGGAAAACTACCTGCTGGTCAACCACCCGGAAATGCTCAAGGCCTACAAAAATGCCGCGCAGGGTGTGCCTTACCTGCGGAAAAAGGACTATGAGCGGCCGACGACCTTTATCAACCGGATGGATAAAAACGGCAGCCGGGCCGACATTGTGCTGGTTGACGAAGCCCACCTGCTGCTGACGCGCAGCGATCGCTACAACCACTTCAACCAGGACAACCACCTGGTTGAAATTGCCCGCCTGGCCCGGCTGATTGTGCTGGTGTTTGATGAAAAGCAGGTGCTGAAATTCAAAAGCCTGTGGCGGGGGGATGATTTGGCGCAGATCGTCGGCCGCTGGCCCCATGAAACCTATGCTCTTCACCACCAGTTCAGGATGCAGGCCGGCAGTGCGGTGCAAGCCTGGATCGACCATTTTTGCCAGTACCGACTGTTGCCGCTGCCCAGCGCTGGGCGTGAGCACCAGAATTTTGAGATAAAAATCTTTGCCGATGCCCAGGCGATGTATGATGCCATCCGGCAGAAAAACCGTACGGTGGGGTTGTCGCGGATGCTCTCTACCTATGATTACCCTTACCGGCTGGACGGCCAGGACTATTTTATCGAAGAAGGGGCATTCCGGCTGCGCTGGGATCGCTCAAAGCCGAATGAACGCCTGCCCTGGGCGGAGCGGCCAGACACCATTGATGAAGTAGGATCGGTATATACCGTGCAGGGGTTTGATCTTAACTATGTCGGGCTGATCCTCGGGCCTTCCGTATCCTGGGATGATCGCCGGCAGGAAATCGTGCTGGATCCCCACCGTTATGAAGACAGCGCGGCGTTTCAAGGCAAAGCGCAGGTTGCCGAGGCCGGCAGCGTGCAGCGGCGCATCATGCTAAATGCCATCAACGTGTTGATGACCCGAGCGATCAATGGGCTGTATATCTATGCTCATGATGCCGGGTTGCGTAATAAACTGCTGGCTTTGCAAAGTGCGGCAGTGACCAAAGGAGATAACCATGTCTGCAACTGAGGTGCTGTGGATCGACGATAAGCGCATGGCCGGCGTTTCCCGGCCAGTCGAGGCTATCGACGATCGTGTGAAGGCGGTGGTGGACGAGATGTTTACCGTGATCGATGCTACCAAAGATTCTGGCCTGGCGGCTATCCAACTGGGGATCCCGCTGCGCATTGTCGCGGTCGACACCGTGGATGATGCCGGGCAGCGCCAGCGGCTGGCGTTAATCAACCCGCAGATCGTCAGCGTTTCAGCGGAGAAAACGACGCATCTGGAGTTGTGTTCTTCCATTCCCGGCCACCCATTGCCTGCCGAGCGGGCCCGCCAGGTGACGGTGGCGTTTACCGATCTGGCCGGCGTGCCGCAGCAGATTGAAGCCAGCGGCGCCTTTGCCGTTTGCCTGCAGCACGAGATCGATCATCTGGATGGGCACCTGCTGGTCGATGGCCTTTCCGAACTGAAGCGTAACCGCATCAAAACACAGCTGGCCAAGCTGCGGCGAAAAACGACCCCTCGCACGGTCTAGGTCGCTTGAATCTAGGTTTTTGTAGGCCTATCATTTATGCGGTTATTGTTGCTGTTGACGAGTAGGAGGTCATAAATGATAACTGTCTATGATAGGTACAGAAACCGGATTGCCCCAGGCTGCAAGGTTATGGACAGCGAAACCGGTAAAGTTGGGGTTATCGCTTCAATTCATCAAAACGGAATGGAGCAAGATCAGGCCCGCCGCGCAAATTGCGTTGAACTGAAAGGCATTAACGGGCTCTTCAAGCCTGAAAACCTGATGGGCCTTGGCACTTTGCATTGATGATCCCGCGTAAAGGCCAACCTCCGTGTTGGCCTTAATGTACTTTCCCTACCGTGCTTCCCACTCGCCTTAACCAAGGCGCTTTACGCTAAAAACGTGTTACCCGAATGTGGCGCTGCCCCGCACGGCTGCTGGCTGCAACCTAGTGTTTTTGCGCCGCTAACGTGGCGAACCAAGGCTGAATGAAATCATCGCTGGCGCCCCAGCCCGGGATAATTTTCGCCAGCCCGGCAACGTTGACCGGCCCCGGCTGGCTCAACAGCAATGCCTGTGGGATGGTAGCTGCTTTAAATTCATAGGTGGCCGGCGTGGGTTCGCCAGCAATCTTGTTCGCCACCAGGCGCAGGTTGATCGCGCCAATCAGTTTGGGATCGACCGCCACGCTGACTTTCCACGGGCTGCCGGCTTCACGCATCAGTTGCAGATCCTGGTTAGAAATATCAATGCTGTAGAGTTTGATTTCCGTACGGCCGTTCTCTTTTAACGCCTTATATGCGCCCTGAGAAAATGCATCCCAAGTGCCCCAAATCGCGTCAATTTTGCCTTTTGGATATTTTGCCAGGATCGCGCCGACCTTGTTGGCGGTATCACCCTGCACGTCGGAAGATACGGCCCCGATAGATTCCAGCTCATGGATGCCCGGGTTTTGTTTCAGCAACTGCTGATAAGCCGCCTGGCGGCGTTCCATCGGCGGGAAGCCGGCTACCCACAGCTTGACGATATTGGCTTTGCCATTGAAATCCTTCACTAACTGGCCGAAGGATTCATTGGTCAGCGATGCATCGTCCTGCTGGGTGACGGTGGCGCCAGGTACGCTGCCGCTGACATCGGTATCAAAGACGGAAACGGCAATGCCGGCGGCGGCAATGCGTTTGACCAGATCGGTGGAATAAGGTGCACGGCCCTGCGAAAGAATAATGCCGTCGTATTTCTGGCTGATGGCCTGGTTGACGAAATCCTGGAAACGCGCGTCATCGCCGTTGCTCAAGAAAGTATCGATCTTAAAACCCAGCTTACGGCCTTGCTGAATGGCGCCGGCCAGGAACTGGGTGGTGTTGTCATCAGAGCCCAGGTTACGAATGATGGCGACGCGGATTGGCCCCTGGTGGTTGGCGATAGCGGCAGGCACCGGAGCTGGCACGGTTTCCGCCGCCAGCGATGGCAGTGCAATCAGCAGACTGAGCGCCAGCAATGAGGTCTTTATCTTTTTCATTATTGCTCCATAAGCAGGTGGAATTGTGATGATTAAATATCCGTACGGAAGTCTTTCTGTCTGGACGTCTATTTGTTGTGTTTGCAGCATCATAACCAGATAAGTTGCGATAATGAATTATTTTTTTGATGAATTTTTTTCAGGATGTTGCCCGCAAGTTTTTGGCGCGTTACGCAAAGTGGGTAAAAGGCGGGTGTCGGCATATTTTTCGCTGTTTATAGTCGCAGGCAGGGGGCCTTGCGATGGAAAAAAGCGTGCTGCAAAACGCCCGGCGGCTACGGGCTATGATGACGCCGGCGGAAAAAACCGCCTGGCTGGGGCTACGCGATCGACGTTTGGGCGGTTACAAGTTCCGCCGTCAGTTGCCGATTGGGCCATACATCGTTGATTTTGTTTGCCTGCAAAGAAAGCTGATTGTTGAGTTGGATGGCGGGCAACATATGGAACAGGCAACTTATGATGCGCGGCGTTCGCGTTATCTCAAGCAGCTTGGGTTTAAGGTGCTGCGTTTTTGGAATAATGAGGTGTTTGATAACTGGAGTGGGGTTCAAGCCGTTATTTTGCAGCATTTGTGCGAAGGGCCCCCTCACCCCGGCCCTCTCCCCAAGGGAGAGAGGGGGCGCAGGGATAGGCATGGGAAGATGGGAGCCGGTTCTGTAAGGTTGGAGCGGACGAACCCTCACCCCGGCCCTCTCCCCAAGGGAGAGGGGGCGCTGGGATAGGCCTGGGGAGATGGCGGCCGGTTTAGGAAGGTTGGAGCGGACGACCCCTCACCCCGGCCCTCTCCCCAAGGGAGAGGGGGCGCAGGGATAGGTCTGGGAAGATGGGAGCCGGTTTAGGTGGGTTGGAGCGGATGAACCCTCATCCCGGTCCTCTCCCCAAGGGAGAGGGGGCGCCGGGATAGGCATGGGTAGACGGGGAGCGATGCAAAAAAGTTAGCACGGGCGATCCCCTCTCCCGGCGGGAGAGGGTTAGGGTGAGGGGGACTTACTTAACCTGCATCCCAGGTTGCGCGCCGCTGTCTGGGCTCAGCAGGAAGATATCTTTCCCGCCGGGGCCTGCGGCCATCACCATCCCTTCAGACACACCGAAGCGCATTTTGCGCGGCGCCAGGTTAGCGACCATGATCGTCAGGCGGCCTTCGAGCAATTTCGGATCCGGGTAGGCAGAGCGAATACCAGAGAAAATCTGGCGCGTTTCACCGCCTAAATCCAACTGTAGCTTCAGCAGTTTGCTGGAGCCTTCCACGAAATCGGCGCTTTTGATCAGTGCAATACGCATATCCACCTTGGCGAAATCGTCAAAGGTAATGGTCTCCTGGATAGGATCATCCGCCAGCGGGCCAGCCACCGGCTTGGCGGTGCTCATGTCCTCTTTAGATGCGTTAACCATGTCATTCACTTTGTCGAGATCGATACGGTTGAACAGCGCTTTGAACGCATTCACCTGGTGGCCCAGCAGTGGCTGCTGGATGCTATCCCAGCGCAGTTCGCTGTTCAGGAACGCTTCCGCGCGTTCGCTCAGCGAAGGCAGCACCGGTTTCAGATAAGCCATCAGGACGCGGAACAGGTTGATCCCCATTGAGCAGATAGCCTGCAGCTCGGCATCGCGGCCTTCCTGCTTCGCCACCACCCACGGTGCCTGCTCGTCGACGTAGCGGTTAGCAACGTCAGCCAGCGCCATGATCTCACGGATAGCGCGGCCGGATTCACGGCTGGCATAGGCTTCGGCAATGCTTTCCGCCGCATCGACAAAGGTTTGGTACAGCGCAGGATCGGCCAGTTTATCCGCCAGCTTGCCGCCAAAACGCTTGTTGATAAAGCCGGCGTTGCGGGAGGCCAGGTTAACCACCTTATTCACGATATCAGTGTTTACACGCTGGACGAAATCTTCCAGGTTCAGATCGATATCATCAATGCGTGAAGACAGCTTGGCCGCGTAGTAGTAGCGCAGGCAGTCGGCATCCAGATGCTGCAAATAGGTGCTCGCCTTGATAAAGGTGCCGCGTGATTTCGACATCTTGGCACCGTTCACGGTCACATAGCCGTGCACAAACAGGTTGGTCGGCTTGCGGAAGTTGCTGCCTTCCAGCATCGCTGGCCAGAACAGGCTGTGGAAATAAACGATATCCTTGCCGATGAAGTGATACAGATCGGCGGTGGAGTCTTTGCGCCAGAATTCATCGAAGTCCAGATTGCCGCGTTTATCGCACAGGTTTTTGAACGAGCCCATATAGCCGATCGGTGCATCCAGCCACACGTAGAAGTATTTGCCCGGCGCGTCGGGGATTTCAAAGCCGAAATACGGCGCATCGCGGGAGATATCCCACTGCTGCAGGCCAGATTCAAACCACTCCTGCATTTTGTTCGCCACCTGCTCTTGCAGCGCGCCGGAACGGGTCCAGGCCTGCAGCATTTCACTGAATGCGGGCAGATCGAAAAAGAAGTGCTCGGAATCACGCATGATTGGCGTCGCGCCGGAAACCGCAGATTTAGGATCGATCAGCTCGGTCGGGCTATAGGTGGCGCCGCACACTTCGCAGTTATCGCCGTATTGATCCGCCGCCTTGCATCTTGGGCAGGTGCCTTTAACGAAACGATCGGGCAGGAACATGCCCTTTTCCGGATCGTAAAGCTGGGAAATGGTACGGTTCTTGATAAAACCGTTTTCTTTCAGACGGCCGTAAATCAGGCTCGACAGTTCGCGGTTTTCATCGCTATGGGTCGAATGATAGTTATCATAGCTGATGCCAAAACCGGCGAAATCCTGTTGGTGCTCCCGGCTCATTTCCGCAATCATGTCTTCGGGCTTGATGCCCAGTTGCTGTGCTTTGAGCATGATTGGCGTACCGTGCGCGTCATCCGCACAGATGAAATAAACCTCGTGGCCGCGCATTCGTTGGTAACGAACCCAAATGTCCGCCTGGATGTGCTCGAGCATGTGGCCGAGATGGATGGAACCATTTGCGTACGGTAGTGCGCACGTCACCAATATTTTTTTCGCGACTTGAGCCATAGTGATAACTTGCTTTTCTGTAATGATAAAAGGGGCTTTGATGTTAACCGATCGCGCCCCTCGCGGCTAGGGCGGTTTCTTTCCGGCTGGGTGCGCCAGCCCCCTTGCAGTTCTGATATGCTAAGCAGGAAGCTATGTGTTTAAAACCAAGGAGCCGGGATGAACGCTAAATCCCCCGAGCAAACCAACCCTGAAGATCTGCGTGCCCGGGTGGCCAGTGTGCTGGCCGCTTTTGAGCACCCGACGTTAAAAAATAACCTGGCGACGCTGAAGGCCATTCACCACTGTGCGCTGCTGGACGATGTGCTGTATATCGAATTGCTCATGCCGTTTGCCTGGCAAAGCGGGTTTGCGGCATTACAAGACCAAACCAGCGCCGAGCTGCTGCGGGTGACCGGCGCAAAAGCGGTGGACTGGAAACTGAAGCACGATATCGCCACCCTGAAGCGAGCGAATAACCAGCCCGGCATTAAAGGCGTGCGCAATATTATTGCCGTCAGCTCCGGCAAAGGCGGTGTGGGCAAATCCAGCACCGCGGTGAACCTGGCGCTGGCGCTGGCGGCAGAAGGGGCCAGGGTGGGGATCCTGGATGCCGATATTTACGGCCCGTCGATCCCGAATATGCTGGGCACCGAGAATGAACGCCCAACGTCGCCGGACGGCCAACATATGGCGCCGATCTTGGCCCATGGCCTGGCGACCAATTCGATTGGCTACCTGGTGACCGACGATAACGCGATGGTGTGGCGCGGCCCGATGGCCAGCAAGGCACTGCTGCAACTCTTGCAGGATACGCTGTGGCCGGATCTGGATTACCTGGTGGTGGACATGCCGCCGGGCACCGGGGATATTCAACTGACGCTGTCGCAGAATATTCCGGTTACCGGGGCGCTGGTCGTGACCACGCCGCAGGATATCGCACTGCTCGACGCGGCCAAAGGCATCGTGATGTTTGAGAAAGTGCAGGTGCCCGTGCTGGGGGTGGTGGAAAACATGAGTATGCATATCTGCAGCCAGTGCGGCCACCATGAGCCGGTATTCGGCACCGGCGGTGCCGAGAAACTGGTGCAGAAATACCACAGCCGCCTGCTGGGCCAGATGCCGCTGCATATTTCACTGCGGGAAGATTTGGATCGCGGGCAGCCGACGGTGATCAGCCGCCCAGACAGTGAGTTTGCGCAGATGTATCGCCAACTGGCCGGCAATGTGGCCGCGCAGTTGTACTGGCAGGGCGAGGCGATCCCCACCGAGATTTCTTTCCGCGCTCTGTGATGGGGCCCTCACCCCGGCCCTCTCCCCAAGGGAGAGGGGGCGTACGATGAGGCATGGGTGTGGGGGATTGGGCAGTGCCGGCTGGTAATTGTGTGCGGCCAGTTCCCTCACCCCGGCCCTCTCCCCAAGGGAGAGGGGGCGTACGATGAGGCATGGGTGTGGGGGATTGGGCAGTGCCGGCTGGTAATTGTGTGCGGCCAGTTCCCTCACCCCGCCCCTCTCCCCAAGGGAGAGGGGCGTACGATGAGGCATGGGTGTGGGGGATTGGGCAGTGCCGGCTGGAATTGTGTGCGGCCTGTTCCCTCACCCCGGCCCTCTCCCTGGGGGAGAGGGGGCGTATTATGCGGCATGGGTGTGGGGGATTGGCAGTGCTGGCTGGAATTGTGTGCGGCCAGTTCCCTCACCCCGGCCCTCTCCCCGAGGGAGAGGGGGCGTACGATGTGGCATCGGGGTAGTGCTGGCGGGCAATTGAGCACGGACTGTTCCCTCTCCCTTGGGGAGAGGGTTAGGGTGAGGGGCGATTAGTCTTGCGCTACTTTCACCGGGGCCGGCACGGCTAGTGGCTTGGCGTGCAGATCCGCACGGGTAA
Source organism: Gibbsiella greigii (assembly GCF_039540155.1). Lineage (NCBI taxonomy): Bacteria > Pseudomonadati > Pseudomonadota > Gammaproteobacteria > Enterobacterales > Yersiniaceae > Gibbsiella > Gibbsiella greigii. Next base: position 118,635 of record NZ_BAABEM010000018.1, read on the forward strand.
AAGGTTTTTTCACCGGCGCGATGGTTACCGCGATGCGCTCCAGCAGCCCTTGAGTCGGCGCCGCTGTGCCGGTGTTGATCAAAAACAGCGGCAGCACCAGAGCTGCGGCGATTTTCCGGTAAGAAAGCCGCGGTGGCGGCGTGTTGCGCTGCAACAGCAGGAATGCCGCGCTGACGGTGCAGCCCAGCGCCAGGCCGGTCACTACTTCCGAGGTGGAATGCACATTGATCGCCAGGCGTGAATAGCCCACGGCCAGCGCCAGCAAATAGCCGCAGGCCACGGCCACACGGCGCACGTTGGTTGAAAAGCGCCCCGCCAGCAGCCACAGCATCACCGGCCAGATGCTGGCCGACAGCGCCGAATGCCCGCTAAAACCAGTGAAATCGAACTCACGGCTGCCAATCCCCCAGCCCATGAAGGCCAGCTTGGAGAGGCACACCACCGCCCCCACGCCGCCGAACAGCAGAATCCATTGCCAGGTCGGCTTTCTGCTGGCCGGCGAAAGCATCAGAATAATGAACACAATGGCGGCGCTTGGCAGCAACAGCATACTGTCGCCGAAGAAGGTCAAAAAGTGCCAGTTCATAGGTGCATACTCTGTGGCAATAAATAACGGGATAGACTGTTCACGTGATCGCGGGTACTCAAATAAATAATCGTGGCTAAATGCTGTGATTCTAGCTTGGCTGCGGCATTAACAGTAGTGTAAAAGTTCTGAAAACAGTATCTGAATCCGTCATTCCCCACTATGCAGGCGTGGTGACGGCATCCCCAGGCCTGCCATTGGGGGCAAACCCTGCGCCCCGAATTATTTTGCGTATGCCGCCGCATAAAAAGACGAAATGGTTATTACGGCAACGGTTTGTGTGCATATTGTTGCCGCTGCCTTCTAAATACTGGCGCCGGGCCTGCTAACTCCCTATAATTGGCGCGATTTAGTTCCCCCCTCACACTACGAAACCAGGTCTTTAATTTTATGACTGACAAGCCGCATCAATGCGTCATTATTGGTATAGCTGGCGCATCTGCCTCAGGGAAAAGTCTGATTGCCAGTACGTTATATCGAGAACTCCGCGATCAAGTTGGCGATCAACACATTGGCGTTATCCCCGAAGACAGTTACTACAAAGACCAGAGCCATCTGACCATGGAAGAGCGGGTCAAAACCAATTATGACCACCCCAGCGCCATGGATCACAATTTGCTGTTCCAGCATCTGCAAATGCTTAAAGCCGGCAAGGCAATTGAACTGCCGTTGTATAGCTACACCGAACATACCCGCAAACAAGAAACCATCCATCTGGAACCTAAGAAAGTCATTATTCTGGAAGGTATTCTGCTGCTGACGGATATCCGCCTGCGCCAGGAAATGAATTTCTCTATCTTTGTTGATACACCGCTGGATATCTGCCTGATGCGCCGTATGAAGCGTGATGTCAACGAACGTGGCCGTTCGATGGATTCGGTGATGGCGCAGTATCAGAAAACCGTTCGCCCGATGTTCCTGCAATTTATTGAGCCTTCCAAACAGTATGCCGATATTATCGTGCCGCGCGGTGGTAAAAATCGGATTGCGATCGATATCCTGAAAGCCAAGATCAGCCAGTTCTTTGAATGATGCTGTTGGCCGGGCGCTGAATCCCCGGCCTGTCTCCCATGATTTAGGCCCCAACGTAGACCTTTCGCCTATTGTGTGGCACTTTTTGTTTTAGTTTATGCGCTTTGATGGAGAAGAAGAGATGAGACTGTGTGACCGCGATATAGAAAGCTGGTTGGACTGCGGAAAGCTGGCTATTTCACCCCGTCCACCGGTGGAGCGTATTAACGGGGCCACAGTGGATGTCCGTTTAGGGAATCAGTTCCGCGTATTTCGCGGGCATACCGCGGCATTTATCGATCTGAGCGGCCCGAAAGATGAAGTCAGCGCCGCGCTGGATCGCGTGATGAGTGACGAGATCGTGCTGCCGGAGGGCGAGGCCTTCTTCCTGCACCCCGGTGAGCTTGCGCTGGCGGTGACGCTGGAATCGGTTACTCTGCCGGACGATCTGGTCGGTTGGCTCGACGGCCGCTCTTCACTGGCGCGCCTTGGGCTGATGGTGCATGTCACCGCACACCGTATCGATCCAGGCTGGCAAGGCCGTATCGTTCTGGAGTTCTATAATTCAGGTAAGTTGCCGTTGGCACTGCGCCCTGGAATGATGATCGGCGCGTTGAGCTTCGAGCCGCTTTCCGGCCCGGCTGCCCGCCCTTATAATCGCCGCCAGGATGCAAAATATAAAGATCAACAGGGTGCCGTAGCCAGCCGTATCGATAAAGATTAACGGCTGAAGGATATTGCTGCTGGGGCCGACAAGGGGATGGCATGAAACGATTACTGACGACTTTGGCGATTTTGCTGGTGGTGCTGGTGGCCGGTATGGCTGCGCTGGTGCTGCTGATCAATCCCAATGATTTTCGCGCTTACATGGTGAAAAAGGTCGAACAGAAGAGTGGCTATCATCTAACGCTGGATGGCGATTTGCGCTGGCACGTTTGGCCGCAGCTTAGCATTCTGGCCGGCCGCATGACGCTGACGGCGCCTGGTGCCGCTGCGCCCGTGGTCAGCGCCGATAATATGCGCTTGGATGTTGAACTGCTGCCGCTGCTTTCACACCAGCTTTCCGTTAAGCAGGTGATGCTGAAAAACGGCGTTATTCGCCTGACCCCCGATAGCGAAGAGCAAACCGTGCCGGGGGCGCCCGCCGCGCCAGCCAGCAACGCTGAAGAACCGGCGGTGGCCGCGTGGAAATTCGATATTGATAATTTGCGCATCGTCGATAGCCTGCTGATTTGGCAACGGGCGAACAACGAGCAAATCAACGTGCGCGATATCAACCTGACGCTGCAGCAAAACGGCCAGCATCAGGCACAGTTGGCGTTATCCAGCCGGGTTAACCGCGATCAGCGCGATCTGGCCTTTACGCTGGCGGCTGATTTGGATCTGCAGCAATACCCGCAGCAGATTAGTGCCAATATCAGCCAGTTTACCTATCAACTGGATGGGGCCGATATTACTAACGGTGGTATCAAAGGCGAGGGGAGCGTGCAGGCCGTTTACCAGCGGGCGCCGCAGCAACTGGCGCTGAATAACGTGGTACTTAGCGCCAATGACAGCCAACTTACCGGCGATGCCAAACTGCAATTTGGCAGCGTGCCACATTATGCGGTGAACCTGTCTTCGCCACATCTTAACCTGGATACCCTTTCAGGCTGGAAAGACAACTCCGGCGAGGCGCCGCAACCGGCGCCATTGGCGCCGGTGATTGCCAGCCAGCCGGATGAAGCGCAAAGCCTGGACGTGCTGCGCGATTTTACCGCACAGCTGGCGCTGAAGGCCGATCGGCTCACCTACCGTGGGCTGGAGATCGCCCAGTTGGCGTTACAGGCAGAGAACCAGCGTGGGCTGTTAACGTTAGGCGCGCTTGGCGGCAAGCTGGCGGGCGGCGAGTTTTCTCTGCCGGGTGAACTGGATGTGCGCGGTGCTAAACCTGCTATTACGTTACGGCCAGACATCAAACAGATTGAACTGGGCCCGGTGCTGAAAGCGTTTGATATGCCGCAGGTGATAACCGGTAAATTCAATCTGCAGGGCATGTTTGGCGGCGATAAGCTGAGCGCGGAAGCCTTTAAACACAGTTGGCACGGCGATGCACAGTTAGCAATGCAAAACGTGCAGTTGCATGGGCTTAACATTCAGCAATTGATCCAGCAGGCGGTGGCGCGTAGCGATAGCCGTGTGAGCGGCCAGGAAAAATATCAACGCTATACGCAAGTGCAGCGCCTGACAGCCCGGGCGCATTTGAACGCCGGAGCGGTGAAGGTTAGCGAACTGCAGGCTGATTCATCTGCGCTGAACATCAAAGGCGCCGGGACGCTCGATATGCCTGGCAAGCAGTGTGATATGACGCTGAATGTGCAGGTGACGGATGGCTGGCAAGGGAATAACGATCTGATTGCGTTGCTGCGCAAAACAGCGATCCCGCTGCGGGTTTATGGGCCGTGGGACAGGCTTAATTATCAGTTGAAGGTGGATCAACTGTTGCGCCAGTCTCTGCAGAACCGCGCCAAGGACGCCCTGAATAAATGGGCGGAAAAGAATAAGGATTCGCAAAGCGGGCAGGATCTGAAAAAGTTGCTCGACAAGCTGTAACCTCCTCCCTCACGGGCCGCCAAGCGGCCCGTTTCTTTTACTATGCCGAATCCCCTCATCCCGGCCTTCTCCCTGAGGGAGAAGGGGCGCAGGGTCTGGCATGGGAGTGCTGAAGGCCCTCATTCCGGCTTTCTCCCAGGGGGAGAAGGGGCGCAGGGTTTGGCATGGGAGTACTGAATGCCCTCATCCCGGCCTTTTCCCAGAGGGAGAAGGGGCGCAGGGTTTGGCATGGGAGTGCTGAAGGCCCTCATCCCTGCGTTGGTGGGGTTGGTGCGGGTACTAATGCAGAACTCTGGGCTATTCCCTCTCCCTGGGGGAGAGGGTTAGGGTGAGGGGTTACCCCTCGTCATCTTGATCGGGCTTTGCCAGCGGCGTGATTTTTACCTTCAGAATACGGTGGCTGCTGATCTCCAACGGCTCATACAGATAACCATCAATCGCCAACTGCTCACCCTGTTCCGGGATGCGCTGGCAGTGCTCCATCAGCAAACCGGCCAGCGTATGATACTCGCGCTTCTCTTCCAATTGCAGAGGCAGGAAATGCGCCAGATCCTCCAGCGGCATATAGCCGTTGGCAATCCAACTGCCGTCTTCACACTGCTGAATATCATGGCGTGCATCGATCTCCTCGCCGGCTTCGGGCAGGTTACCGGCAATGGTTTCCATCACGTCGGTCAGGGTAACAATGCCTTCAACCGAGCCAAACTCATCCACCACAAAGGCGAAGTGCGTTTGCGCCTGGCGGAACTGCTCCAATGCGCTGAGCAGCGTTAGCCCTTCAGGAAAGATTAACGGCTGTTTTACCAGCGCCCGCAGATCCAACGGCGCTTGCTGCAACTGCTGTTTTAACACATCAATCGTGTGGATCACCCCAAGCGGTTCATCGCTGTCGCTGTCTTCAATAACCACAATGCGCGTGTGCTGGTTCTTTTCCAGCAACTGCTTCAGCTTTTCCTGCGGATCGTTCAGTTCCAGGTATTCCACATCGTGCCGGGACGTCATGATGCTGCTGACGGTGCGCTGTGCCATCCCCAGCACGCGCTCGATCATATTGCGTTCCTGCTGGTTAAAGATTTCGCTGCCTTCGCTGTTGCTGTCGGCGATCAAATCAGCTGCATCCCGATCGACTTCGGCCTCTTCATGTTTCCCACTTAGCATACGCAGCACGGCTTCTGCCGTGCGTTCGCGCAAAGGGCGCACCTGGGAAAGAAAGCGGCGGCGGTTGAACTGCGCAAGCTGGTTCAGTGCTTCGATGATCACAGAGAAACCGATAGCCGCATACAGATACCCTTTGGGTATGTGGTAGCCAAAACCTTCCGCCACCAGGCTAAAGCCGATCATCAACAGGAAGCTCAGGCACAGGATGACGATTGTCGGGTGGGCGTTGACAAAGCGGGTGAGCGGCTTGCTGGCCAACAGCATCAATCCAATGGCGATAGTGACCGCCAGCATCATCACCGCCAGGTGATCAACCATCCCGACTGCCGTTATCACCGAATCCAGCGAGAAAACGGCATCCAGCACCACAATTTGCGCCACTACCGGCCAGAAGCGGGCCCCTTTGCGGGCGCCGTGCTGCTCTTCATCTTTGCCTTCCAGCCGTTCGTTCAATTCCATTGTGGCTTTAAACAACAGGAAGATACCGCCGACCAGCATGATCAGATCGCGCCCGCTGAAAGGATGCTCGGCGAGGAAGAACAGCGGCTTGGTTAACGTTGCCAGCCAGGATATTGAGGCCAACAGCACCATACGCATCAGCAACGCCAGCAGCAAGCCGACAACGCGAGCTTTATCTCTTTGTTCTTTTGGTAGTTTTTCTGCCAGGATGGCAATAAAAATGAGGTTGTCTATCCCCAGCACAATCTCCAGCACGACCAATGTGGCCAGGCCGGCCCAAATTGTTGGATCTGCGATCCATTCCATATGACCAATTTCACCTTTTAGTTCGCCGGCTTATGCCGTAACGCGCATGATGGGCGTTGGCAAAGGAAAATTCAACATGAAAACAGCAGGGAAGGTAGGGATAAGAATAATAACTCAGTGAGGCGGTTAAAACCGGGAAGTTTCTGTGTGTAATAACATAAACAACCAACGCTTTAACTGTTTATTAAAGCAACTGCAATACAATTATTATTTAAATCATCGTGTTATGAATTTCTGCTTATGTTAGAATTTTCCGAGCCCTTATCAAAGAGTAGTCTTATTCCTAAAAGCCCATGAGAAGCCGATCTAAGGCTTGTCTCAGTGGGTTAATAGTATAAGAATCCTAGCCATATAATATGTAAACAACTATCAATACTTTGTATAGAACATAGGCTTTTTTGCCCTTCTCGTGATTACCCTGCGTTGTATGCCAGTGGTTAACACTGTTCGGCTGAATACATGGTGAACATGTGCCCGTTAGCCATCCAGAATCATTTCCAGTGCATTGGTAGCTGTAAGCCAAGGGCGGTAGCGTGCCGGAAGCGATTGATAAAGAACAGTTTTTATCACTTTACCGATCGTTGATATAGAATTTTCCTAATTCATTTCCCCCGGAAGCGTTGGCTTAGCCTGTGTCTGTTACACTTAATTGTTATTTGCTGATGGATATAAAATATGCAAAAGAGATTGAAAGCAGTCATTCCTGTGGCAGGCTTGGGTACGCGTATGTTGCCGGCAACTAAGGCAATTCCGAAAGAAATGCTGCCCGTGGTAGATAAGCCACTGATTCAATATATCGTGAGTGAATGTGTTGCTGCTGGAATTAAGGATATTATTCTGGTGACGCACTCTTCCAAAAACGCCATTGAAAACCACTTTGACACCTCGTTCGAGTTGGAAGCGGTGCTGGAAGCACGTGTGAAACGTCAACTGCTGGCGGAAGTGCAAAGCATCTGCCCACCAGACGTGACCGTGATGCAGGTGCGCCAGGGGCAGGCAAAAGGGCTGGGGCATGCCGTGTTGTGTGCGAAACCGATGGTCGGGGATGAGCCTTTTATTGTACTGTTGCCAGACGTGCTGATGGATGATGCAAGTGCCGATCTGCGCAAGGAAAACCTGGCGAAAATGATCCAGCGTTTTGAAGAAACCGGTTACAGCCAGGTTATGGTGGAGCCGGTGCCGGAGAAAGACGTTTCTAAATACGGTGTTGTGGATTGTGGTGGGGTTGCATTGGCCGCTGGCGAAAGCGCACCAATGACGGCGGTGGTGGAAAAGCCTGCGCTTGAGGATGCACCTTCCAATCTGGCCGTGGTGGGGCGCTATGTGCTCTCTGCCGACATTTGGCCACTGCTGGAGAAAACCCCTCCAGGCGCCGGCGATGAGATCCAACTGACCGACGCCATTGCCTTGCTGATGGATCAAGAAACGGTTGAAGCTTTCCATATGAGCGGCAAATCCCATGACTGTGGTGATAAACTGGGCTATATGAAAGCATTTGTGCAATATGGCCTGCGCCATGCCACAGAGGGCGAAGGGTTCAGCAAGTGGTTGAAACAGGCTCTCGCCAATAAATAACTGCAGCGGCTGCAGATACGATCACAAGATTGAAAGAGGATTACCATGACGAAGTTAAAAGCTGTCATTCCCGTTGCTGGCCTAGGTATGCGTATGCTGCCGGCGACCAAGGCTATTCCAAAAGAAATGTTGCCGATCGTCGATAAGCCGTTGATTCAGTATATCGTTAACGAGTGTGTCGCCGCGGGTATCAAAGATATCATTCTGGTGACGCACTCTTCCAAGAACGCGATAGAAAACCATTTCGATACCTCATTCGAGCTGGAAGCGATGCTCGAAGCGCGCGTTAAACGCCAACTGTTGGATGAAGTACAATCCATCACGCCAAAGGGCGTGACGCTGATGCATATCCGTCAGGGGCAGCCAAAAGGGCTGGGGCATGCTGTGCTGTGCGCTAAACCGCTGGTTGGGGATGAACCGTTTGTGGTGGTGTTGCCCGATATCCTGCTGGATGATGCGAAAGCAGATCTGAAAAAAGATAACCTTGCCCACCTGATTGCCCGCTTTGAACAAAGTGGCGATAGCCAGGTTTTGGTGCAAGCGGCCGACGATGAGAATGTGCTGTATGATTACTCGGTGGTGGAGTGTGAAACGACCACGTTGCAGCCCGGCGAAAGCGCGCGCATGACCTCTATTATTGAAAAACCAAGCCGGGAAGTGCGGCTGCAATCCAACTATTCCGCAGTGGGCCGCTATGTGCTTTCTGCTGACATCTGGCCGATTCTGGAAAAAACCAAGCCCGGCGCCTGGGGCCGCATTCAGTTGACCGACGCGATTGCAGAACTGCTGAAACAACAACCGGTAGAAGCGACCGAACTGGTGGGTGAATCCTACAACTGCGGTGAAAAGCTGGGCTATCTGCAGGCCTTTGTCGCCTATGGCCTGCGCCACCCTGCACAAGGGAAAGCCTTCCGCGAATGGGCAGAGCAACTGCAGTTTTAAGCGGGTTTGTAATTAACAGCCTGGTTGTGGAATTAACAGCCAGATATATTGGTAAAAGCCGCGCCTGCAGTTCATACTCTTGAGCACTGAACGGCCCCAGAGCGCTATATAACCGAAATAGAGAGCACACCACACGGCTCCCTCTCCCCGTGGGAGAGCGCTGGAGTGAGGGCCGATGAGGAGGCAATTACTCCCCCTCACTATCGCAGTATCGCTCTCGTTCCCGAAGGGGAGTACCGTTCGACTCCCTCTCCCCGTGGGAGAGGGCTGGGGCGAGGGCCTGGTAAGGAATAAATGACTCGTCGCAACATCGCCCGCGTTCCTTGTTGGGAGCACTGCGCAGCTCCCTCTCTCCGCGGGAGAGGGTTGGGGTGAGGGCCTGGTGAGGAGTAATGACTCATCGCAACATTGCCCGCGTTCCTTGTAGGGAGCACAGCGCAGCTCCCTCTCCCCGTGGGAGAGGGCCGGGGTGAGGGGCTCGGTGAAGAGTAAATTACTTCCCCTTACATTACAGCACCGTTCTTTAAAGGGAGTGCTGCAAGCCAATACCAAGTGGCTGTTTCTTTCTGTATCGTAGCAAAGCTGGGTTCAATGGTTGCTCAATGAGCACGTTCCCTTTTAACATGCATGGGGGCTGGTATCACAACCCCATTTTGCTGAGAACCGCAACAGGTGCCACGGTTGGCCGGGGACTTAGCACAGCGTAAATATTTACTTTGAAAGTGATGATAACTCGATGGCAAAAAAACAATGGAAACTGATACCGCTCCTGGTATCGATCAGTGTGATTAGCGGTTGTACGATCGTTCCCGGTACCCACCTCTCCACCAGCGGAAAAGATGTTATTAAACAGCAGGACAGTGATTTTGACATCGACAAGCTGGTTAACGTTTTCCCGCTGACTCCACGGCTGGTTGAGCAAATGCGGGCCAAACCGGTGGTGGCGCAGAACAATGCCGCGCTGGATCGCGAACTGCAGAATTATGAATACCGGATTGGTATTGGCGATGTGCTGATGGTAACGGTGTGGGATCACCCAGAGCTGACCACGCCGGCAGGCCAATACCGCAGCGCCAGCGACACCGGTAACTGGGTGAATTCTGACGGCACCATCTTCTATCCCTATATCGGCAAAGTGCGGGTTGCTGGCAGAACTATAACTGAAGTGCGCGGTGACATCGCTAACCGCCTGGCGCAGTATATTGAAAGCCCGCAGGTGGATGTGAGTATTGCAGCCTTCCGCTCGCAAAAGGTCTATGTCACCGGGGCGGTTACCACCTCCGGCAAGCAGGCGATCACTAACGTGCCGCTCACTGTGATGGATGCGATCAACGCTGCCGGCGGCCTTGCTACCGATGCTGATTGGCGCAATGTAGTGCTAACGCACAACGGCAAGGAGCATCGAATTTCCTTGCAGGCGCTGATGCAAAACGGCGACCTGATGCAAAACCACTTGTTATACCCTGGCGATATTCTTTACGTGCCGCGTAATGATGATTTGAAAGTGTTCGTGATGGGTGAGGTAACTAAGCAGGCCACGCTGAAGATGGACCGTAGCGGTATGACGTTGACCGAAGCACTGGGTAATGCTGAAGGAATATCTCAGGCAATGTCTGATGCTACTGGGGTGTTTGTTATCCGTCCACTGCGTGGAACTCAAGGCAGTAAGCTGGCGAGTATCTATCAGTTAAATGCCTCTGATGCTGCAGCTATGGTGATGGGCACCGAGTTCCAACTGCAACCTTACGATATTGTTTATGTCACCACAGCTCCAATAGTACGCTGGAACCGTGTGATCAGCCAACTGTTACCGACGATTGCTGGTTATAACGATCTTACCGAAGGCACGTTGCGCATTCGCAATTGGCCATAGTAGGTAGCTAGGGGGCTAAATTGTTTAATTCTATTTTGGTAGTGTGCGTGGGCAATATTTGCCGTTCCCCGACAGGGGAACGGCTGCTTAAAAAGATGTTGCCTAATAAAAAAGTGAGTTCGGCGGGTCTGGGAGCGATGGTGGGGAAGCCTGCTGATGCCACTGCAGTGGAAGTTGCTAACCAGCACAATCTTTCTTTGGAAGGACACCAAGGCAAACAGCTGACAGCGGCGATGTGCCGGGAATATGATCTGATCCTAGTAATGGAAAAAGGCCATATTGATGCGGTCAGCCGTTTAGCGCCGGAGGTGAGGGGCAAAACCATGCTGTTCGGCCATTGGCTTGGGCAAAGGGAGATATCCGATCCTTATCACCAAAGCCGTGAAGCCTTTGAGTTTGTATACCGCCTTCTTAATGAATCAGCCCAAAAATGGGCTGCAGCCTTAAGCCGATAGCCAGTCAGGATTTCCAATGTCAGAAAAAATTAGAGTAAACAGTCCAGCAAGCGATAAGTCCGATGAGATAGATTTAGGGCGCTTGTTAGGGGAGTTGATTGATAGCCGCTGGCTGATTATTGGTGTGACAGCAATATGTCTCTCACTAGGGATTTTATATAGCTTATTTGCAACACCTATCTATAGTGCGGATGCGATGGTACAAGTTGAGCAGAATGTAGGTAATTCATTGCTAAACAATATCAATCAAATATTACCTAACAGTCAGCCAGAGTCAGCGCCAGAAATTGAGTTACTCAAATCAAGAATGATATTGAGCAAAACAGTGGAAGACTTAGGCCTGCGTACTGTTATTGAAGAACAATATTTCCCTGTTTTTGGCAAAGGTTTTGCGCGGTTGACCAAACAGGAACCAGGACTGATTGTTGTCTCAAAGTTTGATGTGCCTGGGTCTTGGGTCGATGATCCATCAATATTTCTCACTATTGAAGAGAATAATAACTTTACTATAACTAAAGATGGCGATTCGCTGGCAAAAGGTAATGTTGGACAATTACTACAAAAAGACGGCGTCTCTATTTTAGTTAGTGATATCAAGGCTAATCCAGGTACAGAGTTTAAAATTTCTAAAATTAGTGAGTTGCGTGCAATCAATAATCTGCTTGAAGTATTCGATGTGGCTGATAAAGGCAAGGATACTGGGGTATTAGGCCTTACCCTTACTGGCGAAGATCCAGTGCTTATTCGGAAGATTCTCGACTCAATTACAAAAAACTATCTTGAGCAAAACGTTGAGCGTAAGTCGGAAGAAGACGCCAAGAGCTTGGATTTTCTGAAGGAACAACTGCCGAAAGTACGTACAGCACTTGATTTATCGGAAGATAAACTAAACCAATATCGCCAGCAAAAAGACTCGGTTGATCTTTCGCTTGAAGCGAAGTCTGTTTTGGACTCTATCGTTTCTGTTGATACGCAGCTTAATGAACTGACGTTTAAAGAGGCTGAGATCTCTAAGCTGTATACCAAAGAGCATCCATCTTATCGAGCTTTGTTGGAAAAACGCAAAACGCTTGAAGATGAAAGGGAGAAACTGAATAAGCGTGTGAGTGCTATGCCACAAACTCAGCAAGAGATATTACGCCTGAGCCGTGATGTGCAATCGGGGCAAGAGGTGTATATGCAGTTGCTGAACAAAGAGCAGGAGCTTAGTATTTCAAAAGCAAGTACAATTGGGAATGTACGGATTATCGATCAGGCGTTAACACAATCAAAACCAGTTGCGCCGAAAAAACTAATAGTGCTCGCCTTCAGTATCATTTTGGGGGGTATATTGTCGGTTGGCTATGTTTTACTGCGTTCGTTCTTGCATCGTGGCATTGAAAGCCCTGAGCAGTTGGAAGAGTTGGGGATTAATGTTTATGCCAGCGTTCCCCTTTCTGAGTGGCAACGTAAGAAAGATTTGGAGTTCAGAAGCAAGAATAGCGGTAAAAAAATGAATAGTGATTCAACTGCGTTGTTGGCATTTGGCAATCCAGCTGATCTTGCTATTGAAGCTATTCGTAGCCTTAGAACCAGTTTGCATTTTGCCATGATGGAGGCAAAAAATAATGTTCTGATGATATCAGGGGCTAGCCCTGGTATTGGTAAAACATTTATTAGTGTGAACCTGGCTGCTGTGGTTGCACAGGCAGGGCAGCGAGTCCTGTTTATTGACAGTGATATGCGTAAAGGTTATTCACATGAATTATTTGGCCTGAATGGGAAAAAGAATGGCCTATCCGATATTCTTTCCGGAGCAATATCAGTAGCTACCGCTGTTCAGCATACTGCATACGAAGGATTAGATTTTATTGCCAGAGGGCAAATACCGCCAAATCCATCAGAGCTGCTGATGCATAAGCATTTTGCTGAGATGATTAAATGGGCATCAGAAAATTATGATCTTGTATTGGTTGATACGCCACCAATACTTGCGGTTACTGACGCGGCTATTATAGGTAAGCATGCAGGTACTTCATTAATGGTTGCTCGTTTTGAGCTTAATAGCCCTAAAGAAGTTGATGTAAGCTTTAAGAGATTTGAACAAAATGGAGTTGATGTTAAAGGTGTAATTCTTAACGCAGTGATGAGAAAAGCCTCTAACTACTATAATTATGGTTACGATTACTATGATTACAGTTATAAATCCAAGTGACTTCAATGAAGTGAAGTATTCTGGATATAACCGATGTAGAAGTAATTTATATTAACTATATTTTATTTATAATGCGCGAGTCTACCTCGCGCTGAAATTTTTTCATATTTTTGCAAATTTTTTATTACGCATAAGGTTATTACCATATGAAAAGAAGAGTTATTTTTGTCACTCATAATAACCTGGACCCTTCGGATGGTGTATGGAAAAAAATCAACTCTCAGGTAAAGTCTTTAAGAAATCTAGATTTTAATGTTGATTTTTTTTATATGGATAAAAAAAACATTATTGTTGATAATGGTGAGGGAATAAAAGAAATTTCACTTGGCTCTAGAAATAAATATTTATTTTATAAAATAATAAAGGAATATATACAAGAAAATAAAAGAGAAGCCTACCATTTAGCATACATTCGAAAACCCCATGGTGGTGCGTTTGTAATATATCTTTCAGGACTAATAAGTTTCCTAAAAAGGTTTGGTTCCGATGTAATTATGGAAATCCCAACCTATCCTTATAAAAATGAAATAAACACACTTTCCGGTAAGATTTCAGATGTTATATTTGATATGGCATTGCCTTTTTTTAGAAAAAAAATAGATAAAATTGTTTTTTTAGGGCAAGCAGATAATGATATTTGGGGTATAAAATCAATACAGATATCTAATGGTATTGATATAAATGATGCTAGGTTATTAGAAGAAAAAAATAATATAACGAATGATTTTATTTTTGTAGGTGTAGCTAATCTTGCTTTTTGGCATGGATATGACAGAATTATTACAGGCATAAAAAATTATAAGGGTTCTAAAAATGTTATTTTTAAAATCGCTGGTAATTCTGAGCCTGAGTATTCAAGACTTAAAAAATTGGTTGCTTCTTTAGAACTTGAAAGTAACGTTATATTTGAAGGTAAAGTATCAGGACGTATATTAGAGTCTATTTTACAGAGTGCTGATGTATGTGTTGATGCTTTAGGAAGACACCGAAGTGGAAACAATATTAATAACTCCATAAAATCTAAAGAATATTCTGCAAGAGGATTGCCATTTATAAAAAGTCATTATGATAACTCCTTTTCCGGACAAGAAGAGTTTATATTACAATTTAATGCAGATGATTCTCCTATAGATATATCTAAAGTTATCTTTTGGAGAGAAAATCTTAATAGTGGGTTTTCATTAAGAGAGCGAGATTTTGCGATGAAAAATTTAACGTGGGAAAAACAATTTGAGTTTCTCTTGGGGGATAAATGAAAGTAGCCGCGGTTGTCGTTTTGTATAACCCAGATGGGGATATTTATAACCGTATTTCGTTTATAGCCTCTCAGGTTGATGATGTCATTGTTTATGATAATTCTGTCGACAAATGTATTATTGGAAATAATAAAATTCTTGTTTCAAAAATAATAAATGCCCATTTCTATAGTGAAGAGCATAATAATGGGATTGGGACTGCATTGAATTATGGTGTGGAATATGCAAAAAATAATGGATATGACTATCTTTTAACATTTGATCAGGATACTGTCATCCCCTTGGATTATGTATCAAAAATTATAGGTGCATATGAAAGTGAAGAAAATATAGGTGTGATTGGGCCTGTTTATAATGATGTAAATGCTAATCGTGAATGTCGTTTCCCTGTTAAACGTGGACCTTTGGTTGTAAGAGAAACTCTCTCGTCAAAAAAAGATGTACAAGATGTAATGAGTATTATCTCATCCGGCTCATTGTATCATGTGCCAATTTTTGAAAAAGTAGGTTCTTTTAAAGATGAATATTTTATTGATTATATAGATAATGAGTTCTGTCTACGATTACTTAAATTTGGTTACAGAGTTTGTGTTGACCCTAAAATTGTAATTAATCATGCACTGGGTAATCGAACTAAGGCTAAAGTTATTTTTAAATTTTCGCCAACAAATTATCCTTATTATCGAAAATATTATATTACTCGCAATCGTCTATTTGTATATAAAACATACTTTTTGAAATATCCATCATTTGTTCTATATGATTTGGCTGCGTTTATGTTAGATCTATTCCGAGTTGTATTCTTAGAAGAAAATAAAAAAATAAAGCTGAATGCATATTGGATGGGGATTAAAGACTTCTTGAAAGGTAATACGGGAGTTCTTAAAAGCTAACCTCCCTGACTAAAAGGAAAAGTATGATGCATGAGTTATCATCATTACTTGTTATAGTTTATGGTAAAAAATTATCTGAGTCCCAAACGATAACATCTTTAGCTAAGTTTAACTTTAAAGATGTTGTTCTACGAATTGTAAATAATGGCCCTGAAAAATTTGACTCGAATGATACAAATGAATTAATTTCTAAGTTGAAGAAGTCTTTTTTTTCTGTGGATATAATTGAGAATATCGAAAACATACCTCTCAGTATTGCATATAATAGATTTGTTGAGTTTTACCCATCTAGTAAAAAATATATTTTTCTAGATGATGATTCAATAATAACCGATGATTTTGCTTTTTTTATCGGAAATGATTTTTATTATGATTTGGAATTGCCACTAATAAAATGTGCTGATATCTGTTATTATCCAACAGAAAATAAAGTGCCTATAAATAAATATTGTGAGTTAGATGGGCGACACGTAATGTCAATTGGTTCAGGGATGGTTGTTTCATGTTCGTTGAAGAAAAAATTCGAACAGCACAATGTAAAACTATTTGATGAGCATTACGCACTTTACGGTGTCGATACTAGTTTCTTTAAGCGAATGAAAAAGATAATTGATAGCGGCACTGATATAAAAATTAAGTGTAACTCACATATAGTTCATTCTTTGTCTAGAACAGAAGGAGCCATTAGTGATTTTAGAAAAAAGGAAAGACAGTTAGATCTTGCATTGACAATGCGTCATTATCCTGATTGGAAGATAATAAAATCTTTTTTCTCACAATGCATAAAATCTTTATTTAAAGGGGATGTGTCTACTATAGTTATAATGTTTGATGCTTTTTTTAGTGGTATGCATCCTCGTTGTAAAAAATATTCTGCCAATAAACAAATAAGTGAGCGTAGGGTGATGAAATGAATGTTAATATTTTCGTTCCTGTTTATAATGGTGGGGCGTTATGGGAAAAATCAGCACTTCTTATAAAGGAAAACATAAGTAAAGATTTAATAAATAGTGTGATGGTTATTGATTCATCATCATCTGATAATTCTGTGGATATTGCTAAGAGTAACGGGTTTGATGTTAGGGTAATTCCATCAAGTCAATTTAATCACGGTGGTACTAGAAATCTCATTTTAAAATTATCACCAGATTCAGATATTGTGATATTTCTAACTCAGGATTCACTATTACAAAAGCATGCATTAGAAAATATATTGTCAGTTTTCTCTGATGAAAATGTGGCTGCCGCATATGGTCGCCAATTGCCTCATGATGAAGCAAATCCATTAGCAAGGCATGCTCGGTTTTTTAACTATAAAATGGAAAATTATAAGGGCGACTTATCAACTAAGGACTCGTTAGGTCTGAAGACGGTATTTATGTCCAATTCATTCTCTGCATACAGAATCTCTATCCTCAAGGAATTAGGTGCTTTTCCTGAAAATACAATTCTTTGTGAAGATATGTTCTTTTCAGCTAAGGCTGTTTTGGCTGGATACAAGATTGCATATGTTGCAGATGCAGAAGTGAAACATTCTCACAATTATTCAGCCATAGAGGAATTCAAACGTTATTTTGATATTGGGGTTTTCCATTACGATGAGCCTTGGATCAGGAAATCTTTTGGCGGTGCAGGTGGAGAAGGTAAAAAGTTTATTTTATCTGAGTTGAAATATTTGCTAAAGCATGCACCACTGTGGATTCCAATTGCATGCGTTAATAATTTTGCAAAGATTCTTGGATATAAACTTGGACAAAACTATACAAAACTATCACCTAAATGGAGAAGAAAACTTAGTATGCATAAACGTTATTGGGATAGTATTTCGAATTAACAATCCTATTAATAAAGGATGATAACTATGGGTACGCTCAGTTACTCAAAACAAACAAATATTTCTAAATTATTATTGGCATCTTCAGATTTTGTATTTTTTACTCTATCTTTAGTTGTTGCTGTATTCTTGATCGGGCTCTGTGGCGGGGATATAAACGAATTTATTCCGGAATCAGAAATGCCTGCGCGTATCCTTACGCATATCATGCTTGGGGTGATCTGTGTCGGTTGGTTCTGGGTTCGGCTACGCCATTACACCTACCGTAAGCCATTCTGGTTCGAGCTGAAAGAAATACTTAGAACATTACTGATATTCGCAGTATGCGATCTTGCGTTGGTTGCTTTCTCTAAATGGCAATTTTCACGCTATGTATGGATATTAACCTGGGGGCTAGCCTTATTGTTGGTGCCTTTTGCCAGAGCGGTGACCAAACGCCTGCTCAATAAATTAGGGCTGTGGCAAAAGCAAACCATCATTATTGGCACGGGGAAAAATGCGCGTGATGCCTTTGCGGCATTACAGAGTGAAGAGGTTTTAGGGTTTGCGATTTGCGCCTTTTTTTCCAGCGGGAAGCAGTGTGAGAAGGAACTGGAAGGTAAACCTGTAATCTGTGATGAACAAGAATTGTGGCGACAGTGCGATCCAGAGTCTACCCAGTTTATCGTTGCACTGGAATTTGATGAACATGCTTTGCGCGATGAATGGTTGAAAAAATTGGCCAAGCACCATTGCCGTTCTGTTTCAGTGATTCCAACGCTCCGCGGTGTACCGTTATATGGCACGGATATGTCATTTATCTTTAGCCATGAAGTGATGATTCTGCGTGTTAGCAACAACCTGGCCAAAAGAACATCACGCTTTTTGAAACGAACTTTTGATATTATTGGTGCGGGTAGTATTGTTATTTTGCTTTCTCCAGTTTTAGCGATCTTGGCTTATCTGGTAGCTAAAGATGGCGGCAATGCTATTTATGGTCATGAGCGTATAGGGCGTGATGGTGTTAAATTTAAATGCTTAAAATTCCGTTCTATGGTGATGAATTCCCAAGAGGTTCTGCAACAGTTATTGGAAAATGATCCTGAAGCACGAGCAGAATGGGATAAAGACTTTAAGCTAAAAAATGATCCACGCATTACCCGTGTTGGCAAGTTTATCCGTAAAACCAGTCTGGATGAGTTGCCACAACTTTTCAATGTGCTGAAAGGGGAAATGAGCCTGGTTGGGCCGCGTCCGGTAATTGAAAAAGAACTGGAACGCTATGCCGGCGATCGCGATTATTACCTGATGGCAAAACCAGGTATGACAGGGCTGTGGCAGGTGAGCGGCCGGAATGACGTGGATTATGATACCCGTGTTTATTTTGATGCATGGTATGTAAAAAACTGGTCCTTGTGGAACGACATTGCGATCCTTTTTAAAACCATTAATGTGGTCTTAAAAAGAGATGGTGCGTATTAAGTGATAATAAGAGAACTTGAGGGTTATATGAAAATTATCGTTACCGGTGGTGCTGGGTTTATTGGATCTGCAGTTGCTCGCCATATTATTAACGATACGGCGGATGAGATCCTGATAGTGGATAGTCTGACCTATGCAGGGAATCTTGAATCACTAAAACCGATTGCAGACAACGAACGCTTCAAATTTGAGCACGTCGATATCTGCAACCGCAGTGAACTGGATCGTGTCTTCAATGCGTTCAAGCCGGACGCGGTAATGCACCTGGCAGCGGAAAGCCACGTTGACCGTTCCATTGATGGGCCGGCGGCCTTTATCGAAACCAATATCGTGGGCACCTATACGCTGCTGGAAGCGGCTCGTCAGTACTGGAATACGCTGGGTGAAGACGCTAAACAGGCCTTCCGCTTCCATCATATTTCTACCGATGAAGTGTATGGCGATCTGCACGGCACGGACGATCTGTTCACTGAAACCACGCCTTATGCTCCGAGCAGCCCGTATTCTGCTTCCAAAGCCTCCAGCGATCATCTGGTGCGCGCCTGGCTGCGTACCTATGGCCTGCCAACCATCGTAACTAACTGCTCGAATAACTACGGCCCGTATCACTTCCCGGAAAAACTGATCCCGTTGATCATCCTGAATGCGCTGGATGGTAAACCGTTACCGGTTTACGGCAATGGCGCCCAGATCCGCGATTGGCTGTATGTGGAAGATCATGCCCGAGCACTGTACAAAGTGGTTACCGAAGGTGAAGTGGGGGAAACCTACAACATCGGCGGCCACAACGAGCGTAAAAACATTGAAGTGGTGCAAACCATTTGCCGCCTGCTGGACGAGATGGTGCCAAATAAACCACAGGGTATCGGCCACTATGAAGATCTGATCACTTACGTAACCGATCGCCCCGGCCACGACATGCGCTATGCGATCGATGCTTCAAAAATTGCGGCAGAGCTGGGCTGGAAACCACAGGAAACGTTTGAAAGCGGCATCCGTAAAACGGTGGAGTGGTACCTGGCAAACGAAGAATGGTGGAGCCGTGTTAAAGATGGTTCTTACGCTGGTGAACGTTTGGGTTTAACCCGTTAATCTATATTAGGAGTTTACGATGAAAGGTATTGTACTTGCCGGTGGTTCCGGAACGCGCCTATACCCGATTACACGCGGTGTATCCAAGCAATTGCTGCCGATTTACGATAAACCGATGGTGTATTACCCGATTTCTGTGCTGATGCTGGCAGGTATCCGGGATATCCTGATCATTTCTACGCCAGAGGATATGCCTTCATTTCAACGTTTGTTGGGTGACGGTAGTCGGTTTGGCATCAATTTAAGTTACGAAGTGCAACCCAGCCCAGACGGTTTGGCGCAGGCGTTCCTGATTGGCGAAGAATTTATTAATGGCGACCGGTGCGCGTTGGTGTTGGGCGATAATATCTACTTCGGCGAAAGCTTTGGTCGCAAGCTGGAAAATGTGGTAGCCCGTGAAGAAGGTGCCACGGTGTTTGGCTATCAGGTAATGGATCCCGAGCGTTTCGGCGTGGTGGATTTTGATGAGAATTTCCGCGCGTTGTCGATCGAAGAAAAACCTGCGGTACCGAAATCCAACTGGGCGGTGACCGGGCTTTATTTCTATGACAACAAGGTAGTGGAAATGGCGAAGCAGGTGAAGCCTTCACACCGCGGTGAGCTGGAAATCACCACCCTGAACCAGATGTATTTAGACCAGGGCAACCTGAACGTTGAACTGCTGGGCCGTGGTTTTGCCTGGCTGGATACCGGCACGCACGACAGCCTGATTGAAGCCTCGCAGTTTGTCCACACCATTGAAAAACGCCAGGGGTTTAAAGTGGCGTGCCTGGAAGAAATTGCCTTCCGCAAGGGCTGGCTGGCACGGGAGCAGGTGGCTGCCGAAGCCAAACTGCTAAGCAAGACACTCTATGGGCAATATTTGGCGAATCTGGTGGGAGAGAAATAATATGCAGGTCACGGATACAAAAATTGATGGCGTAAAAATCATCCAGCCAAAGGTGTTTGGTGATGCGCGCGGTTTTTTCCTGGAAACCTTTGAGAAGAAACGCTACCAGGAGATGCTGAATATCGATCTGGATTTTGTGCAAGACAACCATTCCCGCTCATCCAAAGGGGTGCTGCGGGGGTTGCATTTTCAAAAGGTGAACCCGCAGGGCAAACTGGTGCGCGTGGTGCGTGGTGAAGTGTTTGACGTGGCGGTGGACATCCGTCCGGATTCACCGACGTACGGTGCCTGGGAAGGGGTGCTCCTGTCTGAAGAAAACAAAACCCAGTTCTGGGTGCCACCAGGGTTGGCGCACGGTTTTGTGGTGCTCTCCGACACGGCGGATTTTGAATACAAATGCACGGATTACTATAACCCGGCACATGAAGGCTGCCTGTTGTGGAACGATCCGGATGTGGGCATTGACTGGCCGATCGATAACCCGCTGCTTTCCGAGAAAGACAAGGTGGGCAGACGTCTGAAGGAGCTGGCGAAATGAAAGTGTTACTGACCGGTTCAAAAGGGCAGTTGGGCAGCTGTTTCCAGGACCGCCTGCCGGCGGGCTGGGATGTGTGGGCGACGGATTCGGACACGCTGGATATTACCGATCTGGACAAGGTAAAACAGGCGGTCGCGCAGTATCAGCCGGACGTTATCGTGAACGCGGCGGCGTATACCGCGGTGGACAAGGCAGAAACCGAGCCGGCACTGGCGGGATTGATAAATGCCACCGGGCCGAAAAACCTGGCGCTGGCGGCAAAAGAGGCGGGTGCGCGGCTGGTGCATGTGTCCACGGACTATGTCTTTGACGGCAAGGCCACTACACCGTACGTGGAAACCGATGCGACCAATCCGCTGGGCGTGTATGGCCAAACCAAGCTGGACGGTGAACTGGCGGTTGCCGGGGTGCTGCCGGAAGCGATTATTATCCGTACCGCCTGGGTGTTCAGTGAGTATGGTAATAACTTTGTGAAAACCATGCTGCGTCTGGCGAAAGATCGCGATACGTTGGGTATTGTAGCCGATCAACACGGCTGCCCGACCTATGCCGGTGATATCGCCCAGGCGATTATTGATTTGCTGCAGAAAGAAGCTGAAGGCGGGGTTTATCACTTCTGTGGTGATAAAGAAGTGGCGTGGAATGAGTTTGCCGAAGCAATTTTTGCCGCGGCATTGAAACATGGCATTCTCGGCCACGTTCCTGTTGTTAATGCCATAAGTACGGAACAATACCCAACACCAGCTGAGAGACCTTTTTATTCATCATTAAATTGTAATAAGTTGAAAAAAGAGGGTATATACCCATCGAATTGGGTAAGTGCTTTAAACTATATATTGGGAATAAATAAATAAATTTAATTCAATAGTATGGCGGGGAAGTGTGTTTTTTTATTTAATTAAGCACGCTTTCCCTGTTTTTTTGAAGTATAAAAATTATTTTAAGTGGTTTTTTGCGTTTTTTAATTATTAAATAGTAATGATCTTATCTAATTTGGTTAAGTTTGTTTTTTGATTTATTGTGATAAGTTAATTACTCTCTACCGTGGTGCCAATTATCTGGATGATTATTTGTAATGTCACATATGTCTTTGGATATAACGGAACTAAAAATGACAAATGTATTAAAGTATAATCCAAAAGTAGCTTCAAAAACTGATGAGCTGAAAGTTATGAAGCTAATGTTATTTTATCTTTTATTTATCCCATGCCTTGTTTATCTTACGGGAGATAAAGACTTTAATGCATGGGTCGATGAACCTACATATCAAAACTATTTCTATTTGGCAACGTATAATAACTATATAGAGATCTTTAAAAATGGTGTTGATCCTCTTTTTGTCTCTTTTATGAGACCTTTTACGTCTATTTATAATGGTTTTAATGTTTTTTTATTGGTTTGCGCTTTCATTACTCTTACTATAAAGATAACGGCACTTAAAAATAGCACTGATAATTTTTTTATTCTAATGTTATTATATGGTTCTTATTTGTTGTTCTTGCACGATTATACACAAATTAGGATTGCACTTGCGATGGCATTTGTTGCATTCGGTATTTACTGCAATAAATCTAGAACATCAATGTCCATTTTTTTCTGTATAGGTGCGTTGGTTCATTTAACAACCATACTGATAATAATAACTTTTCTTATTTACAGGCGGTTTGGATATAAAAAATTCTTTTGGGTTGTTTTATTTTCTTTTTTCTTGCCGTTGATTGTTTTTTCAGGTGTTATCCATAATGCAAGGTTAGAAACATATATAGAGTTAGCTAAATATAAAGAACAATATTTCGAAGCTAACTTTTTTGCATCGCAACCTATCTTGCAAATAATAGGGATTATGTATATATATGTGAATTCAAAACTAAGAAAATATATATGCACTTATGAGTATTGTTTCTCAATGTTAGGAGTCGTGTTATTCTATTCTTTCAGTTCAGTTCCTGTGTTGTCGTTTAGGTTATTTGAAATGACAATGTTTTTTTATATTATTTTATTGTCTAGGTTGTTTTTTATATCTAATTTTATAAAGATAATCTGTTTGCTTTATTTATTAGTGGGAGTTAAAAATCTTTTTTATGGCGCAAGCGCTATTTTTAATTTAACTAGTTAACACTATTGACATTAAAGATGGTGTTTATTTTCATGGGGGTGGGGGATGGATAGACGAAGTCTTATTAAGTATATAATTTATTTTTTTCTATTCAATCCTAAGGAATCAATAAGTAGACAGTATTTGGATAAAGAGCATCTAGGGATGGGGGCTCGGAGATGTGAATCTATAAGTGATCTGAGAAATATCATGCCTAGTATGGAGAATGAAGTTGTAGAACTTATGTCATATAAAAAAGGAACAATGTTGGGTGGTGGTATATTTAAATCGAAGCTAAGAACAAGATTATTATCTGATGATGGCGGTAAATATGTAGGTGGTAATCAAAAATATATATGGGTCAGAGTATCGACTAAAGGTATAATAAAACCTGAATGGTACGGTTGCATAGGAGATGGACGAATTGATGATTCAGTTGCATTCAACCGAATGATTTCAGCGCTGCAGGATGGTGATGTTATTTCTCTTAGAAAAAATGCAGAGTATTTTAATGCTTTAACTGATAGTTCATCTCCCTGGATTATAAAAAACAGAAAAATAACTATCATTGGAAATAATGCAATATTAAGCCGTAGGCCTACAAGAGAAAATAATAAAGATATTGAGAATTTAGCGACACTAAAGGTTGTTGGTGATGAGTTTACAATAAAAGGTAAGCTTAAGATAACTGGAAATGAAATTAAAAAAAACTTAGTCGATAAGACTGATAATGCTATATCACGTGGAGTATATTCAAGGGGTTATGTTAGCTCGCATGGTTTATATTTATCTGGCGTTAATGGAGGTTATCTATCTGAGGGGCTAGTTTGCTGCGATGCTGTTTTTCCTTGTTATATTGTAGGCAGTAGTAATTTGACTATAAAAGGGGAGTATAATTGTTCGGGGCAAGTATATCCTGTTACTGGTAATGACTTACAGCTTGGGTCAGGTATAAAAATAGCTAAATGTACTAATTTTGATATTGATATTTCGGGGAGTGATTGTGGTTATTGTGTTTGCGAAATTGAACCATTTAATAAAAACGGCAATGTGCGTGTATCCTCAGTTAGACCATATATGAATGGATGTTTAATACATCAAGGGAACCAAAATATTGTTGTCGATGTTAATACTGTGGGTGCAATCATGGGGGCTGCCTTACGCATTAGTTCCGGAAGTGGAAAAATTGAAGGCATTGTACATGCTGTAGACTGTCATTATGGTTGCCAGATAATTTCCGAAAAAGATAGAGTTTGTGAGGATATAAAACTAAAATTATACATTGAAAATGTTAAATCCCAAGATGTAAGAATATTCAACACCCAAAAAGGCCAGATATCTTTACTTCGAGGTGATATAACTGTCTATAATAACCCTGAGTCAGATTCTCATATGGATAGACGGTTGAGTAATAATATATCTGCATTAGTTTACGGCGATAATATGAGAAGTGTAAATATTAATCTGCCTGGCGGAAAGTGGTGTAAAGAACATATCAATGTTATCAATAGCATTGATTCAAGTGTTAACATGAATTGAATTCTTGGTTAAATGATTAGTGAATCATTACATAAAGGAGATAGTATTATGATTTCTGTGTTATTTCAATGAAATATCTAAAAATAATTTTCTACATCTCAATCATTTTAACTTGGTAGTAATAGTTGAAAAAATGAGTTTTAAAAAATATCTGAATTTTTATTTTTAATTCCTATGTTCATTGCTATGCCATTACTCGTATGAGAATTGGTAGCATTGCCTGTATTGCCTGTATTGCCTGTATTGCCTGTATTGCCTGTATTGCCTGTATTGCCTGTATTGCCTGTATTGCCTGTATTGCCTGTATTGCCTGTATTGCCTGTATTGCCTGTATTGCCTGNATTGCCTGTATTGCCTTAGCACCGCTGCCTACTTAGCGACTGACGTAATTTATATGATATTCCTCGTCTAGTCCTAATTCGGTCGAGCGTTGCCGGAAGAGTTTCGATACAACATATTTAACGTTCCAGGCGATGTCTTCGCCATGTTGATGTAAACGCTCGTAAAGCGCTCTTAGCAGATAAATACTTTTATCCGCTAATGCTGTCTTTATTTGTTGCGATGGCAGGGTCGTATACCACCACTATCTTCCAGTCTTTTCCTACTTTTAACATGCGTCTAGCGATGCTCTGATCGCGATTCTGCGCTTATCCCACCATAAAAGTTTCCTATCATCTCTGCATCCATTTATTTCACTTAACCGATCGACAATTCGGCTCCTGATACAGTCTCTCTCTGTATATTGCTATCAGCAGACACATACTGATCTTGCCCAGCAACGGTGGACACAGCCTTAAGCGAGGTTTTTTCCTCAAATTGCACCGGGCTTAGCCCGCCGTTGGCACTATGCCGTCGGTGCCGATTGTAGTCTATCTCGATATACTCGAATACCGCCGATTTCATCACCTCCCGCGTGTTGAACCTCTCACCGTGGATTAGCTCCACTTTCAGGCTGTGGAAGAGCTTTCCGCACAAGCGTTATCGTAGCAACAGCCCTTCGCACTCATACTGCATATCAGTCCATTGTCTTTGATAACACCCTGTAGTGGATCACAAAATCAAGACACCGGAATAACCTGTTTCCATTTTTCTTCATGTAAGCAAGGCGATAAACCACCATTGTTCGTATGAGGGCGGTATGCGTTGTAATAACCATTTATCCACTGGTTTATATCGCGTACCGCATGGCTAAAATCACCCTACCCGCCTTTTGGAAGCCATTCACTTTTAAGGCTACGAAAGACTCTTTCCATCGGCGAGTTATCCAGGCAATTCCCCCGGCGACTCATACTTTGCATTACCCCATAACGCCAGAGTAACTTTCTGTATTTATTGCTTTTATATTGAACCCCTTGATCTGAATGAAACAGCAGACGACCATCGACCCGGTCTGGCTTTCCTCGCCGCTTCATATACCGCTTTTCTGTTTGCCAGCAGACTTGTATCTTGTCCCTAGTGGCGCTGTTCCGGTGTGACATAACCGATGCCACTATGTCGATGCGCTTCGTTATACCAGCGGCTAAAGCGTTCAACCCATCGTCTGGCTTCATCAAGTCCCGTGAAGCCCGTTGACGGCCAGCCCGGCACATATTTTAATGTTCTGAATAATGACTCCACGAACGGATTGTCGTTACTGACCCGAGGCCGGCTGTGAGACGGCGTTATTGCCAACTCATGCAGCTTCATCTGCAACGTCTGCGACTTCATCGCCGCCCCATTGTCCGCATGCAGTACCGGCGGGTATTGCCAGCATCCTTCCCGACGTACCGTGCGCTCTATCAGGGCGGCTGCCTGCTCGCCACTTTCTGTTTCATTCACTTCATATCCCACGATTTTTCGGCTGTAGAGGTCTTCCACCAGATACAGGTAAAACCAGCGACCCTTCACGGTTGACGGCATCCATGTGATGTCCCACGTCCACACCTGATTCGGGCCGCTGGCCTGCCAGGTCGTGGCCGGCGTGATTTTCTGTGCCGCACGTTGCCGTCCACGCCGATGTCCTTCTCCATGACGACGTAGCACCCGGTAAAAGGTTGACTCACTCGCCAGATAAATCCCCTTATCGGCCAACGCCGGTACGATTTGTGACGGTGGCAGGCTGGCATACGCTGATTGATGGCACACTGCCAGTATCTGTTGCTCTTCTTGCGCGCTTAACCGGTTCGACGGGGAGGGCCTGACCGCGCTGGCACGCTTGTCCTCCATCGAACGTTGCCAGCGTCGCCACGTCCGTTCACTTAACCCGGCTTCCGTGAGCGACACCGCTAACCGGGCGCCTGACGCCATCGCGTTGCGCACATATCCCATCAGCGTCTGCCGTTCCGCACCTGATGTCAGTCGTCCTCGTCGGTTATTCCGTAGTAGTCCCGCAACTGCTTTCGCAGCACCAGTATCGCTGCCGCCTCCGCCAGGGCTAATGAGATGGTCACCCCCACCCTGTAGGCGGTACGCTGGCAGGGTGTTTTTCTTTCTGGAGAGGCCATCATGAAAAATGTTGAGCT
>NZ_BAABEM010000019.1:0-46568 GCF_039540155.1 Gibbsiella greigii
CTATATCGTTGGGTATTACAGTGCACTCAGGCCACACGAATATAACGGTGGGTTACCACCAAACGAATCGGAAAACCGATACTGGAAAAACTCTAAAGCGGTGGCCAGTTTTAGTTGACCACTTCATAGCGCCATTTGATTACGGGAAGCTGGTCATACAGGTCCAAATCTTTTATTTTTGCTAAAATCTACAATGTTTAAGAATCCAGATATGTTCTACCAGTAACAGCCTTAACCAAGGACTTATCATAACTCATTGAAATTAAAAGGTTATGGAGGAGTGCGTGAGTGATACTGAAGGAAGTTTAAGGCTCCTGACCCCCGGTGAAATAGCGTTAGCGAGAACGGTTTTCGGAAGCTCCATAGTCTATCCACACGTCTGGATTCATCATGCCAGTTACTTTCCATTCAAACTTCAGGGAAGGAATACTGCGATGAGCCCTAACGGCGAACTTTATTTCCGAGACTGGTATTGTGAAGACTTTTCGACCAAGTCATTTCAACATCAACATCTTTTTATCCATGAAATGTCACATGTCTGGCAGTATCAACGGGGTGTATGGGTCAGAATGAGAGGTCTTGTCAGTGGCTTTATTAGCTACGAATATTCGTTTGAGAACAATAAAAAACTACTTGACTATAGATTAGAACAACAAGCACAGATCATAGCTGATTACTTTTTACTGCGTAAATTCGGGCTTAAGCTTTGGTTGGCAAGAAGAGCTGAAGATCGTGAAGTTTCCTATGTAGGGCCTGTGGACGATCAGCTTAATGCAAATTATCAAAGAGTTCTTGAAGGATTTCCATTCAAATGACCATTTTAAACAAATCCTTAATCTCATTAATCGTCCTTCTGAGTGGTTGCACACTGGGTGACCACCTGGAACATCGATATACTAAAGAAACATTAGTTCCTGCTCACATGAGAAATAGCGATGTATGTCTTTCCTTACCAATACAAAGCAATGAGACTGTGGTATCAGCCATCACTTACAATATTGAAAAACCCTTAGAACAGATCATTTTCCCCTCTGACAAGCAACCAGAATCTGGTCTTTTTTGCATTCTACCTAGTGAATTTAAGTTTAAAACGGGCCAGAAGTATCTCACTCAGATCGAAGTGAATATAAGAGCAGATAGTGAGGATAAAAAATCCACACGAAAAGCATATGTCTCAACATTCCAGGTCGTACTAAAAGGCGACAGACTTAATATTATTCAAACGCTTCATAAATAAAAACAATACCCGCACTCACTATGTGCGGGTTAGTTGTATTAGCTCAGACCTGATCTGACAGTTACCAGTTATTTATACAGGTATCTGTCTGTAGTGGGTCACAAAATCAAGACACCGGAATAACCTGTTTCCATTTTTCTTCATGTAAGCAAGGCGATAAACCACCATTGTTCGTATGAGGGCGGTATGCGTTGTAATAACCATTTATCCACTGGTTTATATCGCGTNACTTTTGGAAGCCATTCACTTTTAAGGCTACGAAAAACTCTTTCCATCGGCGAGTTATCCAGGCAATTCCCCCGGCGACTCATACTTTGTATTACCCCATAACGCCAGAGTAACCTTCTGTATTTATTGCTTTTATATTGAACCCCTTGATCTGAATGAAACAGCAGACGACCATCACGCGGTCGTGTTTCCAAAGCATGACACAACGCCCTGCACACCAAATCAGCATCAGCGGTTAATGAGAGGGCTGAACCGATAATCCGGCGTGAATATAAATCAACGACAAGCGCGAGATAGCACCATTTATCCTGCAGGCGAATAAAACTGATGTCGCCGCACCAGACGCGATTGGGTGCGGCAGGGTTAAACTGCCGATTCAATAAGTTTGGCAGTGGCGGGCTGTTGTCTTCGTTTACCCGATAGCGATGTTTAACCGGCTGGCGACTTGTCAGTCCGCACTCCTGCATCAGTCGTCGCGCCAGCCACCGGCCTGCATCAACGCCACTCTGGCGCAGCATCTGGCTGATTGCCCGACTCCCCGCAGCGCCACGACTGAGAGCATGAAATGCTCTCACCCGACTTCGTAATTCAATTCGTTGCACATTAACAGGACGTTTCATCTGCGCGTAATAAACGCTGCAGTGAACACCGAATAAATGACAAAGAACCAACACAGGCCACTTTGCTTTCAGCCGTGTGATTAGCGCGATAGCTTTCCGGGGACTTCGCTCATCAGCACGGCAGCCTGCTTTAGTATTTCTTTTTCCATCTCAAGACGCTTCATCTGCGCTTTAAGCTGCTGAATTTCACGTTGTTCAGGTGTAATCGCATTACCAGTGGACTCAATACCCTGAAGTTCCTGCTTATAAAGCCGTATCCATTTGCGCAAATGATCAGGATTGAGTTCGAGCGCCTGCGCGACTTCCCGAACATCTCGCTGATACTTAACAACCTTCTTGCAGCATATGTCGACGCTGCTCCGCATACTCAGCCTTGTTGTAGATCGAGCGCGAGGAGCGACCTTCTTCATGCGCCAAGCATTTTTCAATCCAGTCCCGGTTGAACCCCACTTCATTAAGCAATGTAGAGCCGGTGCGGCGCAAATCGTGAACGGTAAACGGATCCAATGGTAAACCGTTGGCCTGAGCACGCTGAACCACAAGCTGCGTGACCCGATTAAGCGTGGCGTGCGACATGCTGCGATGACCGTCATAACGTGAAGGCAGCACGAACCTTGAGCCGGAAGCACAGGTATGCAGCGCCACAAAAATATCCAGCATTTGTCGGGACAAATAAACGACGTGTGGGTTTCGTCGCTTCATCCGTTCTTTAGGGATAGTCCAGGTAGCGTTCTCGAAATCGATTTCATTCCAGGTGGCCTCCACCAGCTCGCTTTTGCGCACCAGGGTCAACAAAACCAGACGTAGGGCCAGACGGATGGTCGGGTAAGAAGCCACAGACTCGAGTTGATGGAACGCCAGGCGGATCTCGGTTGGCGAGAGCGCCCTTTCCTTCGGCGCGAAAGTGGCAATCGAGGCGGCTTTGACCTCATCGGCCGGGTTAGTGACTTTCTCCCCATGCAAAATGGCAAAACCATAAATCTGTTTAACGATATCGCGGATATGCACCGCCGTCGCCGGGGCGCCACGCGCCTTAACCTTGTTGCACAAGGCACGTAAATCATCTGGGCTGATTTCAGTGAGTAGCCGGTTACGGTAAACCGGCAGGATATCGCGCTCCATGATACTTTTGCGCATAGCGCGGGTGCTGTCGGCCATGCGCGCGTCCACCAGCCAGCGGGCCGCCATATCATCAAAATGTTTGGCAGCGGTCAAACGGCGTTTCTCACGCTGTTTTTCATGTGCCGGGGAACGCCCTTCACTAATTGCACGCTTGGCATCCAGCAGCTTTTCGCGGGCCAGCGCCAGAGAAATACCGGCAGGGCCGTAACGGCCAATAGTGAGGGTTTCGCGACGTCCGTTAAGACGGTAATCGTAGCGGAAGGTAACGGTACCGGCGACGGATACCATGACATACATGCCATCCCGGTCGGAAACCTTGTACGGTCTGGCTTTGGGCTTGAGATTGCGTAGTGCGGTGTCGGTGAGCATCGCGCTTTTCCTCCTGTTCAATGGCGGTTTTTACCGTCAGGGGTCAGGAAGTCTGAAGATGCCCCGAAAGCCGCATCACGTCTAGCTTTTGGCGGGGATTTTTACCGTCATGACCGAAAAAGAATCAATCATCAACGGGAGGGTCATAATCCGGGTCTCTTGATTTACCGTCGCGTCTACCGCCAGCCTGTTCCGCTGGCCGGCGATAGTCACCGATAGTCGCCAAAACCTATTTAATTATAAATCAAACTGTTATGGCGATTTTTCAATAGTTGGCGATAGTTCTTGAAGAACCTTGGATCACTCCCACTCGATCGTCGCTGGTGGCTTGCCGCTGATGTCATACACCACCCGCGAAATGCCATCAATTTCATTAATGATGCGGTTGGAGACTCGGCCGAGGAACTCATACGGCAGGTGCGCCCAGTGTGCGGTCATGAAATCAATGGTTTCCACCGCACGCAGTGAAACTACCCAGTCGTATTTGCGGCCGTCGCCCATCACGCCGACGGAACGCACCGGCAGGAACACGGTGAACGCCTGGCTGACCTTGTTGTACAAATCGGCCTTGTGCAATTCTTCAATGAAGATGGCATCGGCGCGGCGCAGCAGATCGCAATACTCCTTCTTCACTTCGCCCAGCACACGCACGCCAAGGCCTGGGCCTGGGAACGGGTGGCGATACAACATGTCGTACGGCAAGCCCAGCTCCAGGCCGATTTTACGCACCTCATCCTTGAACAGCTCTTTCAGCGGTTCAACCAGGCCCAGCTTCATTTCTTTCGGCAGGCCGCCCACGTTGTGGTGCGATTTGATCACGTGCGCTTTACCGGTGGCGGAAGCGGCGGATTCGATAACGTCCGGGTAAATGGTGCCCTGCGCCAGCCACTTCACTTCGGTTTGCTTGCAGGCTTCTTCATCAAACACTTCAACAAACACGCGGCCGATGATTTTGCGTTTGGCTTCCGGTTCGTCCACGCCGGCCAGCGCGCTCAGGAAGCGATCTTCCGCCGGCACGTGCACGATGTTCAACCCGAAGTGATCGCCAAACATTTCCAGCACCTGATCGGCTTCGTTCAGGCGCAGCAGGCCGTTATCCACGAATACGCAGGTCAGGCGTTTACCGATCGCACGGTGCAGCAACATAGCGGTAACAGAAGAATCCACGCCACCAGACAGGCCAAGGATCACGTGATCTTCACCCACCTGTTCGCGAATACGCGCAACCGCGTCTTCAATGATCGTCGCCGGGGTCCACAGCGCTTCACAGCCGCAGATATCCAGCACGAAGCGCTCCAGCATGCGCTGGCCCTGGCGGGTATGGGTCACTTCCGGGTGGAACTGCACGCCGTAAAAGCGTTTTTCCTCGTTAGCCATAATGGCGAACGGGCAGGTATCGGTGCTGGCAACGGTTTCAAAACCTTGCGGGATGGCGGTGACTTTATCGCCATGGCTCATCCACACGTCCAGCAACGGGTTACCGGCGGCGCTCAGGGCATCTTCGATACCTTGCACCAGCGCGCTGTTGGTCTTCACCTCTACCTGCGCATAGCCAAATTCGCGCTCATTCGAGCCCTGCACATGACCGCCCAGTTGCATCGCCATGGTCTGCATACCGTAGCAGACACCCAGCACCGGCACCCCTGCGGTAAACACATATTCAGGCGCGCGCGGGCTGTTTTCTTCCGTGGTGCTTTCCGGGCCGCCGGAAAGGATGATGCCGCTTGGGTTGAAGGCGCGAATTTGCTCTTCGCTAACGTCCCAGGCCCAGAGTTCACAGTAAACGCCGATTTCACGCACACGGCGAGCAACCAACTGCGTGTATTGCGAACCGAAGTCCAGAATAAGAATGCGATGCTTATGGATGTTTTTTGTCATGTAAGGCAAATTCCAGCAACAGAGAAAAAAGAAAAATCAATTCGACAGGATTGATTCCAGTGGCAAGGCCGGGCAATGGGGTGCCGCCCGAAGCCCTGCATGCGCGGCTGGCATCAAGCCAATGTGCGCGGGCAACGGACGGCGGCCTAATGCACAGGCCCCCGGCCAGCATCAACCCATACGGTAGTTTGGCGACTCTTTGGTGATGGTCACATCGTGCACATGGCTTTCCTGAATACCGGCGCCGCTGATGCGCACAAACTCTGCCTTGGTGCGCAATTCATCAATGGTCGCGCAGCCGGTCAGGCCCATGCAGGAACGCAAACCGCCCATCTGCTGGTGCACAATGGCTTTCAGCATGCCTTTGTAAGCCACACGGCCTTCGATCCCTTCCGGCACCAGTTTATCCGCCGCGTTATCGGTTTGGAAATAACGGTCGGAAGAGCCTTTGGACATCGCGCCCAGTGAGCCCATGCCGCGGTAAGATTTGAAAGAACGGCCCTGGTACAGTTCGATTTCGCCCGGGGATTCTTCAGTACCGGCCAGCATGGAGCCTACCATCACACAGGATGCGCCGGCGGCGATAGCCTTGGCGATATCACCGGAGAAACGGATACCGCCGTCGGCGATAACCGGGATACCGGTGCCTTCCAGCGCGTCTACGGCATCGGCGATAGCGGTAATCTGCGGTACGCCAACGCCGGTTACGATGCGGGTGGTACAGATAGAGCCAGGGCCGATACCCACTTTCACTGCGCTCACACCGGCATCCGCCAGCGCTTTGGCGCCTGCGGCGGTGGCAACGTTGCCGCCGACGATTTCCAGATTCGGGTATTTGGCGCGGGTTTCACGAATGCGCTGCAGCACGCCTTCGGAGTGGCCGTGAGAGGAGTCGATCAGCAGCACGTCCACACCAGCGGCAACCAGCGCGTCGATACGCTCTTCGTTGCCGGCGCCGGCGCCAACGGCAGCGCCAACGCGCAGGCGGCCCTGGTCGTCTTTACAGGCGTTAGGCTTGCGTTCGGCTTTCTGGAAATCTTTCACGGTGATCATGCCCAGCAGGTGGAAGCTATCGTCCACCACCAGCGCTTTCTCAACGCGTTTTTCGTGCATTTTGTGCAGCACAACTTCACGTGCTTCCGCGTCTTTCACGGTAACCAGGCGCTCTTTCGGCGTCATCACCGCGCTAACGGGTTTGGAGAGATCGGTCACGAAGCGCACGTCACGGCCGGTAATAATCCCCACCAGTTCGTTATCGTCGGTAACCACCGGGTAGCCGGCAAAGCCGTTACGCGCGGTCAGCTCTTTGACTTCCTGCAGGGTGGTGTTCGGGGTAACGGTTTGTGGATCGGTAACCACGCCGCTTTCGTGTTTTTTCACGCGCATGACTTCTTCAGCCTGGCGCTCAATGGACATATTTTTGTGGATGAAACCCAAACCGCCTTCCTGCGCCAGCGCAATAGCCAGGGCGGATTCGGTTACGGTATCCATTGCCGCAGACAGCATTGGAATATTCAGGCGGATGTTTTTGGTCAGTTGCGTGCCCAATTCTGCGGTGTTAGGCAGAACGGTAGAATGGGCTGGAACCAAGAGAACGTCATCAAACGTTAGAGCTTCTTTAGCGATACGTAGCATGGGCAATATCTCACCAGGGTGGATGCAGAAAAGATAAAATATTGCCGCGGCATTATACAGAGCGTAATCGCTTGCCTCCAGCACTTTCTTACAAAAACTCTTGATTACCTGTTTCAGCCATGTAGTATCGACCAATTAAGTGGTTGTTTTGGAATTTGATCTGGGTCACATGTCACTACCTACCTCACCGCCCATTTTTACCGTAAGCCGCCTGAACCAGACGGTTCGTCAACTGTTGGAAATGGAGATGGGGCAGATTTGGCTTTCCGCCGAGATCTCCAACTTTACCCAACCGGCCTCCGGCCACTGGTATTTCACGCTGAAAGACGATCGCGCCCAGGTGCGCTGCGCGATGTTCCGCAACAGCAACCGCCGCACCACCTTCCGCCCGCAAAACGGCCAACAGGTGCTGGTGCGCGCCAATATCACCCTGTATGAACCGCGCGGCGACTATCAGCTGATAGCCGAGAGCATGCAGCCGGCCGGTGATGGCCTGCTGCAACAGCAATTTGAGCAGCTCAAGCAAAAGCTGGCCGCGGAAGGGCTATTCGCCCAACAGGCGAAGCAAGCGTTGCCCAGCCCGGCGAAGTGCGTGGGGGTGATCACCTCCGCCAGCGGCGCGGCCTTGCACGATATCCTGCAAGTATTGCAACGGCGCGATCCTTCGCTGCCGGTCATCATCTACCCCACAGCGGTGCAGGGCGCAGAAGCGCCGATGCAAATCGTTAATGCGATAGCCACCGCCAACCGCCGTGCGGAATGCGATGTCTTAATCGTTGGGCGCGGCGGCGGCTCGCTGGAGGATCTGTGGAGCTTTAACGATGAGCGGGTGGCGCGCGCTATCTTCGCCAGCCAGATCCCGATCGTCAGCGCCGTCGGCCATGAGACGGACATCACCATCGCCGATTTTGTCGGCGATCTGCGGGCGCCAACCCCTTCCGCCGCCGCCGAACTGGTCAGCCGCAACCAGCTTGAGCTGGTGCGCCAGTTGCAATCGCAGCAGCAGCGGCTAGAAATGGCGATGGACTACTATCTGGTACAGCGCCAACAGCACTTTACCCGTATCAACCATCGCTTGCAGCAACAGCACCCGCACCTGCGGCTGGCCCGCCAGCAAACGCTGCTGCTCAAACTACAGCGCCGGTTGGAAGAAGGTATGCAGCTGCAACTGCGCGGCGCGGGCCGCCGCAATGAGCGTGCCCAGCAACGGCTGGCCCAGGCGCAGCCGCTGGGGCGTATCCATCGCGGCCAGCAGCGCCTGCAGCAGCAGGAATATCGCCTGCAGCAGGTGCT
Organism: Gibbsiella greigii; assembly: GCF_039540155.1. Taxonomy (NCBI): domain Bacteria; kingdom Pseudomonadati; phylum Pseudomonadota; class Gammaproteobacteria; order Enterobacterales; family Yersiniaceae; genus Gibbsiella; species Gibbsiella greigii. Next base: position 8,383 of record NZ_BAABEM010000019.1, read on the forward strand.
TGAGCGCCAGCTAAACGGCTACCGGCAGCGCTTTGGCGTAGCCTGCAGCCAGCTAGAGGCCGTCAGCCCGTTGGCCACGCTGGCGCGCGGCTACAGCGTGACGCAAACGCCGGCCGGCACCTTGTTGAAAACCACCAAACAAGCCCAGGTTGGCGAACTGCTGACCACGCGCCTGCAGGATGGCTGGGTTGAAAGCGAAGTGAAGAGCATCACGGTGGCGAAAAAGCCCCGCAAGAAACGTGCGGAAAAATAGCCGGCGGCTAGCGTGTTAATCAGGGAATAACGTTGCATTGCCGGGTATGGCGCCCGGCGGCGATGTGTGGCGCGATGCAAGGCGGCGTTTCAGCCGCAGCAAAAATGCAGAGAGTGAATACTTACAGCGGCTGATAACTGAACCGCACCCGCTTTTTCGAGATCAATCCATGGCCGTTCTGGCACAGATAATCCACCGCGCCACAGGCCTTCAGCGCCTGTAACGGCTGGCCGCAGTCCGGGCAGTATGCAAACTGCTGGTAGCTGCTGTTGCAGCCCTCACAATGATAGTGACCATTCACCCAGTGCATCGGCTGGCCACACTGTGGGCAAAGCGCTTCCATTTTTCCTCCCGTTTCACGCCCACCCGCGGCTTAAGCCACTGGGCGGGCGCCGACGCATGATTATTTGCTTTTCTTCAGATGGCTCATCAGGCGTTTACGTTTGCGCAGTTGATTTGGCGTCAGCGTGTTGCGCTTGCCGGCAAACGGGTTTTCCCCTTCTTTGAACTGGATACGAATGGGGGTGCCCATCACGTTCAATGAACGGCGGAAGTAGTTCATCAGATAGCGCTTGTAAGAATCGGCCAGATCGGTCACCTGGTTGCCGTGGATCACCACAATCGGCGGGTTATAGCCCCCGGCATGCGCGTATTTCAGCTTCACGCGGCGGCCACGCACCAACGGCGGCTGGTGATCTTCAGCGGCCATGTTCATGATTTTGGTCAGCATGGAGGTGTTCACACGGCGGGTGGCGCACTCATAGGCTTCCTGTACGGATTCGAACAGGTTACCGACGCCGCTGCCATGCAGGGCGGAAATGAAGTGCACGCGGGCGAAATCAACGAAGCCCAGGCGCAGATCCAGCATTTCCTTGACGTGTTCGCGGTCTTCTTCGCTCATGCCGTCCCATTTGTTGACGGCAATCACCAGTGAGCGCCCACTATTGAGGATAAAGCCCAACAGCGACAGATCCTGATCGGAAATCCCTTCACGCGCGTCGATCACCAGCAGCACCACGTTGGCGTCTTCAATCGCCTGCAGCGTTTTGATCACCGAAAATTTTTCCACGGTTTCGGTGACTTTACCGCGCTTGCGCACCCCGGCGGTGTCGATCAGCACGTATTCACGTTCGTCGCGCACCATCGGGATGTAAATGCTGTCGCGCGTCGTGCCCGGCATGTCGTAAACCACCACACGCTCTTCGCCCAGAATACGGTTGGTAAGTGTAGACTTACCGACGTTCGGGCGCCCGACGATAGCCAGCTTGATCGGCAAATCCTGCGGGTTGAAGTCATCTTCTGGCGCTTCGCCAGCTTCATCTTCGGCCAGCTCACCGCTCTGTTCCGCCCAGTAAGCCGCATTGGCTTCCTCTTCGGTCAGTTCAACTTCTTCTTCCTTCGCAGGAATGAACGGCACCAGCACATGCTCGATCAGCTGCGTTACGCCGCGGCCGTGGGAGGCGGCGATAGCATGCACATCCCCCAGACCCAGCGAATAGAAATCAGCGGCGGCCATGTCCGGATCGATACCGTCCGTCTTGTTGGCCACCAGGAAAGTCGCCTTCTGGCGGCTGCGCAGGTGTTTGGCAATCGCCTGATCGGCTGGCATCAGCCCGGCACGAGCGTCAACCATAAACAGCACGATATCGGCCTCTTCGATGGCCATCAGCGATTGGCCCGCCATGCGGGTTTCAACACCGTCTTCGGTGCCATCGATACCGCCGGTATCGATAATGATAAATTCATTACCCTCAACTTCAGCACGACCATACTTGCGATCTCGCGTTAGCCCGGGAAAATCCGCCACCAGCGCATCGCGCGTACGTGTTAAACGGTTAAACAAAGTGGATTTACCCACATTCGGGCGCCCGACCAGCGCGACGACAGGTATCATTGTTGAAGCCTCATTACTTAATAATCAATACGTTACCACGCAGCGGATTCATATCGGCAACGCAGCTATAAAAATACGAAACGGCCCCTGATGCTTCAGGAGCCGTTGCAAAACCAACCAGCGGACGTGCGCAGTTAGCGGCTGAAGGCGTAAACTTTACCGCCTTTGGCCTGGATAATCAGCTTATCGCTGGCGACGACCGGTGCCGAAAGGAAGCCGGAGCTGTCCACTTCCTGCTGGGCGACAAACCGGCCATCTGTGGTGTTGAGCCAGTGCAGATAGCCTTCGGCATCGCCAACCACCAGGTAGCTATTATACATCACCGGCGGGGTTAAATTGCGGTGCAGCAGTTCGCTCTGCGTCCATACGGTCACACCGCCATCGGTGCTCAACGCCACCACGCGGTCGTTTTGATCGACCAGGTAAATACGGCCGGCATCAACGATGAAATCATTCACCGAGCCCAGCTCACGTTTCCACATGATCTGGCCAGAACGCAGATCCAATGCGCTCAGGTTACCATTGTAACCCAATGCATAGACCACGCCGTCAACAATCACCGGGGTGGTGTCTACGTCGTTCAGGCGATCGATTTCGGTCGCGCCGCTCGGCTGGGAAATACGCTGCTGCCAAATCAGCTGACCCTGCTGCATCAGCACTGCGCTGACGCGGCCGTTATCGCCGCCGACAATCGCCGCACCGAACGCCGTTGCCGGCGCTGATTCACCGCGCAGCGAGAGTGAAGGCATATCCAGGTTCACCGTCCACTTCACCGCGCCGTCCGCTTCGTTCAGCGCCTGCAACTGGCCGTTGCTAGTGTGGATCAGCACCAGGCCGTCGCTGACGACCGGGCGGGAAATCGCCTCGCCAGCCACTTTGGTCTGCCAGGCAACGGTGCCGTCGCCGGTATTCAGGGCATACACCACCGCTTTCTCACTGCCGACGTAAACGTGGGCGCCGGCGACGGTCAGGCCGCCAGAGAGCAGCGCAGGCCGGTTGCTGGAGAAGAAACCGGTTTTTTCGGAAAGATCGACTTTCCATTTTTCATTGCCGCTGTCTGCATCGATCGCTTTCACGATACCATGGCGGTCGGCAGCATAAATCGTGTTGTCCTGGAACGCAGGGCGCAGGTGCGAATAGTATTCGCCAATCCCGTCACCAACCGACGTGCTCCATACTTTGCTCGGCGTGAACTGATTTTCAACCTTCGGCAACGGCGACATCGTTACCACGTCTTCTTCGCTGTTGAACAGCGAGCAGCCACTCAGCAAGGCAACGGACATCAGCCCAACCAAGAGTGTTTTACGCAATTGCATGGGAATTCCCCTTAGCTGGCCAAATTATTCAATTTCATTCGCAGCAGAACCTGCAGCGCCGGAGAGGCGTTGGAGCTAATGCCCTTTTGATAGGCTTCACGCGCCCCTTTGGCATCATTTTTCGCCAGCAAAATATCACCGCGCACATCTTGCTGCATCGCAACCCAGCCTTCGCCTTTAACGCCATCAAGCGTTTTCAATGCGTCATCCAATTTCTTTTCCTGCAGTTGCACACTGGCCAGACGCAAGCTAATCATTGCCTGCAGGTTGGGCTCTTTCGCCTGCTCCAGCGCCAACAGCAGTTGCTGCTCCGCCTTGGCAAAATCATTTTGCCCCACGAAGTGCTTCGCCAGCTCCAGCGCGGCAAGCACACCATAGCTGTTGCCGTTAGCCTGGATGAATTTCTCCGCCGCAGCAACGCCTTCCGCCTTCCCGCCGGCCAGTGATTCACTCACCTGCTGGTAGGACTGCGACGCTTCCATCATGCTGGTGCTTTGGTGGTTCTGCCAGTAGCGCCAGCCGACCAGGGCACCAATACCAAGTACCACACCCACCGCCAGCGCTTTGCCGTTTTCGGCAAAGAAGCGGCGCACGGTGTCGAGTTGTTCGTTTTCTGTGGTATAGACTTCCACGGTGTCCTTCTCCTCAACCTAACATCGAAGCCAGGCGCGCTGCGACTTCGCTTTGCGCCAGCGTTTCTTGTTCACCGCTGCGCAGGTCTTTTACCACTACCTGCTGGGCTGCCACTTCGTTCTCGCCCAAGATCAGGGCGGCACGAGCGCCCCATTTGTCTGCGCGGCTCATCTGTTTCTTGAAATTACCGCCGCCGTAGTTCGTCATCACTTTTAACTGCGGAGCCGCATCACGCACGCTTTCCGCCAGCGCCATCGCCGCACTCTGCGTACCTGCGCCGGAAGAAATCACATACACATCCACGGTAGCCGGCGCTTTGAAGTCCGGGTTAACGGCCTGAACCAGCAACACCAGGCGCTCCAGCCCCATAGCGAAACCCACCGCCGGGGTTGCACGCCCGCCCAGTTGTTCCACCAGGCCATCGTAACGGCCGCCGGCGCATACCGTGCCCTGAGCGCCCAAGCTGGACGTCACCCACTCGAAGACCGTGCGGTTATAGTAGTCCAGGCCGCGCACCAGGCGCTCATTAATGGTATATGGGATACCGACTTGCGATAAAAGTTCACACAGGCCGTTAAAATGCTCACGGGATTCTTCATCCAGGTATTCCGACAGGCGCGGCGCACCGTTCAACAGCGCCTGCACATCCGGGTTCTTGGAATCCAGCACCCGCAGCGGGTTGCTGTACATGCGGCGTTTGCAGTCTTCATCCAGCACGTCAACGTGCTGTTCCAGGAAAGCCACCAGCGCATCACGGTAGTTGGCGCGCGCCTCCAGCGAACCGATGGAGTTCAGCTCCAGGCTCACATGCTCAGCAATGCCAAGCGCTTTCCACCAGCGCGCAGTGAGCAGGATCAGCTCGGCGTCGATATCCGGGCCTTGCAGGCCAAAGACTTCGGCACCCAACTGATGGAATTGGCGGTAACGGCCTTTCTGCGGGCGCTCGTAACGGAACATCGGGCCGATGTACCACAGACGCTGTTCCTGATTGTACAGCAGACCATGTTCAATACCGGCGCGTACGCAGCCCGCCGTCCCTTCTGGGCGCAGCGTCAGGCTTTCGCCGTTGCGATCGTCGAAGGTGTACATCTCTTTTTCAACGACGTCGGTCACTTCACCGATGGCGCGTTTAAACAAAGGGGTCTGCTCTACAATCGGCAACCGTATTTCGCTGTAACCGTAGCTGCCAAGCACCTGTTTCAGGGTGCCTTCAATACGCTGCCACAATGCCGTGTCTGCCGGCAGGTAATCGTTCATGCCGCGGATGGCTTGAATATTCTTTGCCACGTGAATTCTCTGTCCGTTTTAGATAAAAATGAACCCGATTATAGGGACTTTGCCGGCCGGTGTTCAATCATCGCCCCCGGCCGAGCCGAAGCGTGATGGCGATTGACGAACCCTGCCTGGCCCCCGGGCCTATCAAACAAGCGGGCGTTAACGCCCGCCGATCGGTAATTAGTGCTTACTTTTCCATCAGGTTGACGGTAATAATGCGGTTTTTTTCATCCAGCATCGCAGCCTTGGCGCGGATCTTCGCTTCCAACTGATCGATCATCGCTTCGTTGTCAAAACGCTCTTTCTGCCGCACACCGTCTTCGTAGAAGCCGCTTTTTTTATGGCCGCCGGTCACCCCCATGGTGGAAACCAGCGCTTCGCCCGGCCCGTTGACCACGCAGCCGATGATGGAGATATCCATCGGCGTGATGATGTCTTCCAGGCGCTGCTCCAGCGCGTTGACCGTGCCGATCACGTCAAACTCCTGGCGCGAACAGGTTGGGCAGGCAATAAAGTTGATGCCGCGCGCCCGGATACGCAGTGATTTGAGGATATCAAACCCCACTTTCACCTCTTCTACCGGGTTCGCCGCCAGCGAGATACGCAGTGTGTCACCGATACCTTCCGACAACAACAGCCCCAGGCCAATCGCCGATTTGACCGCGCCGCTGCGCGCGCCGCCGGCTTCGGTAATGCCGAGGTGCAACGGTTGATCGATCCGCGCGGCCAGCAGGCGGTAGGATTGCACCGCCAGGAATACGTCCGAAGCCTTGACGCTGACCTTGAACTGATCGAAGTTCAGCCGATCCAGGATATCCACATGGCGCATTGCCGATTCCAGCAAGGCTTCCGGCGTTGGCTCACCGTATTTTTCCTGCAGATCCTTTTCCAGCGAACCGCCGTTAACGCCGATACGGATAGGTATGTTTTTGTCGCGCGCGCAATCCACCACCGAACGAATACGGGATTCGTTACCGATGTTGCCCGGGTTGATGCGCAGGCAATCAACCCCATACTCGGCAACCTGCAGAGCAATACGGTAATCAAAGTGAATATCGGCAACCAGCGGCACGTTGACCTGCTGTTTGATCAGTTTGAACGCCTCGGCGGCATCCATGGTGGGAACGGAAACGCGGACAATATCAACCCCCACACGCTCAAGCGCCTTGATCTGGTTTACCGTCGCTTCAACGTCGGTAGTGCGGGTGTTGGTCATTGATTGTACGGCGATGGGGGCGCCATCACCGATAGGCACCTTGCCGACGTAAATACGTGTTGATTTGCGGCGGTTAATGGGTGCTTGGTTATGCATTACTTACTCTCCATTGCCGCTCTGACAAGCAAAAGCAACCGCGCACTTACTGCGCGGCTACGGTCAGGCGGGCAACACGGTTTGACTTAATAAACCGGCTCAGATCCACCGGTTTACCTTGATACTGAATTTGTACTGCCGCCGGGGCGCCAATGGTCAGCTTATAGGGCGCGGTGCCGTTCAAGCTCAGTTTACCACCGCTTTTCTGAATGCCGCTGAACAGCGTTTTACCACTGGCGTCCGTCACCTGCAGCCAGCAATCGGCGCTGAAATCCATCACCAATGCGTTCAGATCGGCTGCGACGCCGCTCTCGGCAACGGGTGCAGCGGGTTCAGGGGCCGCGGGGGCAGCTGGCGCAGGGATCGTTGCCTGGCTGGGAGCAACCACCGCCGGCTGTTGGGCCGTTGCCGCCGGCGCCTGGGCCTGCGCGGTGCCGTTGTCCGATGCTGGCGGTTGCGCATTGCTGCTGCCGTCATCGGCAGGCGGCGTGCTGGTATCCGCATTGTCATCGTTCAACGGTATTGACTGCCCTTCCCCCTGTGAAAGCTGCGCCGAGGATTGCACCGCCATCGTGGCGATTTCGTCCTGCTGCGCCTTATGGTTTTGCCACCACCAGGCGCCGGTCAACCCCACCACCACAAACCCAATCAGCCAGGTGAAACTCATCAACCAGCCATCGCGTTTTTTGCGGCGCTTGCCCAAAGAAAAACTCTGCATGGGCGCCACTTTTGCCGCTTTCAGCGGCGCCTGCTTGGCCAACATCGGCAACAGTTCTTCTTCCGGCACGTGCACCAGCTTGGCATAAGAACGGATGTAGCCACGCACAAAGGTTGAGGCAAGATCGGCGGAAATATTGTCTTCTTCAATATCACGAACGGTGGACATTTTTAGGCACAGGCGTTCTGCAACCACCTGTTGGCTCATCCCGAGTTGCTCACGGGCTTGACGCAGGCGCTCGCCTGTCGTCATCGATACGGCTTTATCTTGGGAAGCTTCAGTATTCATTAGCTAAGAACTGCTGGTACTGTTTGGATTGTGGAAAACTTCGCGCAAGCTGCCTGCCATAGCGTTGGACGCTGTCCTGGCGGCCGGCTAACGCGGCGAAACGAATCTGTAACCATAAGCTGCTGGCGCTGGCCGGCAGAACATGCTGATAAACATTCAATAAAAGTTGCGACTGTGCGCGCTTCCCTTCTCCAAATTGTTTTTCGGCTTCCGCCAGCAACGGCGCGCCTTTGTCAGGATCGGCCTTCAGCGCGCGGGTTAATAGCGTGCGCGCTTCGTCAAACTGCCCAGCCTTTAAGAAACAATAACCTGCATTTTCCTGGCTGTCAGCCACCTGGCCGTAATCTGTAGCCCGCGCAGCGGCGCTAAACTGCTGCTGTGCCGCTACATACTGCCCTAAACTGCAAAGAAACGCACCGTAATTATTCAGCACGGTACCATTGTTTGGTGCAAGTTTGCGCGCCTGCTGGTAATGCTGCTGGGCGGCGGCGTTATCCTGCACCCGCTGATAATAAAGCGCCATACCCAATTGGGTACGGTAATCCTGTGGGGCCGCGTGTAGCGCCTTTTCCAGGTTAGGCTTGGCCGCAGCCGGATCCCCCTGGTTCAGATAGGCCAGGCCCAGTTGCAAACGCGTTTCCGCCGAGCCGTTTTGCTGGCTTGCGCTTTCTGGCCCCGAACTTGAACAACCGGCCAGCAGGCCAGCCGCTAACACCACACCCCACAGTCTCAGCTTCATGCCGTGTTCATTCCTTATCTGATTTAGCTATGGATTAGTTGTACGCATAACTAGCTGTTAGATAAAACAAAATCACACTACAGCGTTCAGACCGCCCGCACGTTGATAGGTTCCCCGGCCATTTTCTTTTTCAGCGTGCGTTTGGTGCGGTCGATCACTTCACCGGCCAATTGCCCACAGGCGGCATCGATATCGTCGCCACGGGTTTTACGAACAATAGTCGTAAAGCCGTATTCCATCAATACCTTGGAGAAACGGTCTACGCGGCTGTTGGAGCTGCGGCCATATGGTGCGCCCGGGAACGGGTTCCATGGGATCAGGTTGATCTTGCATGGCGTATCTTTCAAGACCTCCGCCAATTGGTGCGCGTCGTCGGTGCTGTCGTTCACGTGATCCAGCATCACATACTCCACCGTCACACGCCCTTGGTTGGCATTGGATTTAGCCAGATAGCGGCGCACTGCGGAGAGGAAGGTGTCGATGTTGTATTTGCGGTTGATCGGCACGATCTCATCGCGGATCGTATCATTTGGCGCATGCAGCGAAATCGCCAGCGCGACATCGATCATATCGCCGAGCTTGTCCAACGCCGGCACTACGCCGGAAGTCGACAGCGTTACGCGGCGTTTGGACAGGCCGAAGCCGAAATCATCAAGCATGATTTCCATCGCCGGCACTACGTTGGTCAGATTAAGCAGTGGCTCGCCCATGCCCATCATCACCACGTTGGTGATTGGGCGCTGGCCGGTGACTTTCTGGGCGCCGATGATTTTCGCCGCGCGCCACACCTGGCCGATAATTTCAGAAACCCGCAGGTTGCGGTTGAAACCCTGCTGCGCCGTGGAGCAAAAACGGCATTCCAGCGCACAGCCCACCTGGGAAGAGACGCACAGCGTCGCACGGTCCGCTTCGGGGATATAGACGGTTTCAACCTGTTGATCGCCGACCTTGATCGCCCATTTGATGGTGCCGTCGGAAGAGCGTTGTTCTTCAGCCACTTCAGGCGCGCGGATCTCGGCGATGTTTTGCAGCTTCTGCCGCAAAACTTTGTTGATATCGGTCATCTGCTCGAAATCATCGCAGCAGTAATGATAGATCCATTTCATGACCTGATCGGCGCGGAAGGGTTTTTCGCCCATTTCAGCGAAAAACTCGCGCATTTGCTGACGGTTTAAATCCAGCAGGTTAATTTTGGCCGCGGCCGGTTTTTCCGTTTTAACGGTTTGATTTGTCAGCGAATTATTTTCAGACACGATATGCTCAGATGCGATGGGTTCTAACATGATGATCTATGGCCTCGTTATTACACGTTATGGCGCGAAAAGAAGAGAATAAGTTTGCAATTTAGCCTGCGTTTACACCGCGGCACGCCCCAGGTTTGCCCAGGCAATGCAGCAACCGGGAGTAGAAAAGCAGGCCCCGGACAAGGCGTCTTATCCGGGGCGCGGCATTGTACAAATTTTAGTAGCGCGTTTCCATGTCTGAAAGGCTATCGGGGCATTTTTATTGTTTCATCCGATAAACAGCGCCCTGCAGCACAGGTGAACAAGCTATCAACGCGGGCAGATTTCGCTTTCGTCAAAGAAGTAAGCGATTTCACGCGCCGCAGACTCTGGAGAGTCGGAACCGTGTACGGCATTGGCGGTGAAGCTGTCCGCGTAGTCAGCACGCAGGGTGCCGGCCAGTGCGTTTGCCGGGTTAGTCGCGCCCATGATGTCGCGGTTACGTTGGATGGCGTTTTCCGCTTCCAGCACCTGCACCATGATCGGGCCAGAGGTCATGAATTCAACCAGGCCATCAAAGAATGGGCGGCCTTTGTGCTCGGCATAGAAGCCTTCCGCCTGCTCACGGGTCAATTTGAGCATTTTAGCGGCGATGATTTTAAAGCCCGCGCGCTCGAAACGTGCATAGATAGCGCCGATATCGTTATTAGCAACGGCGTTCGGTTTTACGATGGAGAAGGTACGTTCTACGGTCATAATGGCCTCTGTCTAACTTCCAAAACAGGTCGGGCGCAAATATCCCCCTTATCGGTCAAAGCAGGCGTATTGCCCTTCCTGCAGCTTGACGTATTTGGGGCATAACTGAGCCAGCCTTCCAAGTGGCGCAGATTATATGTGTGTCATTAACGCTTGCCTACGGGAAAATCAACATTCCATTAAAAAAATGTTAGCGTTATTCCTCATAATCAACGCGTGAATCCCATTCTATACCCAAATCGCCATAAATGGGCGAGCGCCGCCGGCTATTCCAGGCGGAACGCTTTCAGCGCCACCTGCCCGCCTTCATCCAACACGCTGAGTTGATAGCGGCCCGGCTGCGCCAGCGTTTGCAACAGGCTATCGCCTTCGCCCACCAGTTGGCCGTTAAGAAACCACCAGCGTTGCCCACTGCCGCCCTGCGCCGACACCCGCAGCGCGACCGCATGCTGGCCCGGCAAACGGCGCAGAATCGCGCCGTCGTTCACCCCAAGCAACAGGAGCGGCGCCACCGCCTGCTGTTGCAACGGCGGGCACTGGCTGCTTATCGGCGGCAACCGCTGCGCCCGGCGCTCTTGCGGCGGCAGCCAGGGCTCAAGCGGCAACGGCCACAGCATCACCCGGCGCGGCATGGCGCCTGGGCAATCCGCCGCAACCCGCTCGCCGTTGGCATTCAGCCAAACCAGCGGCTGGCTACCCTGTGCGCTTTCCTGCCCCGGCGCGGGCAACGTAGGCGGCATGGTGCCATCCAGCACCCAGCCTAGCCGGCGCTGGCGGCAGTTGCTGTCGCCGGCCGGCAACGGCTGCCCACCCGGCCAACAGATCACCGCGCGGCTCACGCTCGCCGGCCGCGGATCCAACGGGATCCCCTGCCCGCTTTGGCGCAGTGAGGCCAATAATAGGTTATTGACCTGATGCAGCATCGGCACCGCCGTGGCAAAGCCGAACTGGCCAGCGACCGGGGTGCCATCCGGCCGCCCCACCCAAATGCCAATGGTGTATCGGGCATTCACGCCCAACGCCCAGGCATCGCGGTAGCCATAGCTAGTGCCAGTTTTCCACGCCAGCGGCACGCGGTTGGATAAAGCGTCATCCGGCAGCGGCCGGGCCTGCCCGGCCAAAATACGGCGCACGATCCAGGCCGCCCCCGGCGACAACAACGGGCGATTGCGCAACGCCTGGTTTGGGGTAAAGCGCAGCGGCGCGGCCTTCCCCTGGCGCGCCAGCGCGCTAAAGCCGGCCACCAGTTGATCCAGCCGGGCGCCTGCACCGCCGAGGATCACCGCCAGGTTAGGCTCGGCATGCGGCGGCAGGCGCAGTTCAATGCCCGCATTGCGCAAGTTAGCGGCGAAACGCTTCGGCCCGTAGGCCTCCAGTAGCTGCACCGCCGGCAAATTAAGGGAACGGGCCAGCGCTTCGCTGGCGCTGACCGGGCCATGGAACCCGGTATCAAAATTGCCGGGCCGATAGTCGCCGAAACGCCGGGGCACGTCCTGCAACAGGGATTCAGCGTGGATTAAACCGTCATCCAGCGCCAAGCCATACAGCAACGGTTTTAGTGTTGAACCGGGCGAGCGCCAGGCGGCCACCATGTCCACATGGCCAAAACGGCTGTCATCGTTGAAGTCAAGCGAGCCCAGATAAGCCCGCACTTTCATGCTGGTGTGATCGACCACCAACACGCCGGCCGAGGTTTTCTCCGGCAGTTGGCTTTTCCACACGCGCGCCAAGTCCTCCAGCCGCTGCTGCAAGGTGGCATCCAACGTGGTGGTTATCACCTGTTGGTTTTGGCCTTGCAACATCCGGCGCGCCAGCAGCGGCGCCAACTGCGGCACCTGGCGTGGCGCCAGCCACACGGCTTCCTGGCGGATTTCCGCCACCTGCCGTTGCGGCCAAACGTGGTAATAGGCCAACCGAGCCAGCACTTTGTCACGGGCCGCCTGCGCCCGCAGCGGATAACGATCAGGCCGCAGGCGGCTTGGCGCCTGCGGTAATACCGCCAGCAGGGCCGCCTCTCCCGGCGTCAGCGCAGACGGCGGTTTTCCCAGGTAAGCCCAACTGGCCGCACCCACGCCTTGCAGCGTGCCGCCGAAAGGCGCACGGTTCAGGTAGATCTCCAGAATCTGCGCCTTCGAGAGGTGCCATTCCAACTGCGCCGTGCGCCAAACCTGGTGCAGCTTGCCGCCAAGGGTTCGGGGGTGCGGATCGATGAGCCGCGCCACCTGCATAGACAGGGTACTGCCGCCAGAAATAACCTGCCCGCCCAGTAAATCCTGCCAGGCGGCCCGCAACAGCGATAACGGGTTCACCCCTGGGTGGCGATAAAACCAGCGATCCTCATAGGTCAGCAACGCTTGCAGATAATAGGGGGAAACGTCCGCCAGGGTAACCGGATAACGCCACACCCCGTCGCTGTCGGCATAACGCCACAATGGGGTGCCGTCTTCTGCGGTCACGACGCGCGCCATCTGCGCTTCCGCCAGCGGCAGCGGCCACTGCCGATCCGCCCACCACAGCAACAACAGTGGCAGGCAAACAGCTAACAGCCACCGCGGCCAACGGCGGCGCAGATAGCGGATCAGGCGGCTCATGGCACCCTCACGCCCCGCTGCGCGCAGCATCGCCGCCGTGGGCGGCCAGCCTAGCGGCCAATCTCAAGCCGCTGCGGGGTTTCCCCCACCGCGCGCCAGTTGGGCACGTACATCGATTCCACCTGCGGCGCCGGGATCCGGTAAACGCCGGGCGTCACCGCACGGGCCAGATAGACCAGCGTTGTATGCCGGTAACCGTCAATATCCACCGCCGCTACGTAGCGATCGTCACGGAACTCCTGGTGGCGGATTTCCGCCTGCTGCATATCCTGCAACAGCTCCGCCAAGTTGCTGGCGCTTTCTTCCAGGCTGGCGCTGCTGTCGGCCAGGTTTTGGTTTTCCAGCTCCAGGCCGGCCGGCAACAGGTCAACCACTAGCGCATCCGGCACGTGAGTGGTGGCCGAGATGTCTAAATGCACCACCACCAGTTGGCCGCTTTTCAACGCATCAAGCGCCAACGGCTTGCCATCAAGCCCCAGGAACTCGCGCTCAATGTTCAACACATTGCTATGGGGCAACGGCGCCTGCTGCGGATACCCCACCACATCAAGCAAGCCATACAGCGTACCGTCGCCGGTATTGGTCAGGTGGATGCCGGCCACCAGCTTATCTGCCGGCAGCGTTTGCCCCCATGGCCGATCGCCCGCCAGCGTGTCGCCTTCGGTCGTCTGGGCCTGCCAGTGCGTTTGCGTATTGCCGATCAGGTTACGAGTTGCCAGGAACAACGCGTTGCTTTCCTGTGTGGATAGGTATTCCTGGCCGACAAGGCGTTCGCTCAGCGACAACAGCAGCCGATCGCGCGTTGGTGGCAGCAGGTCGTTTTCAGCCAGCAGCGCCAATATCAGCGCATCATCACGCAGCGGGCTGCCGTAATCGGCCAGCAGATAATCCCGGGCATTACGTTGGATCGCCAGCCCCTGTTCGAGCGCCTGGTTGGCACGCGGCATATCGCCCATCAATTTCAGAGCAATGCCCATCTGCACCAGCGGCAGGCCGGAGCGTGCGTCCGCACGGCGTTCATACAGTTGGCGCAGCGCCCCCAGCGGGGCTTTCTGCTGCCGCGCCAGAACCAACCCGGCATAAGCCTGCACCGCCAGGCGGGTATGATCCGGGAATGAACTGTAAGCCACATCAATCTGGTTGCTATCCTGCAGGTAACGCTGCAAACGTTCATTCGCCTTGGCCAGCGCATCCGCCGGCACGCTGTAGCCCTGCTCGCCGGCCCGAACCAAGAAATCGGTGGCGTAGGCGGTCAGCCAGAATTCCTCCTGGCTTTCGCGGCTCCATAAACCAAAGCCGCCGTTATAGCGCTGCATACTGAGCAAATGCTCAATACCGGCGTCAATACTTTGGCGGCGCGATTCATCACTGCCAGTTTTAATGCCCAGCGCGGTAAGCTGCGCACGGTTGGTATACAGCGAAGGGAACAGGCCGCTGGTCGTCTGTTCCAGGCAGCCGTACGGATAGGCATACAGTTCTTGGACGTAACGCGCCAGATTGATCGGCGGGCGGCTGCTCAATACCCACTGCCCTTCCAGCGTGGAGACCACCAGCCCGCTATAGGCTTCCGGCGGCAATGCCCAGCTATCGCCGGGGCGCATCACAGCCGAAAAGTGGCGGGTTTGGCCAGGATAAGCCGGGCGCACGCCGATCGGCCAATGGTGCTGATAATCCGCGACGTCCTCTCCCGGCAGATTTAACCCGCTAACGGTCAGCGCCACATCCCCCTGGCCGAAGCCCGCCAGCGCCTGTACCGGCACCCGCAACGTTTTACGTTCGCCCGCGGCCAGTTGAACCTGCTGTTCACCGGCGCCCTGCAGGCTAAGCAAACCACTGGCCGCCAGCTTCACTTGCAGGGCCTGCGGCTGGCCGGTCAGGTTGCTGAGATCCAACGCCAACTGCGTGCTGTCGCCGCCGGCCAGAAAGCGCGGCGTTGCCAGCTCCGCCACCAGCGGTGCGGCCACAATCACTTTCCCTTCCGCTCTGCCGAAGTCTTCATCGCTCCATGCCTGCGCCATCAGGCGCAGTTCACCGTTAAAATCTGGAATCGCAAGCGTGATTTGGCCTTCGCCGTTGGCATCCAGCGCCACGGGTTGCGCCTGTTGCGCCACGATCGTCACCGTGCTAATCGGCTTTTTGCCGCCGCGCGCCAGCGGATCTTCATCGTCGCCATCGCCGCCATAGCGCAGGCTGGCCAACCGCCCTTTGCCTTCGATCAGTTGCCCGTAAACGTCGTATTGATCGGCGCCGTAACGCTTGCGGCCAAAGAACGCCTGATACGGATCCGGCGTTGCGTAGCCGGTGATATTCAGGATGCCGCTGTCAACGGCGGAAAGCAGCACGTTGATCTGTTTTGGCAACTCGCCGCTACCGCGCGCCGCTTTAACCTTTACCGTTAACGTTTTATTCGGCCGTATTTGCGCCGGCGCATCCAGCGCCAGCGCCAACTTGCGATCGGCCCCCGCCAGCGGCAGGTGCAGCAGCCCGACAGCCCGTTTCGGCAGCGCCTGCTGTTGCTTATCGCCGGGGCGGATCACCAGGGCGCTCAGATAAAGATCGTGACGGGCCCACGCCTGATTGACCGGCACCTCAACCTCGGCGCCGTTTTCCGGCACGTCCAGTTCCTGCCACCACAATGGGCCATCGCTGGATTCGACCAGCAGATAACCTTTGCCTGCCGCCGGCGCTTCTATACGCACGCGGGCTTTTTCACCCGGCGCGTAGGCCGGTTTATCCAGCTTCAACTTCACCTGGTCCGGGCGCACCACGCCGCTGCCGCCGGTGTTGTCTTGCCAACGGTAGCCGGCCCAGAAACGCACACTGCTCAACATGTGGCTTTGCGGATCCACCACTTCCAGGCGATACGCCCCCCACTCAACCGGGAAGCTGACCCTGGCGCTGCCGTTGGCGGCGATATCCACGGTTTGCTCCGCCAGCGGCAGATCCTTTTTATCGTACAGCGATTGCCAGCCTTCGCTTTCCGACCACTGCCAATAATAATCGCGCCGCTCACGGACCAGGCGCGCCTTCAGCCCGTGGGCCGCTAGCCTTTCACCGGCGATGTTGGCATACACGATATCAAAGCCCGCCTGGCTATTTTCATCCACCATCGCCTGCATTTGCTGGCTGTCGGTGCGGTAGTCATACACCGGCTGTTTGCTGAACAGCGGGCGGATACCCGGCAGCGCTGCCGCGGGCCAGATGGCCTGCTCGGCCCGGCGCGTTACCGGGCGGCCGCCGGATTCCAGCAGGCTGGCCTGGATAACCGCCTTCAGCGGGGATTTTACCCCGCCCCAGGTGCTGTCTAACGCTATCTGCGCCTTACCGGCGGCATCCAGCGCCTGATCAAACTCGTCCATATTGCGCACTAGGTTTTCTTCCGTGACGGAGCCAAACTCATAACCCGGCAGGCTGCTGACGGCTTCGCGCAGCGGCCGCAGAAAAAGCTGCCCCTGCAACGCGTTGCCGGCGGCGGGCGCGCCATAGAGGTAATGGCCGCTGACGCTAAACGCCAACGGTTCATCCGGGCGCAACGGCTGCGGCTGCGCACTGATAGCCAGCGCCATGCGCTCCGGCAAAAAGTCTTCCACCCGGAAGTGATATAACCGCGGCTGATTGTCACCGACATTGAAACGCAGCGACCAGGTGCCGGTCGGCGCGTTTTGATCGATGGGATATTGGTATTGATACAGGCCGTTTTGTGGCTGCCAGACAAAGCTGCGCGCCACCTGATCGTCAGGTTTGACGATCTCGACCTTAACCGGCTGGGCCGGCAGCGGTTTACCATCGGCATCGCGCAGCAGGCCGTTGACCACCAGCGTCTCACCCGGCCGGTAAATATCGCGCGGCCCAAAGGCAAAGAACTGTTTGCTATAGCCCGCCGGGCCCGCAATATCAAACTCGGCCAGATCGAGCGCCGGCGCAGACAGATCGATCATGCTGGTTTGCCCCTGCTGGGTCGCCAGAAGCAGCCGTGCCTTGGCGCTTTTTTCCAGTTGGGCATGGCCCTGGCGATCCGTGCTCGCCTGCGCCAGCGCCCGGCCTTTTTCATCCAGCACGCTCAGTTCAACCCCTTCCAGAGCCCCGCCGCTTTCCAACCGTTGAGTGAAGACATCAAGACGATCGTGGTAGCTGTGTAGAGAAACGCCAATGTCGCTCAGGGTAAACAGGGTAGCCGGATTACTATAACCGTAGTGCCCAGCCTGCTGCATCACCGCCAGATAAACCCCCGGCTGCTGCAGTTTTTCGATGCCGGCCAGCGGCAACAGCAGCCGCTCGCGGGTATTGCGCGCGGGGTTGAGATCAAAGCGCCCGCTATAGACCAGATCCGCCATTTTCAGCAGATCTTCGGATTCCCAACTGGAAAGCGCGCTACGGTATTCCCAATTGGCCAAAAACGCGGGCAGTGAAGCCGCTTTAATGCGAAAGAAATTCACGTCGACGCTGTCGACGTTAAGCGCCATGACCGGTAGCCCGGCAGCCAGCTTGGTCGGCAACAGAGAGCCTTTGCTGGCAAAGCCGACGCTGGGCGTAATGTCGCGGGTCGTCAGGGTTTGCTGCTGTTGGTCGCCTAACTCGGCGCCGTTGAGCGCTTTCAAGCCGCCCTCGACGGTCAGCACCAGCTTGCGGTTCGGCGGCAGATGCCGCAGGCGCAGCTCCGTTAAGTTATCGGCAAGCTCCCAAACGCCGTCAATTTTGCCGCTGGCGCTGTCCACCAGGTGCACGCGCGCCATAAAATCCTGGTTTGGATCCAGCGGGATAGAGAAGGTCAGCACCATGGCGCTGGCGCCATCCAGCTGTAGTTCGGCCGCGTCCAGCAGTTTGAGCGGTTTGCCGGCGTCGCGCCGTGCCAGCGCCGCCAGTGCATCGGCACCCGGTGTTTTCGCCGGGGCGGCGGCCGTGGGTTGCCCCGTAGCGGCGGATATAGCAGGCGGATTATTATCACAGGCGGCGAGCAGCCATAACCCACCCGCCAATAAGATGCCCTGCAAAAGCGATTTGCCTGATGCAAATGCCCGGCGACGGCATAATTTCATCGTTTAACTCCCTGGCACGATAAGCGCTGTCCTGATGGCGAAAACGCGGAATACCCGCCACACCTCACTTCGCCGGTGCGTTGCCGGAGTTACGCGGCCCATAGCTGAGCCACGCCTCTGCGGCGCACGGCCTGCAACGCGAGTTATTTTGGGTAGATATGCGGAGAATAATAGCGTGCAGGCCGGCGGGCGGCGAAATATTTTGCGCCGACTTTGCGCAATGCGCCGCATTAAATCACCAGCGTTCAACGGCGCAGGCCAGATAAGACGCCGCCTGCGGCGGCATCCCGGGGAAAAAAATTACTGGGTTTTATCGGTGGAAGGGATGATATTGCGCAACCAACTGCCCCAGCGGCGCTGATAAAAAGGCTGGGTATGGCCGATCAGATAGTGGCTGACGCCACGTTCTTTCTCCGACACCAGGCAAAAATCCACCGGTTCATCGTCAGGCACGATTTCGCTGGCGACGCTGCCCGCTTCATTGATTAACGCCTCAATATCCGTTGTATCGCCGTCAATCTCCAGCCCCACCAGCAGATTAGGCCGCTCATCCACCGCGCGATCGTGCATCAGCGCCAAAAACGCGCGGCGCACCGGTTTGCGCTGGCTGAACAGCGTGGTCAACGCATCGACCAGCGCCGAAGGGTAAACCTCCGGCTGGCCCAGCAGGATCTGGGTCTCCGGATCAACATAGTGCTCGACCGGCTTGGCGACGCCGCCGGTGGCCAACAGCATCGCCACTTCTTCCGGGTAGAACTCTTTGCCGTATTCCGCTTTAGGGTTGAGAAACAGCTCCGCCCCTTCGGTCAGCTCAAACAGCACGCGTGCCGGCATGGCGATAAACGGCTGTTCGGTCTCGACCGCCCGGCGCAAGGCTTCCAGCGAGGAGAAAAACGGAATCACGCTGCCGCCGCCCTGCTTTTCCCAATGCTGGATATTCACCGGCGTGTCGGCATTCAGCGCGATTTCGCCCACCTCCGGCAGTTGTTCACGATCGCCGAGAATATAGACCGTAGCGTCCAGCAGCGTCTGGAAAAAGGCCGGCCGATAGGCCGATTCCGTGGCCGCCAGTTTCAACAAACGCTCCAGTTCGTTTTCACCGGGCGCGCTATCGTTATGGGTGGCGCTCATTGCTTACTCCAATATCAACACAGCCAAAGAGCCCGGCCTGCGCCGAGCCCCCGTCAACGTGATGGCCAGGCCGCCGTTTAGTTAGCTTTGTTCAGCAGCAGGTTGGCCAGGGTGCGCACGCCCAAGCCAGTGGCGCCGGCCGACCATTGTTCCACCGCCCCTTTGCGGTAAGTGGCCGAACAGTCAATGTGCAGCCACCCCTGGCGGTAGTTTTTCACGAAGTGCGACAGGAAAGCCGCCGCCGTGCTGGCCCCGGCGCTGTAGGCCGGCGCCGCCACGTTGTTCAGTTCGGCAAAGTTAGACGGCAACTGGCTACGGTGGAACTCGGCCAGCGGCAGGCGCCAGAACGGTTCATTCTCCGCCTGGGCACTGGCCAGCAGTTCCTGCGCCAATGCATCGTCGAAGCTGAACAAGGCGTGATAGTCGTTGCCAAGCGCCGTTTTCGCCGCACCGGTCAGGGTGGCGCAGTCGATAATCAGCCCTGGGTTTTGCTCAGAAGCGTCAATCAGGCCATCGGCCAACACCAGGCGCCCTTCGGCATCGGTGTTCATCACTTCAACGGTTTTACCGTTGCGGTAGCGGATGATATCGCCCAGCTTGAACGCATTGCCACTCACCATATTGTCGGCGCAGCACAGATAGAGCTTCACGCGCTTGTTCAGCCCACGCGAAACGGCCAGCGCCAACGCACCGGTGACGGTGGCGGCACCGCCCATGTCCGATTTCATCGAATCCATAAAGCCGCTGGGCTTCAGGCTGTAACCGCCGCTGTCAAAGGTGATGCCTTTACCCACCAGACAGGCAAAGACCGGGGCCTGCGCATCACCGGTCGGGTTGAAATCCAGCGCCAGCAGCACCGGCGCGCGATCGGAACCGCGGCCTACCGTATGCAGGCCGGCATACTCCTGCGAACGCAGATCTTCACCTTTGGTGATCCGGTAGGAGACAGCATCGCCGCCAACATCGCACAACAAATCCACCGCACGGGTTGCCAGTTGCTCTGGCCCCAATTGCTCTGCCGGCAGGTTGATGGTGTCACGCACCCAGTCGACGATCTTCAGGCGCCGATCCAGTTCCTGGCGCGCATTCTGCGGCAGTTCGGCCCATTCAATGCTGCGCTGGCCCTTCGGCCCGCGGAAACCTTGCCAAAACGCCCAGCTTTGCTCCAGCCCCCAGCCCTCGCCGGTCAGCTTCACTTTTTTTACGCCCTGGCCGTCAACTTTATGGCCCGCACGTTGGATGGCGGCCAGTTCGTCGGCGCCGGTCAGGTGGATAACCATGCCTTCGCTATTGGTGCTCAACAGCGCTTTTTCGCCCCAGCGCGCATCGGCGGGGGTATGAGAGAGCGTGACCTGCATAATATCGGTTGTCATAGCCTTACTCCGGTTTTGCTGTCCCTTGCATTTTCCCCGCTTCGCCGTTGCGGCCAGGGGAACAATGGGGGAGTTTTGTTATCGTGTCGGATACAAAATAAATGGGCCGCCCCAGGCAGCCCGCGCTATTCACTCCGCTTCATCTAACCAGACCAGCAGAATGGCTTCCAGTATTTTCTCATTGGAAGCCTGTGGATCGTCATCGAACTCGTCGAGATCGCAAATCCACTGGTGCATATCGGTAAAACGGACGGTTTTCGGATCGGTGTCCGGATAGTTATCGTACAGCGCTTCGCCAATTTCGCGGCTGTCGGTCCATTTTAATCCCATCGTGATCTCCTGATTAAGCAAAACGCGCCGTCAGGCGGCGTGTTTTAATGCTCGCGCGCATGGTTAATGGTATAGCGTGGAATCTCCACCACCAGATCTTCATCGGCAACACATGCCTGGCAGCTCAGGCGGCTTTCCGGCTCCAGCCCCCAGGCTTTATCCAGCATGTCGTCTTCCAGTTCGCTGCTTTCTTCCAGCGAATCAAAACCTTCACGCACGATACAGTGGCAGGTGGTGCAGGCGCAGGATTTCTCGCAGGCGTGCTCAATTTCGATCCCGTTGCGCAGCGCGACGTTCAGGATAGACTCCCCTTCCATCGCCTCCAGCACGGCGCCCTCCGGGCACAGATCCTGATGGGGCAGGAAAACAATTTTAGCCATGGTTAAACCTCATCCACAGAATGACCGGCCAACGCCCGGCGAATGGAAGCATCCATGCGGCGCGCGGCAAAATTTTGCGTTGTTGCATCAAGTGTTTTTATTGCGGCTTCGATCGCGGCGGGATCGCTGCCCTGCGCCGCTTGCTGCAGGCTTTGCTGCGCTGTAGCGATCGCCTGGCTTTCGGCTTCGCTCAATAGCGCGGCGTCGCTCGCCAATGCCCCGTGCAGGCTTTCCAGCACCCGTGCGGCCTCCACCCGCTGTTCCGCCAGCCGGCGTGCGCCGATGTCGCTTTGCGCATTGGCCATGGAATCCTGGATCATGCCGGCAATTTCCGTGTCGGAAAGGCCGTAAGACGGCTTCACCTGAATAGAAGCGGCCACGCCGGTGGATTTTTCCATCGCGCTGACGCTCAGCAGGCCGTCGGCGTCCACCTGGAAGGTCACGCGAATATGCGCCCCCCCCGCCGGCAGCGGCGGCAAGCCGCGCAGGGTAAAACGCGCCAGCGAACGGCAATCCTGCACCAGTTCGCGCTCGCCCTGCAGGACATGGATCATCATGGCGCTCTGGCCATCTTTGAAGGTGGTGAACTCCTGCGCGCGCGCCACCGGGATGGTGGTATTGCGCGGGATCACTTTCTCCACCAGCCCGCCCATGGTTTCCAGCCCAAGCGACAGTGGGATCACATCCAGCAGCAGCATATCGCTGTCGGGCTTGTTGCCCACTAAAATATCGGCCTGGATTGCCGCACCAATGGCGACCACTTTATCGGGATCGATCGATGTCAGCGGCGTGCGGCCAAAAAATTCACCCACCCGTTCGCGCACCAGCGGCACGCGGGTGGAGCCGCCGACCAACACCACTTGCAACACGTCGTCAGTGGCAACGCCAGCGTCTTTTAGCGCGCGGCGGCAAGCCACCAGCGTGCGTTTCACCAGCGTTGCGATCAGCGCCTCAAACTGCTGGCGGGTCACGCTGCCCTGCCAGCCGGCAACGGTGACTGTGGCGACATCGGCTTCGCTCAGGGCGATTTTTGCCTGGATGGCCGCGTCCAACAACTGGCGCTGTATGCCGTGATCGCTGCGATCGGCGATGCCGGCTTGCTCACGCAGCCAATCGGCCAGCAGGTGATCAAAGTCATCGCCGCCCAGCGCGGAGTCGCCGCCGGTCGCCAACACTTCAAATACGCCGCGGCTCAGCCGCAGAATGGAAATATCAAAGGTGCCACCGCCCAAATCGTAAACGGCGATCACCCCTTCATGGCCGGAATCCAGGCCGTAGGCGATCGCCGCTGCGGTCGGTTCATTCAGTAAACGCAGCACCTGCAGGCCGGCCAGGCGCGCGGCGTCTTTGGTGCCCTGGCGCTGCGCGTCGTCGAAATAGGCGGGCACCGTGATCACAACGCCGTCAAGCTCCCCCGCCAACGCCGCCTGCGCCTGTGCGCCAAGCACCTTGAGAATGTCGGCCGAAACGCTGACCGGGTTAACCAGCCCGCCGGCGGTGGCGATCAGCGGCAAACCGTTGTCACTGGCCTGAAAGGAGTACGGCAGATTGGGATAACGGGCGCTAACATCGGCCAATGAACGGCCCATCATGCGCTTGATCGAACTGATAGTGTTGGCCGGATCCTGCGCCGCTTGCGCGCGCGCCGCCCAGCCGACGTTGTGGCCGCCGGCTTGGTAGTGCACGACGGAAGGCAAAAGGTGTTGCCCTTGGGCATCGGCCAGGGTTTCAGCCTGCCCGCTGCGCACGGTGGCAACCAGCGAATTGGTGGTGCCCAAGTCTATACCGGCAGCTAAACGGCGCTGGTGCGGTGCTGAACTCAGGCCGGGCTCACTAATTTGTAATAAGGCCATATTGAGGCTTCCACAAGCAAAATGTAATACGCGTCATCCGTTAAGTCGCCTGTGCATCGGCCGCGCTCAGGCTGCGGATTGTCTAGAGTATGTTATTCAAAACCCAGCAATTTTTCTTCGAGTTGTTCAACCTGTTGCTGAAGCTTATCCAGAAAACGCAGTTTACGGACGGTATCGGCGGCCACGGGCCACTGCTGGCCGTCCAACTGTTCCACCATCGTTGCGCTGCGCTGTTTGATCATCGCGGCCAACTGCGCGGCAAACCGGGCGAGCGCATTTTCATCCGCTTGCTGTTCAATGGCGTCCAGCGCTTCGCGCAGTTCCAACTGCTCCATCAGAAACGCGGTATCACGCAGGGTATGTTGCTCATTGCTCAGATCAAAACCGTGCAACGATAACATATACTCTGCGCGTTTTAACGGGTGCCGCAGGGTTTGATAGGCTTCGTTGATGGTCGCCGCCTGCGTGAGCGCCATCAGGCGTTCGCGCTCCGGCTGAAGGGCGTTGCGGTCGGGGTGAAATTGGCGCTGCATATCCTGAAAACGGGATGCAAGCAGGCTACCGTCCAGCGCATAGCGAACCGGCAGCCCGAATAAAGTAAAGTAATCCATAGCGTGCTCTGGTGGTTTGAGGCCCCCCCGCTTGCGCCGGGGGCTTGTCATTAAACCGCAAGCGGGTTGCGGTGGAACACGATACTGGCCGTCAGACGTTGAAACTTTCGCCGCAGCCGCACTCGTTTGAAACGTTCGGGTTATTGAACTTGAAGCCTTCGTTCAGGCCTTCCTTAACGAAATCAAGCTCCGTGCCATCAAGGTACACCAGGCTTTTGCCGTCAATGATCACCTTAACGCCCTTGTCTTCAAACACCACGTCGTCGCCGTTAACTTCGTCAACGAATTCCAGCACGTATGCCATCCCGGAGCAGCCGGAAGTTCGCACCCCAAGGCGCAGGCCAAGGCCTTTGCCACGGTGAGCCAAAAATGCCTGAACCCGCTGCGCCGCGCTGTCGCTCATCGTAATCGACATGACAACCTCACACTTACCCTCCCGCGTTCACAACCCCGGCCGGGCGATTGCATACAACCGCCGCGGCAAGCGTTGAAAACGTGGGATATCATTCAACAATAACTACTTGGCGCTGCTTTTGCTCTTGTAGTCGGCGATCGCTGCTTTGATGGCGTCTTCCGCCAGAATCGAGCAGTGGATTTTAACCGGCGGCAGCTCCAGCTCTTCGGCGATCTGCGTGTTTTTGATCGCTTCGGCCTGTTCAAGAGACTTGCCTTTCATCCATTCGGTGACCAGCGAGCTGGAAGCGATAGCAGAACCGCAACCGTAGGTTTTGAAACGCGCGTCTTCAATGATGCCCGCCTGGTTCACCTTAATCTGCAGCTTCATTACGTCGCCGCAGGCCGGTGCGCCCACCATACCGCTGCCCACGGAAGGATCGGCATTGTCGAACGAACCGACGTTACGCGGGTTTTCATAGTGATCGATTACTTTTTCGCTGTAAGCCATGACCTTTGCTCCTAAAATCCTGAGAACTTAATGGTGTGCCCATTCAATGCTGTTGATATCCACGCCCTGCTTGAACATTTCCCACAGCGGGGAAAGATCGCGCAGACGGCCGATGGATTTACGCACCAGTTGAATGGCGTAATCGATCTCTTCTTCGGTGGTGAAACGCCCCAGAGAGAAACGGATCGAGCTATGGGCGAGTTCATCATTCATGCCCAGCGCACGCAGCACATAGGAAGGCTCCAGGCTGGCGGAGGTGCAGGCGGAACCGGAGGAAACGGCCAAGTCTTTCAGCGCCATGATCAGCGATTCACCTTCAACATAGTTGAAGCTGACATTCAGGATGTTGGGAGCGCCCTGTTGCAGATCGCCGTTCAGGTAAACTTCTTCTAAATCTTTCACACCGTTCCACAGACGATCGCGCAGGGCGCGCAAGCGTTCCATTTCGGTGGTCATTTCTTCTTTGGCGATGCGGTAGGCTTCGCCCATACCGACGATCTGGTGCACCGGCAGGGTACCGGAACGCATGCCGCGTTCGTGCCCACCGCCGTGCATCTGCGCTTCAATGCGGATCCGCGGTTTGCGGCGCACGTACAGCGCGCCGATGCCTTTTGGCCCATAGATTTTATGGCCGGAGAAAGACATCAGATCCACTTTCAGCTTGCTCAGATCGATCGGCAGTTTGCCCACGCTTTGCGTGGCGTCGACATGGTAAATAATCCCGCGCGCGCGGCACATTTCGCCGATAGCCGCGATATCCTGCACCACGCCGATTTCGTTGTTCACGTGCATGATGGAAACCAAAATGGTGTCATCACGCAGCGCCGCTTCCAACGCCTGCAGATCAATAATGCCATTGCTCTGCGGCGCCAGATAAGTGACTTCGAACCCTTCACGCTCCAATTGGCGGCAAGTGTCCAGTACGGCTTTGTGTTCGGTTTTACAGGTGATGATGTGCTTGCCCTTTTTCTGGTAGAAATTGGCAGCACCTTTGATCGCTAGGTTGTCGGATTCCGTGGCGCCGGAGGTGAACACGATCTCGCGTGGATCGGCCCCGACGAGTTCTGCAATTTGATTACGTGCGATATCGACGGCTTCTTCGGCCTGCCACCCGAAACGGTGGGAGCGGGAAGCAGGGTTACCGAAGGTGCCGTCCAGGGTCAAAAACTGCATCATCTTCTCAGCAACGCGTGGATCAACCGGCGTCGTTGCTGAGTAATCCAGATAGATCGGTAATTTCATTACTCTTATGCTCCGTACATCACTTCCAAAAACAAAATAACTTGCCGCTATCTGCTTATGCGCGCAGATTAACGTTGATCGTTTCTTGCGAACGGCTGGTCGCCGTGCGGCGCGTATCGTTGTTTTGACGATCCGCGACATCAAGAACTTCCTGATTGTTGACCAGTTCAGCCAACGTAATGCTGTTGAGGAACCCGCTGATGCGCTCGCTCAGATCGCGCCACAGGGTATGCGTCAGGCAGCGATCGCCGCCCTGGCAGCCTTCTTTGCCCTGGCAACGGGTAGCATCGACGGATTCATCGACGGCGGTAATCACGGCGCCGACGGCAATTTCGCCAGCGTCTTTGCCCAGCAGATAACCACCGCCTGGCCCACGTACGCTGGCCACCAAGCCATTTTTACGCAGGCGCGAGAAGAGTTGTTCCAGATAGGAGAGCGAAATACCCTGGCGCTCAGAAATATCCGCCAGAGGAACTGGCCCGTCCTGGGAATGTAATGCCACATCGAGCATTGCGGTTACGGCATAACGGCCTTTGGATGTCAGTCTCATAGCTAAATGGTTACCTGTTGGTGAAACATAGCCGGAGTCTGACATTCCCGAGTAAATCAGTCAACTATTTAACCGAGTAATTTACTCAAGTATTAGCATTTTTGAGTTTTTTCCTAACGGTAGCATTTCAAATGCATGTTATAACCCGTTGAAAATAAATACCATTACCCTTTCTTGTTAAGCCGCGTTAAATTAATTTCCTTGATGTTTATCCTGTTTTTCAATCGAAGTCAGCATGCCGCGCAGGATGTTCAGCTCCTGGGCTTCTGGCCGCGCGCGGGCAAATAAACGGCGCAAACGGTTCATCACCTGCCCTGGGTGAGCGGGGCGGATAAAGCCGGTTTTTTGCAGCGTCTGCTCCAGATGCTGATAAAAGCGTTCCAGATCGTCCACCAACGGATAAGGCGAGGCTTCCTGCGGCGCGGCGCCCTGCTGCTGGCGATCCAGGTAAGCAACGCGTACTTCGTACGCCAGGATCTGCACCGCCATCGCCAGGTTCAGCGAGCTGTATTCCGGGTTGGCGGGAATGGCGACGTGGTAGTGGCACTTTTGTAGCTCATCGTTGGTCAGGCCCACGCGTTCGCGGCCGAAGACCAGCGCCACCGGCGCCTGTTCACTTTCCTGCACGGCGCGCACGCCACACTCGCGCGGCTCCAGCATCGGCCAGGGCAGCGTGCGTGAACGCGCACTGGTGCCCACCACCAACCCACAACCGGCGATGGCCTGATCGAAACTGTCAACAATGGTGGCATGGCCGATCACGTCGCTGGCGCCGGCGGCCAGGGCAATCGCCTGGGAATCGGGTTTGACTAAGGGATTAACCAGATAGAGGTTGGTCAACCCCATGGTTTTCATGGCTCTGGCTGTGGAGCCCATGTTGCCGGTATGGGAGGTTTCTACCAGAACAATGCGGATATTATGCAGCATACAAACTCTGAACGTAGCGGAAAATCGCAGCATCTTAACACAGGCATAGGTATTTTGCCGAACACCTGCTATACTCTGCGCCGTTTCCTGTTCTTTAACATCCTAGTGGAAGATACCCATGCATCCGATGCTGACTATCGCCGTGCGCGCTGCGCGCAAGGCCGGTAACCTGATTGCCAAAAATTATGAAACCCCGGACGCTGTAGAAGCGAGCCAGAAAGGGACTAACGACTTCGTCACCAACGTCGATCGCGATGCAGAGCATCTGATCATCGACGTCATTCGCAAATCCTACCCGCAGCACACCATTATTACGGAAGAACGCGGCGAACTGGCTGGCGAAGACCAGGATGTACAATGGGTGATCGATCCACTGGATGGCACGTCAAACTTCATCAAACGTTTTCCTCATTTCTCCGTTTCTATTGCCGTACGCATTAAAGGCCGCACTGAAGTCGCCGTCGTGTACGATCCCATGCGCAACGAACTCTTTACCGCTACCCGCGGCCAGGGCGCACAGCTCAACGGTTACCGCCTGCGCGGCACCCACGCCAAAGATCTGGATGGCACCATCCTGGCGACCGGCTTCCCGTTCAAGGCCAAGCAGCATGCGCCGGCCTACATCAACCTGGTGGGCAAACTGTTCACCCAGTGCGCAGACTTCCGCCGCACCGGCTCCGCCGCGCTGGATCTGGCCTATGTTGCCGCCGGCCGCGTTGACGGTTTCTTTGAAATTGGCCTGAAGCCATGGGATTTTGCCGCCGGTGAACTGCTGGTGCGTGAATCCGGCGGCGTAGTGACCGACTTTGTTGGCGGCCACAACCATTTCAGCTCTGGCAATGTGGTGGCTGGCAACCCGCGCGTAGTGAAAGGGCTGCTGTCGACCATGCGTGAAGAGTTAAGCGAAGCGCTAAAACGCTAATCCGCCCGTTGCAGCTCCTTATTTATGCCAGTCCGCTCACGCCGACTGGCATTTTTTATGGTGCGTACTGCACTGGCGCTCAGCGGGAAAACGGGCGGATGCCGCCGCCAAGCTCCGGCTGGGCACTCAGATAAAGCAACACCCCGGCGAACAGCAGGATCAGCCCGCCGGCCAGCGCCAACGCCCCCCAGGCGACCGAGCGCCAGGCGGCCGGCGCCCGCGTGCGGCTAATGCGCTCCGCCATCTGGCGGCTGTAATGCACCAGCAGCGCCAGCAAAGAAATGGTTAACGACGTGCCCAACGCCATCGCCAACGCGGAAATTACTCCCCAGACATACACGCCGAGCACTTTGGCAAACAACAGCACCAAAATAGCGCCGGAACAGGGCCGCAACCCCATGGCCAATACGATGGCGGCCTGGGTGCGCCAGTCACCGCCCGCCTGCAGTTCGGCATCATTGGGCATATGGCGGTGGCCGCAGCCGCAGTCGGCGCTGTGCACATGGCCCGTCGGCAGCGGTTGCAAACGGTTGATCTGCAGCCCCGGCGCCGGCTTTAGCGCCTTAATGGTGTGGTAAAGCCGCTTCAACGCCCGCCAGCTCAGCATTACACCCAACAAAATCACCAGCAGGAAACTACCCTTCTCCATCCAGAAGCTGCTCTGGTGCAATTGGCGGGAAGAAAGCTGTAATACCACCAGCACCAGCGTGACCAGCCCGATGGCCACCAATCCCTGAACCAGTGAAGAAATAAAAGTCAGTTTCAGGCTGCTTTTCAACCGTGCTGGGTGCGTCGCCAGATAGGTGGCGATCACCACTTTGCCGTGCCCCGGCCCCAGCGCATGCAGCACGCCATAGCCCAGGCTGAACAACAGCAGCGTTATCCCGGCCTGCCGTGGCGCGGCCTTGACCTGCTGCATCAGCCCAGCCATCTCCTGGTGCAGGCTTTTCTGCCATATCACGCTTTGCATCACGATCTGCGGCCAGAAATGCCACGCAATCTGCGCGCCGGCGGCCAACAGCAGCAGGAACAGCGCCAACGGCCACAGGCTGAAAGCCCAATGGCGTTGGCGGGCAGGCGGCTGGCTAAGGTTTATTGACATTGC
Organism: Gibbsiella greigii; assembly: GCF_039540155.1. Classification (NCBI taxonomy): domain Bacteria; kingdom Pseudomonadati; phylum Pseudomonadota; class Gammaproteobacteria; order Enterobacterales; family Yersiniaceae; genus Gibbsiella; species Gibbsiella greigii. The sequence continues at coordinate 37,745 of NZ_BAABEM010000019.1, forward strand.
AGCGTTATCCGTTGTGCAAATTGTTGCCCCAGCGCCATATCTTCGCCGGGGGAGTCGTTTTTATCCAAAGACAGCGCATACGCCTGCAGTGAGGCGTCCGGCTTTGGCGTCTTCAGCGTAAACTTGCACTGCTGGGCGATTTCTGGCGGCAGATGGATCGCTTTCTCGTCTTTGTAGCTCATATCGACAAAGTAGGTGGGATCGTAGGTGGAAATTTCAAACGGCTTGCCGGCCAGCGGTTGCGGCGTGGCCAACGGCAGGATAAATTCCAGCACCGCCTGGTTGCCCTGGCGTGAAAGATGGTATTCCGGTGGCAGGTTCAGGTATTTCACCGGTTTGCCGTCGCGATAGATGTCGGTAAAGTAGTGCTGGCCGAGCACATTGGCCATCACCTCTGCCGCCAGCTTTTTCCAAATTTCGGAATCGCTTTTGGCATTTTGTGCATCGTAGAGCAGATCGGCAGACGTAATCTCATCCATCACCCATACCATTTTCAGCCCCTGGAGCTTGCCGCCTTTCACCACCAAGGTGGTGTTGATATCAATAAAACTGTGCGGATGGGCGGCAACGCCACCGCAGAACAGCATGAATAATCCGGCCAGTAAACCACGTATCTTCATGATCAAAGCATATTCGCTCTTGGTGTAAAACAACATAAACAGAGGCTAAACGGCGGTTAAACGCCGCAGGCACAGCGCGATGCCCCAACTTAACGCACCACCGCCGGGCGAATGAACAACGCAGGCAGCGCCAGCGCCGCCATCACCCAGAACAATCCACCACCCCAGTGTTCAAACAGGAAGCCGGCAAGCACCGTCATCACCGCAATGCCGCCGCCCATCGCCAACCCGGAATACACCGCCTGCAGGCGAATCACCTCGATGCCCTTATAGGCGCTGATAAAGCGCATCGCCGCCAGGTGGCAGACGGTAAACGTCCCGCAGTGCAGCACCTGGATCAGCACCAGCAAGCTCAGCTCGGTTGAGGACGCCATCAGGCTCCAGCGCACAATGCCGCAGCAGGCGGAAAGCAACAGCAGGTGGCTGGCGCACCAGCGGCGGAACAGCACATTGCTGCTGGCAAAAATGACGATTTCCGCCACCACCCCCAGTGACCACAGGTAGCCGATGGTTGCGGCAGAATAGCCGGCATCCTGCCAATAAATCGAGGCAAAGCTGTAATAGCCGGCGTGCGCGCCCTGCAACAGGGTAACGCAAAGCAAGAAACGCCAGACCGGCCCCTGCGTCAATAGAGCACGCCAGCTGCGCGTGGATCCCGCCGGGCCGCGCGCCTCCCCTTTCGGCATGACGCTAGGTTTGAGCAACATGCCGAGCAGCATGACGCACAGGCTAGCGATCAGGCTAAACAGAATGGCGTTGTGCCCCCACACCGAAACCAGCTTGCCGGTCAGCGCCGAGCCAATCACAAACGCCAGCGATCCCCACAGCCGCACCCGGCCATAATCCATGGCGATCTGCTTTTGCCAGGTGGCCGACAGGGCATCGGTGAGCGGCACCAGCGGCGAGAAAAACAGGTTAAACCCGGCAATCACCAGCATCAGCCAGGCCCAGCCGTCACCAAAACAGAACCCCACCGCAAAGGCCAGCGCCAACAGGGCCAGCAGGCGCAATGCGCTAACCAAATGCGTGGGCTCTTTCACCCGCGGCGCAATCAGCAGGCTGCCCAGAAAACGCGCCACCAGGCCGGCGCCCAGCAGAATACCGATGGTGTCCGGCGCCAGGCCTTCGCCCTTGAGCCACACGCCCCAGAAAGGCAAGAAAATGCCATAGGAAAAAAAGTAGGTGAAATAACTGAGCGCGAGCCAACGCGTTGATTGCAGGACCATGAACCCTCCGGTGTAAGGGCAATACTTTGACAGAGGCCCCCCCAGCCCGCAAGGCTCATGTTGCCCGCCGGGCGGCGGCTCTGGCATAAAAAAACGGAGAATAGCCAAAAGGCATTCTCCGTTCGTTTACCGCCGTCTTTGCGCAGCGTCAGCAGACGCTGCGATGCCCATGTTTAGGCATAAACCGGCAGGCGCGCACAGATTTCCAGCACTTTCTTCTTGGTGCGTTCAATCGTGGCTTCATCATTGATGTTGTCCAGCACGTCGCAGATCCAACCGGCCAGTTCACGCACGTCCGCTTCTTTAAAGCCGCGGCGCGTTACGGAAGGCGTACCGATACGCACGCCGGAGGTGACGAACGGGCTTTTCGGATCGTTTGGCACGCTGTTTTTGTTCACCGTGATGTTAGCGCGGCCCAGTGCGGCATCGGCTTCTTTACCGGTCAGGTTTTTATCAACCAGATCCAGCAGGAACAGGTGGTTATGCGTCCCGCCGGAAACGACGTTGTAACCACGTTCCAGGAACACTTCAACCATCGCCTTGGCGTTTTTGGCAACCTGCTGCTGGTAAACTTTAAACTCTGGCTCCATGGCTTCTTTCAGCGCCACCGCTTTACCGGCGATCACATGCATCAGCGGGCCGCCCTGGCCGCCAGGGAACACGGCGGAGTTCAGTTTTTTGTACAGATCTTCATCGCCACCCTTCGCCAGGATCAGGCCACCGCGTGGGCCAGCCAGGGTTTTGTGGGTGGTGGTGGTCACGATGTGGGCATGGGGAACCGGGTTAGGGTAAACGTCTGCTGCCACCAGGCCGGCCACGTGGGCCATGTCCACAAACAGGTAAGCGCCGATGCTGTCAGCGATTTCACGCATTTTTGCCCAGTCAACCACGCCGGAATAGGCAGAGAAACCGCCCACGATCATTTTTGGCTTATGGGTTTTCGCCAGTTCAGCCAGCTCGTTATAGTCAATCTGACCTTTATCGTCGATGCCGTAAGAAATCACGTTGTACAGTTTACCGGACAGGTTGACCGGGGAACCGTGGGTCAGGTGGCCGCCGTGCGCCAGGCTCATGCCCAGGATGGTGTCGCCCGGCTGCAGCAGCGCGGTATAGACGGCAAAGTTAGCCTGGGAGCCGGAGTGCGGCTGAACGTTGGCATAATCTGCGCCGAACAGCGCTTTTGCGCGATCAATCGCCAGTTGTTCAACGATATCAACGTATTCGCAACCGCCATAGTAACGCTTGCCTGGATAGCCTTCCGCGTATTTGTTGGTCAACTGGGAACCCTGTGCCTGCATAACGCGCGGACTGGTGTAGTTTTCAGAAGCAATCAGCTCAATGTGCTCTTCCTGACGCACCACTTCCTGCTCCATTGCTCGCCACAGTTCGGCATCGTAATCGGCAATGTTCATTTCACGCTTTAACATCCGGCATCTCCTGACTTCAATCAGCTAACTAAAAAAATCACCAAAAATATACCCATCAACTCTGTGTTGTTGCCTGCCGGCAAACGCATCAATCCTCAGGCGCCGGTTTAACCCAGGTGACTGTGGATGAAGGCGCGGGGCCAACACCGCTGCAACAAGAAAGAGGAAGGGTATACCTACCCAGGTTGGGTTCTGGCTAACAGTGTAAACTGTTTTCCCCCGTTGAAGATAGGCCTTGACAGAGGTTTTTACGCAAACGATTGGCTTTAGGCCCCGCAAGGATTTCACCCACCAAATTCGCCATTCCGGCAACGGACTTTTCCTCATATCGTGAATGCGTGTTTTTCATGTTCTGCATGCCCTGGCACCTCCATAACGATTCTGGGGGTATTTACAAACACGGCCGCACCCAATAAGATGCATTTAAAATACAATATTTAAATCAACCAGGAATCCTACCCCATACATTCGGGCCGCAGAACAACATGCCAATGCGTTTTGAACCGCGTGAGCGCCTGCCCCCTAGGACGGGTAACAGAGCCAACGTAGCTGCGGCCAGGAAGAATGAAAGGTATATCCCTTAAGGAGCGTCACCATGCTAGATAGCCAAACCATCGCCACCGTTCAATCCACTATTCCCCTGCTGGCTGCAACCGGGCCGAAGCTAACCGCCCATTTCTACGATCGTATGTTCAGCCATAACCCCGAGTTGAAAGACATTTTCAACATGAGCAACCAACGCAATGGCGATCAGCGCCAGGCATTGTTCGATGCCATCTGTGCCTATGCCAGCAACCTGGAAAATCTGGCGGCGTTGCTGCCGGCGGTGGAGCGCATCGCCCAGAAGCACGCCAGCTTCAATATTCAGCCGGAGCAATATCAGATTGTCGGCCAACACTTGCTGGCGACGCTGGATGAAATGTTCAGCCCTGGCCAACAGGTGCTGGATGCCTGGGGTAAAGCATATGGCGTGCTGGCCAACGTTTTTATCCAGCGCGAAGGGCAAATCTACGATGAAAGCGCCGGGGCCGACGGCGGCTGGCGCGGCCTGCGGCCGTTCCGTATTGTCAGCAAGCAGATGCAAAGCGAAGCGATCTGCAGCCTGACGCTGGCGCCGGTTGACGGCCGCCGCGTGGCAGACTACCAACCGGGGCAATATCTGGCGGTCTACCTGCGCCACCCTAGCCTGCCGCAACAGGAGATCCGCCAGTATTCACTGACCACCGCCCCTAACGGCAAGTATTATCGCATCGCGGTAAAACGTGAGGATCACGGCGCCGTCTCTGGCTTTCTGCACCAGCATAGCCAACCAGGCGATGTGATTGAACTGGCCGCGCCGCACGGTGATTTTTTCCTTGATGAGCAGCCCGGCACGCCGATTGCGCTGATTTCGGCCGGCGTTGGCCAAACGCCGATGCTCAGCATGCTTCACACCCTGCATAACCAACGGCACACGGCGCCGGTGTATTGGCTGCATGCGGCGGAAAATGGCGCGGTACACGCCTTTGCTGATGAAGTGGCGGCGATTGCCGGCCAGATGCCAAACCTGAGCCGCCACGTTTGGTACCGTGAACCGGGGGCGAACGATGTCGCTGGCCAGGACTACCAGCACCGTGGGTTGATGGCGCTCGATCAATTAGGCAGCGCGCTGGCCGATCCACAGATGCAATTCTACTTCTGCGGGCCGGTGGCATTTATGCAATTTATCGCGCAACAATTGCTGGAGCGGGGAGTGGCGGCGGAACGCCTTCATTACGAATGCTTTGGCCCGCATAAGATCCTGTAATTCTCACGAACCGCTTCCCAATGGTGGAAGTGGCTCGTGTTTACAGGCGCTTACTGCCCGGCCAGTTTGCGCGTCTCCTTCACCTGCCCGGCAGTGACCGGCGCCGCCTGGTTGCCCCAACTGCCGCGCAGATAGTTCATCAAATCAGCCACCTGACGATCGTCCAGTGCCCAGGCATAACCGGGCATGCTGAGCGCCGCGCCATGTTCGGTAATGGGCGTCTGCGCCCCTTCCAACACCACGCGCAGGGCCGTCAGTGGGTTGCTTGCCGTTACGCTGGGGTTGCCCGCCAGGGCGGGAATGGCGTTGTCGGTGCCCTCGCCCTGATTGCCGTGGCAAGTAGAGCAGTACATGGCGTAGGTCTGTTTGCCGGATGAACCGTCCGCGGCGCCCGCCGATTGAACCACTGGCGCCGCCGATGCCAGGCTATGCAGATACAGCCCAATGCTCTGCAGATCCGCATCGTTCAGGTACTGGGTACTGTGCGTGACCACCTCGGCCATTGGGCCAGCTACCGCCGCATGCTGGCTGCGGCCGGTTTTCAACAATGCCGCCACGGCGCCCGGCTCCAGACCACGCAGCCCGGTTGCATACCAGCCATCCAGTTCCGCCCCGCTCAAATACAGCGGCGAGGCGTTATCCAGCGCCTTTTCCTGCATCGCCAAACCGCGCGGCGTATGGCAACTGCCGCAGTGGCCAAGCCCTTGTACCAGATAAGCTCCGCGGTTCCATTCAGCGCTCTGCCGGGCATCCGGTTGGTAAGGCGTGTCATCGTGGAACAAAAGGTTCCAGGCGGCCAGCGGCCAACGCATCGACAGCGGCCAGGGGATGTCGCTGCGGCGGTTGGCGGTGGAGTTGGGATCCACATCATGCATCAGGTAGTCGTAGAGCGCATGCATGTCTGCGGCGCTCATCCTGGCATAGGCGGTATATGGCATCGCCGGGTAGAGATGATGCCCGTCTTTGGCGATCCCCTGGCGCATCGCACGGTCGAAATCCTCAAACGAATAGGCGCCAATGCCGTGCTGCTTGTCCGGGGTAATATTGGTGGCATAGATATCGCCGATCGGCGTGGAAAAACGCCGGCCGCCGGCAAGCGGTGCGCCATTCTCGCTGGTGTGGCAGGCGGTGCAGTCGCCCGCTTTCGCCACGTATTCACCGGCAGGCATGGCGTTAACGGTGCCGGCCAAGGCCAACAGCAGGCCAAGATAATATTTACGCATCGTTATACCCCTTCCCTGGCGGCAATCTTGCCGTAAGCCAATTCATTCACCGCACGCCATGCCTGATCGATCGCCGAATTGGCATATGGGCTCCAGTCCGCATCGGAGTTGGCAATCGCGATTTTGCCGATCGGCCGGCGGGCCGTGGCGATAATCTGCTGCGCTTCGTCTTCATCGTCGAACAGGCCGTTGAGGAAATAGGAATAGCCGTGGGACCAGCGGTTGACGGTGATCGCCTGAATATCACGCTGGTGATCAAAGCCGGCGGCGCCCAGCATGCCCTGCAGCTGTTCCCGGATCATATTTTCATGCACCTCAAACGGCGTGCCCAGCAGTAACGCCCGCCCTTTGCGCGACTGCTCGCGCGGGCTCAGGCCGCTGCCCGGCAATACCGGCACATACACCATATGCAGACCGATTGGGCTGTCGGGATCGTGCGGGTGGGCGTAGCCGCCCATGCTCACCGGGTAATCCAGCTTCACGCGGCAATACGGCGCGGTGGGCGAATACACTTCGTGTACGCCAAGTTTGAGGAATGGCCGCCAGTTGCGGATCACCACTTTGCTGTACACCAGCGGTGCCTTCACGTTTTGCTTCAGCGCTTCCTGTTGCGCCGGCGACATCTCCGGCACCAGGTACGGGATCATCATGTTGTAGCCGGCCATCACCACCTGCCCGGCACTCACTTTGGTCATTTTCTCGCCGGTCATATAGGTGACTTCCACCCGATCGCCCACGTTGGCCGCATGCAAGCCGGTGCTGTTCAAGCGAAGCTTCACCAGCGATTCGGGGCGATCGAGCTGGGCATAATCAAACCGGGCCAACACGATATCGTTCATGTCTTTGCCGGCAGGCGCCACGGCCGGGATCAGATGGCGCACCATCAGACGTGCCAGCGTTGCGTTGCCGTCCGGAAAGTGAAACACGTAAGGATCGTCCAAATCCGCCTGTGATTCGGCATCCAACGGCGGCAGGTTCATGCCGTCTAACCCAGGCAAATCGCAAATCCGCGCATCGCTGCAGGAGGTGGCATCAATGCCCACCGCCTGAAAATCGCTGGTCGTCTGCTGGAAATAGCGTATTGCCATTTCGCTCAGCCCCACCTTTTCACGCAGGAACTGTTCATAGCTGTGGCTATCCAGCCACTTCACCTTTTCGTCTACGCTTAGCCCCGGCAGATAGTCCTTCTCCACCATGTGCAGCGCAATCAGGGCCTGACGATCGCTTTCCGGCAGCGGGAAATCACCGATAAACGCCTGATAAGAACGGCCGTTGAGCCGATCGCGCGGGATGTCATCCGCCACCATGCGGCCCGGATCGCCGCTGACCACTTTATCCACGCCAAAGTTTTTGCGATCGAAATAAACGCCGCGGCTCAGATTCAGATCGGGGTAAAAGGTTTTGTCGAAGGTGTTTTCCAGCCCGTCGATACTGACGCCGAGCGTTTTCAACAACCCGATGGCCACCGGGCTAAAGTTGGAACGGGGTGACTGGAGCGATTCGCTGCCGCCGTAACCCAGTATCATATTCTTGTCGCTGCCGAATTCGTTGCGCTTGGCATGGCCGCCGAAGTCATCATGGTTGTCGATGATCAGGATACGCTGCTGCGTGCCTTTCATCTGTTGCCAGAAGCAGGCGGCGGCCAAGCCGCTGATCCCGGCCCCCACCACCACTAAATCAAACTCTTCGGTTGCGGGCACCGCGCCGAAGTCAAACTGCCGGCCATCGCGGCCAAGCTGGTGCGCATGTTCGAACGAGCCGGGGTGGTTGCCACGCAAGCCGGTTAATGCCGGCGGGTAGTACAGCGTTTGCCGGGCTGTTTGCGGTGCAGCGCGCAGCGCCTGCATCGGCGTTAGCCCGGCGGCGATGGTTATCGCTACTCCATTGAGAAAATCACGACGAGTTATACTCATATTGGCTTCCTATGCTTTTTTATTATTATCAGGCTGGCGTCTCTGGCCGCCTGAAAAGCGCGTCATTGTGCAGATATGTAAACTGATAGCAAGGTGCAATGCAGTGGGGATCAGGCCGAAGCAGGCTTGATGTCAGTGCAGACGCAACAAAATAAATATCCTTTCAGTATAGATGGTTATTAGTCGGCCGGTGGGGGGGTTTTTTTATGCCTGCGGTGGCAGGGTATTGTTTCGGCAACGTTCTTTGCCCTGACCGAGAGGGTTTCGGTCGCTATAACTCGGTCGTTTTTTGTCGCCTTCAATGGCTTCAACACCCGTGCTCCACTCACCAATGACATTGCTTTTCATAAAATCAATGAATGAGGCTATAAGGCTACACCCAAAATAATTCGAGTTGCAGGAAGGCGGCAACGCAGCGAATCCCCAGGAGCTTACTCCAGTAAGTGACTGGGGTGAGCGAGGAAAGCCAACGCACCTGCAGCTCGAAGTATGAAGGGTATAAGCGCGCATCTTGGGCTGCCGAGCAAGGCACCGGTGCCAGGGGCAATCGGCCACGGATAATGAGATGGACGCTCCAACGTTGACGGCATCTAAGTGCCAAAATACGAGCGTAAACTCAGCAGAAGGAG
>NZ_BAABEM010000020.1:0-312917 GCF_039540155.1 Gibbsiella greigii
AAGCGTTTATTTCGCTTTCGTCTTGCTGACCCGGCGGCTTGTCAGTCGTTGTTCCCGGTCAGTGGAGGCGCATTATAGGGACTTCCCGGCAGCCTGCAACCCCTAATTTAAAAAAACTTTTCAACCGGGTGTTTTTTCAACAAAACGCCGGCATAGCCGGCATTTTTGTCATTTTTCGTACGGTAAATCGCGAAACTCATCGGCAAAACGATCCACCTGCCGCCAATCTGTATATTCCACTTCTTTACGGGTGTCGGTTTCACCACCGGTCATGCGCATAATCAGTTGAATCATGATGCGATCGAACCAGCGGTAGCGCGGATAACGCAGCGCGCCGGCGAACACGGCACACCGCGTTGGCTGCCAGGGGGAAGAGTGCAAAAACTTTTGCGTGTAGGCATTGGTCTCAGGTGAGCGCTTTTCTGCTTTCCGAGCCGTCAGATTGACGGCGAAAAAAGCCGAGGGCATCCCGTTGAGCTGCGCAGCGTGCCGCTTGGCAAAACGCGCCAGTACCGGATGAAAATGGCCATAGCGCACAGAGGCGCCAATCAACACCCGTTGGTATTGCGCCAGATCGATACGCTCAGCCTGCAGCAGATCGACCACGGTGCAATCGAGCACCCCCTGCAAACGCGTTGCAATATACGAAGCAATAGCCCACGTTTGTCCATCGCGGCTTGAATAGAGAATCAGTGCCTTCATGGCAACCCCTTTTATCAGTCACGCCAGAACGTTGGCGTAAAGAGCACGAGCAACGTGAATACTTCCAAACGGCCGAACAGCATCGTCAACACCAGGATCCATTTTGCCGCAGGCGGCATGGAGGTGAAGTTATCCGCCACAACCCCCAACCCCGGCCCCAGGTTATTTAGCGTCGCAGTGACGGCGGCGAAGGCCGAGAAATCATCCACGCCGGTGGCGATTATCGCCAACATGCTGACGATGAACACTAATGCATAAGCAGAGAAGAAACCCCATACCGCCTCTAGTATGCGCTCCGGCAACGCCCGGTTCCCCAGCTTTATCGTGTAGACCGCATTCGGGTGCACCAGCCTTTTGAGTTCGCGCGAGCCCTGTAAGTACAGCAGCAGGATACGGATCACTTTCAAGCCACCGCCGGTTGAACCGGCACAGCCGCCAATGAAGGCCGAACAAAGCAGCAGCATCGGCAGGAACAGCGGCCACTTGGAGATGCTATCGGTGGTGAAGCCGGCGGTGGTTGCCATGGAGACCACCTGGAAAAACGCCTGGTTGATGGTTTCCATCCCGCTGCGATAAACGTCATGCCACCAAAGGATTAATGTGCACACCACAACCAGCGTCAGTTGCACAAAAATAAACATGCGGAACTCTGGATCGCGCCAGTAGACCTTCAGGTTGCGCCCGCTCAACAGCGCGAAATGCAGGCCATAGTTACAGCCGGAAATCAGCAGAAAAACGGCAATAATCGTATTGATAGTGGGGCTGGCGTAATAGCCGATGCTGGCATCGTGGGTGGAAAAGCCGCCGATGGCGATGGTAGAGAAACTGTGGCCGATGGCGTCAAACACCGACATCCCCGCGCCCCAGAGTGAAAACGCGCAGGCTGCCGTGAGCAATACATAAATCAGCCACAGGGTTTTGGCGGTTTCAGCTATGCGCGGCCGCATTTTATTATCTTTCAGTGGGCCGGGCATTTCAGCACGGTAAAGCTGCATTCCCCCAACGCCGAGGATGGGCAGAATGGCCACCGCCAACACAATGATCCCCATGCCCCCCAACCACTGCAACATCTGCCGATAAAACAGAATTGCCTTGGGCAGCGAGTCCAACCCCACCAGCGTTGTCGCTCCGGTGGTCGTCAGCCCAGAGAAAGACTCAAAGAAGGCATCGGTGAAAGACAGGTTTGGCCGCTCGGCAAACAGAAAGGGCAACGCCCCTACGCTGCCCAGCACCGTCCAGAACAGGACGACGATCAGAAACCCCTCGCGGGATTTCAGTTCATGTTTCTGCTTACGGTTGGGCCACCAGAGCGCCAGCCCAATCACCAGCGCCACAAAGAAGGTCTGGCTGAATGCCCGCCCGGCGCCATCGCGATAAATCAGCGCCACCAGGCCAGGAATAAACATGGTCCCGGAAAACAGGATGACCAGCAGACCAACGATACGGGTTATGGCGCGAAAATGCATTTCAGCACGATCCTTAGCAATTCAATTGGAGGGAATTATTGCGAAATAGGGGTTAATTGCAAATTACCGCGACTCAGATCACGTAATTTCCGCTCAAACGCCTCAACGCCACTCGCCGGCAATGCTAGCTGCAGCATCACTTCTGCACCGTATTCCCCATGTACTATCCGCCCTTGCATGTGCTGCAACGCATTTTCGATCAGCGCCAGCTGTGCATAGTCGCAATTCAGCCGGTATTCGCGCTGGGGCACTTTTTCAATCAGTTGCAATTGCTTTAACGCCTGCTGCACGCCATTGCCATAGGCGCGCACCAGCCCACCGGTGCCCAGCTTGGTGCCGCCGTAATAGCGCACCACCACCGCGGTAATCTCGCCAATGCCGCTGCCCATCAACTGCGCCAGAATCGGTTTGCCGGCCGTGCCGGAAGGTTCGCCATCATCGGAGAAACCCAACTGTTGAGAATCATTGGGCGCGCCGGCGACAAAGGCCCAGCAATGGTGACGCGCCGCCGGATGCTCCTGCCGCACGTGCTGGATAAACGTTTTGGCCGCCTCAACCCCACAGGTGGGCGCCATCAGGGTAATAAAGCGGCTTTTTTTGATTTCTTCGCTGACGCTAACGGGCGCGGCAGGGATCGGATACGCTTGCATCAGGCCAGGTGCAGATCGCGCGTCATGTTTTCCACCCGTTTTTCATGGATAACGATGTTATCTTCGATGCGGATACCGCCATACGGCTTCAGCGCATCAATCCGATCCCAGGCGAAATGCTTGCTGAATTCGCCGCTGCGCCACGGCGCCAATAGCGACTCGATAAAATACAGACCGGGTTCGATCGTCATCACCATTCCTGGCTGCAGCACCCGGGTGCAGCGCAAGAATGGGTATTTGGCCGGCGCAGCCAGCGATGTGCCATTTTCATCCTGCATAAAACCCGCAACATCATGCACCTGCAGGCCCAGCGGGTGCCCTAACCCATGCGGCAGGAACGGGCAGGTGATCCCCTGCTCCACCATGGCTTCCTCGCTGATGCCGTTGACCAGTTGGTGTTTCTTTAACAGTTTGGCAATGCGCTGGTGCATCTGCACATGGTAATCGGTGTAGCGCACCCCGGCTTTGATGGTTTCGATCAGCGCCAACTGTTCATCGTTGAGATCTTTGAGCAACAGGGCAAAGGCGTTGCCGCTTTGCCCTGAATACGTACGCGTTAAATCAGCCGCGTAGCCGTTGTATTCCGCACCGGCATCGATCAGAAAGCTTAGCGGTTCGGCCGGCGGTTGATTATCCAGCCGGGTATAGTGCAGCACCGCCGCATGCTCATTCAATGCCACAATGTTGTCATAAGGGACATCGGTATCACGATGCCCGGTCGCGGTGAGATAAGCCAGATTAATATCGAACTCGCTCATGCCGGAAAGAAACGCTTCATGGGCGGCGCGATGGCCGATCACCGCCGTTTTTTGCGCTTCACGCATGCAGGCCAACTCATAATCGGTTTTCACCGCGCGGTGATAATCCAGGTAATTCAACACCGGCTGCGGGTTGATGTTCGCGGCAGCAATGCCCAAATCGCGCGCCCGCTGCGGGGCGCAGCCAATGTAGCCGACGCGGCCGCGCTGCGGCGGCAACTGCCCGGTGATGTCGCCGGCGTTGGCCAACGGGAGCAGTTCCACCGCGCTGGTCCAGAAGCTATTCGGCAATGGATCAACGCTGTGCCAATAATCCACCGGCGAATAGAACCACAGCTTTGGTTTGTTAACCCCATCCACCCATAACCAGCAGTTCGGTACGGTGGTCACCGGCACCCAGGCTTTAAAGTGTGGGTTAACCTTGAACGGGTAGTGATGGTCATCCAGGAATACCGGCTGCAGTTCCCCAGAGTGGATCAGCAATGCATCAAGCTCATTGCGCTGTAATATTTCTTGCGCGCGCTGCTGCAGTGCCGCCAGGTGATCGTTATACAAAGAAGCCAACGTTCCCATCACAATACCCTTATGCCCGTAATATGGAGGGTTCATCTTATCACACTGCCCTTATGCTCCAACCCCATCAGCACCGGCAGCGCAAAGCAAAAAACCGGCCGCTTACGGCAAGTATGACTAACGGCCTATCCCTGCAAAAAGCAAAACAGACCGGTAACACAGTAAAAAACATAACCTGATGTTAAATAAATAGTTCCCACCGGCGCTCCGTGATCAATGCTGCAAATATGCAATATTTAATTTGCATATTTTTAACATAAAAACCACACTCCTTATCATCTGGTCATACCAGATCGCGCGCTGATTAAGGAGACAGACATGCTCTACCAAGGCGAAAACTTACAACTGATCCAGCTTGATAATGGCATTGTCGAGCTGGTATTCGATGCCCCTGGCTCAATTAATAAACTGGATACCCATACCGTCGCCAGCCTGGGCACGGCGCTTGACGTGCTGGAAAAACTGCCCGGCCTTCAGGGGCTGTTGCTGCGCTCCAACAAGGCGGCATTTATTGTCGGCGCTGATATTAATGAATTCATTCCTTTATTTGCCGCGCCGGCCGAAAAGCTGCAACAGTGGCTGGCGTTTGCCAATGCCATCTTTAACCGCCTCGAAGATCTGCCCGTCCCCACGCTCTCCGCCATCAATGGCTATGCGCTGGGCGGCGGGTGCGAATGCGTACTGGCGACCGATTTCCGTATCGCCACGCCGGATGCTCGCATCGGCCTACCGGAAACCCGGCTGGGCATCATCCCTGGCTTTGGCGGTACGGTACGCCTGCCACGCCTGCTGGGCAATGACAGCGCGCTGGAGATCATCGCCGCCGGCAAGGAGCTTGGTGCCCAAGAGGCGCTGAAAGTCGGCCTGGTCGATGCGATCGTGGCGCCGGAAAAACTGCGGCACGCCGCGCTGCACATGCTTCAACAGGCGATAGATGGCCGGCTCGACTGGCGCGCCAGCCGCCACCCCAAACTGGAGCCGTTGAAGCTGACGGCGATTGAAGCCGCGATGAGCTTCACCACCGCCAAAGGCATGGTGTTGCAAACGGCCGGCAGACACTACCCGGCGCCGATGGCCGCGATAAAAACCATCGAAAGCGCCGCCCGGCTGGGGCGTGATGCGGCACTCAAGCTGGAAACCGCCAGCTTTGTACCGCTGGCCCGCACCAATGAAACACGCGCGCTGGTAGGGATCTTCCTCAACGAACAGTTTGTTAAAAGCCGGGCGAAAAAGCTGGCGCAAGGGAGCACGGCGCCTAAGCAGGCCGCGGTTCTTGGCGCAGGCATTATGGGGGGCGGCATTGCCTATCAATCTGCACGCAAGGGCGTGCCGGTCATCATGAAAGATATCAGCGATAAGGCGCTGGCGCTGGGCATGACGGAAGCCGCCAAACTGCTGAACAAACAGTGGGAACGCGGCCGGCTGGACGGCATGAAAATGGCGCAGGTGCTTGCCACTATACAGCCCACGCTCAATTACGCCGGCATAGAGCGGGCGCAGGTGATCGTCGAAGCCGTGGTGGAAAACCCACAGATTAAAACCGCGGTGTTGGCCGAGGTGGAAGGCCTGATCGGGGAAGAGACCGTGCTGGCATCCAACACCTCAACCATCCCCATCAACCAGTTGGCCAACGCGCTGAAACGCCCGCAGAACTTCTGTGGCATGCACTTTTTCAACCCGGTGCACCGCATGCCGTTAGTGGAAATCATCCGCGGCGAGCACACCAGCGATCGCACCCTGGCCAGCATCGTGGCCTATGCCATTCAAATGGGAAAAACCCCGATTATCGTTAACGACTGCCCCGGCTTCTTCGTCAACCGGGTGCTGTTCCCCTACTTTGCCGGCTTCAACCTGTTATTGCGCGACGGCGTCGATTTCCGCCGCATCGACCAGGTGATGGAAAAGCAGTTTGGTTGGCCGATGGGCCCGGCCTACCTGCTGGACGTGGTCGGCATTGATACCGCCCACCATGCCCAGGCCTTTATGGCCGCCGGCTTCCCGCAGCGGATGGCGAAAGATGGCCGTGACGCGATTGACGTGCTGTTTGACAACCAGCGCTTCGGCCAAAAAAACGGGCTGGGTTTTTACCGCTACGGCCTGGATAGCAACGGCAAACCGCGCAAAACCCCTGATGAGCAAACAGATACCCTGCTGGCAGCCATCCGCCGGCCCGGGCAGGAGATCGGCGATGACGAAATTATCGCCCGGATGATGATCCCAATGGTCAACGAAGCGGTGCACTGCCTGGAGGAGAACATCATCGCCAGCCCGGCAGAAGCCGATATGGCGTTGGTGTACGGCCTTGGCTTCCCGCCGTTCCGCGGCGGTGCGCTGCGCTATCTGGATACGATCGGTACGGCAAATTACGTCGAACTCGCGCAACGCTACGCCCATCTGGGCCCACTGTATCAGGTTCCGGCTGGGCTGCGCGCCAAAGCGGCGGAGAACCAAAGCTACTACCCGCAGCCCACACCCCAACCCGATATCGCCACGGGCCAACCGGCATGAGGTCATAAAAATGGAAAACGTTGTTATTGTTGATGCCGTCCGCACGCCGATGGGCCGTTCCAAAGGGGGCGCATTCCGCCAGATGCGTGCCGAGGATCTCTCAACCCACCTGATGCGCAGCGTACTGAGCCGCAACCCGGCGCTGCAAGCCGCCGACATCGATGACATTTACTGGGGCTGCGTGCAGCAAACGCTGGAACAAGGCTTTAACATCGGCCGCAATGCGGCGCTGTTGGCCGAGATCCCTCATAGCGTGCCGGCAACCACGGTTAACCGGCTGTGCGGCTCGTCCATGCAGGCGCTGCACGACGCGGCCCGCATGATTATGGTCGGCGACGCGCAGATTTGCCTGATCGGTGGGGTGGAGCACATGGGCCACGTGCCGATGAACCACGGGGTGGATTTTCATCCGGGCCTGGGCCGTACCGTGGCCAAGGCCGCCGCCATGATGGGGCTAACGGCTGAAATGCTGGCCAAAATGCACAATATCAGCCGCCAGATGCAAGATGAGTTCGCCGCCCGCTCGCACCAGCGGGCCGCTGCAGCAACGCAGGCCGGCCACTTTAAAACCGAGATCGTCCCCACCACCGGCCACGACGCTGACGGCGTGCTGACGCGCTATGACTATGATGAAGTGATCCGCCCGGAAACCACGGTAGAAAGCCTGGCCGCACTGCGCCCGGCGTTCGATCCGGCCAACGGCACCGTCACCGCCGGCAGCGCATCGGCGCTGTCCGACGGGGCCGCCGCCATGTTATTGATGAGTGAAACGCAAGCCAGGGCGCTAGGGTTGAAAGCCCGCGCCCGCATCCGCGCGATGGCGGTTGTTGGCTGCGATCCTTCCATCATGGGGTACGGCCCGGTGCCCGCCAGCAAACTGGCGTTGCAGCGCGCCGGCCTGGCACTGCAGGATATCGATCTGTTTGAATTGAATGAGGCTTTTGCCGCCCAGGCGCTGCCTTGTATCCGGGATTTGGGCTTATTGGAACAGTTGGACGACAAGGTCAACCTGAACGGCGGCGCCATCGCGCTCGGCCACCCGTTGGGCTGCTCCGGCGCACGCATTTCAACCACGTTGTTGCATCTGATGGAACGCCGTGACGCGCAGTTTGGCCTGGCGACCATGTGCATCGGATTGGGCCAAGGAATCGCCACGGTGTTTGAACGGTTGTAACAATCAGGGATACCACAGATTGCCGTACTTCCCGCCTGTCAGGGGCGGGTTTTTTATGCCAACAAAAACGGGCTGCCGATGGCAGCCCGCTGTATCAGGCATGAGGCCGTGCCGCACGTTAGATAAACGAAAATGCATCGCCGAACATACGGGCTTCCTGCGCGCCGCGCTCGGCGCAGAAACGCTCGCGGGCGATTTTCGCCATTTCGAAACGGCCGGCGATATAGATATCATGCTCCGCCAATGAGCCAAAGTCCTGCAGCACCGCACTCAATACCGTGCCGCTGCGCCCGCGCCAGTCATCCTCCGGTTGTTCAACCACCGGGATCACTTTCAGGTTGGGGTACTGCAACGAGAGCGTTTCCAGCTCGCTGAGATCGTACAGGTGTTTCAACTCACGGCCGCCCCAGTAAATGGAAATGTCGCGATCGGGCTGCTGCTCCAGCGCCGTCAGCAGGATAGAGCGGGCGTAAGAAAAGCCGGTGCCGCCGGCAATCAACACCAGCGGGCGGCTGCCCTCTTCACGCAGCCAGGCTTCGCCGTGCGGAATGTCCACAGTGATCGTCCGTTCTTTCAGGATGCGATCCATCACGGCCATCGCATACAGATTCAGTTCCGAAGCGCCGATATGCAACTCAATATGGTCCTGCTGCATCGGAGTAGAGGCCAGAGAGAACGGGCGTTTATCCCGCTCATCCATCACCACCATCAAATATTGCCCTGCCTTGAAACTAAACGGCGCTTCTGGCACCAAACGCACCCGGTAAACGGTATCGGTAATGGCCTCCACGGAGGTCACTTTACAGCTCAATATTGTCATGCGTTCCCTCTGTTGGGTCATCAATGCAAAACCGAGAACAGTGCCGAACGCTACAGCGTCGGCTCCCTGCCACTGAAAATTGCGAGCTCATCCCAGATTTCGTCGACGCGCGCACGCACCTTCTCATCCATTTCGATCGGGCGGCCCCACTCGCGCTGGGTTTCCCCCGGCCATTTATTGGTGGCGTCCAGGCCCATTTTCGATCCCAACCCGGACACCGGCGAAGCGAAGTCCAGATAGTCAATTGGCGTATTCTCCACCATAACGGTATCCCTTGCTGGATCCATTCGTGTGGTGATCGCCCAAATTACATCATTCCAGTCGCGGGCATTTACGTCGTCATCACAGACAATAACAAATTTGGTGTACATAAACTGGCGCAGGAAGGACCAAACGCCCATCATCACGCGTTTGGCATGGCCAGGGTACTGCTTCTTGATGGTCACCACCGCCAGACGGTAGGAACAGCCTTCCGGCGGCAGGTAAAAATCGACGATTTCCGGGAACTGCTTTTGCAGAATCGGCACAAACACTTCATTCAGCGCCACGCCCATCACCGCCGGTTCATCCGGCGGCCGGCCGGTATAGGTGGAGTGGTATATCGCATCGCGCCGTTGGGTAATGTGGGTGATGGTAAACACCGGGAAATGGTCGATCTCGTTGTAATAACCGGTGTGATCGCCATAGGGGCCTTCCGGCGCCACTTCGCCAGGTTCGATATAACCTTCGAGTACGATCTCGGCGCTGGCCGGCACCTCCAGATCGCAGGACAGGCACTTCACCACTTCCGTTTTATTGCCGCGCAGCAGCCCGGCAAAGGCATACTCGGAAAGGTTATCAGGCACCGGCGTCACTGCCCCGAGGATGGTGGCAGGATCAGCCCCCAGCGCGACCGCGACCGGGAAGCGCTCACCGGGGTGGGCCTGGCACCATTCCTGGTAATCCAGCGCGCCGCCGCGGTGCGACAGCCAACGCATAATCACTTTATTGCGGCCCAGCACCTGCTGGCGATAAATCCCCAGATTTTGGCGCTCTTTGTGCGGCCCCCGGGTAACGGTTAGCCCCCAAGTGATCAGCGGCGCGGCATCTTCCGGCCAACAATGCATCACGGGAATACGGCTGAGATCAACATCATCGCCTTGCCATACCTGCTCCTGGCAAGGGGCGGCGCCCAGCACTTTGGTCGGCATGTTCAGCACTTGCTTGAACTTCGGCATTTTATCGAACAGATCGCGAAAGCCCTTCGGCGGCTCCGGCTCCTTCAAGAAAGCCAACAGCTTGCCAACGTCGCGCAGCGCGCCAACATCTTCCTGCCCCATCCCCATCGCCACGCGCTTTGCCGTGCCAAACAGGTTGCACAGCACCGGCATCGTATACCCTTGCGGATTTTCGAACAGCAATGCAGGGCCGCCCGCACGCAACGTGCGATCGGCAATCTCGGTCATTTCAAGATAGGGATCAATCGGCTGGCTGATGCGTTTAAGCTCCCCTCTCTTCTCCAGCAACGAGAGGAAATCGCGTAAGTCACGGTATTTCATGCTGATCATTATAACGGCCAGTGAGAAAGGCATTATAAGCGCTCTTCACGCTTGTTGCTGCACTTTTGTTAAACGCCCGTAAAGACAAGATTGCCTGCCGCGCACGAATGGGGTTGCCGCAGCCAGTTTCGCCTTCCGCCTAGCAGAATGATGAGTAGCGTCACACAGGGCGTCATACGGCCTTGCCATACTACATGGCGATGGCGCCATGTACAGTGCGCGCGCGCCGCGCTGTCATTCATGTTCAGCTCTTGCTATAACCGCGTTATCAGAATGCGCCGCCGCTGAACGATCCTGCACAAAAATTAGCAGATCTGCGGCGATATCGCGATCAAATACCGGCTATGGCCTAGGTATCCGCTATGGCTTTTGATATGCTTGCCGGCTGGCAGAAAGGCATGTGAAATTATGGAATCTTGGTACTTACTGTATTGCAAACGCGGCCAATTGCTCAGGGCGCAGGAACATCTGGAACGGCAACAGGTAAACTGCCTGAGCCCGATTATCACGCTGGAGAAGATCGTGCGAGGCAAGCGCATCGCCGTCAGCGAGCCACTGTTTCCCAACTATTTGTTCGTGGAGTTCGATCCTGAGCGTATCCATACCACCACCATCAGCGCGACCCGTGGCGTCAGCCACTTTGTGCGTTTTGGTTCGCTGCCGGCTGTCATTCCGCTTAATGTGATAGAGGAATTGCAGGCGCACACCAGCGAAACCTATGTGGACCCTGAAACGCCGGTGCCGGGCGACACGGTACTGATCACCGATGGGGTGTTTGAAGGGCTGCGGGCGATTTACACCGAACCCGATGGCGAAGCGCGCTCTATCCTGTTGCTCAACCTGATTAACAAGCAGGTGAGCCAAAGCCTGGATAACCGGCAGTTCCAGAAACTGTAACGGTTGGCGTGCCAGCAACGCGCACGCCGCCCGATCAGTTCGGCTAAGGGCCAAGAAGATGGCCCTGTGGGTTAGCGCTGCATGGCCTCATCGTGCAGCCACTCGGCGACCTGTTTGGCGAAATAGGTCAGCACGCCATCGGCGCCAGCGCGTTTGAAGCACAGCAGCGACTCCATGATCGCCGGTTTCTCCTTCAGCCAGCCGTTCTGAATCGCCGCCATATGCATCGCATACTCGCCGGAAACCTGATAGGCGAAGGTCGGCACGCCAAAGCTGTCTTTCACCCGGCGCACCACATCCAAATAGGGCATCCCCGGTTTCACCATCACCATATCCGCGCCTTCTTGCAGGTCCTGAGCGATTTCCTGCAGCGCTTCGTCGCTGTTGGCCGGATCCATCTGGTAGGTTTTCTTATTGCCGCCCTTCAGGTTGCTGCTGGAACCAACCGCGTCGCGGAACGGGCCGTAGTAGCAAGAGGCGTACTTGGCGGAATAGGCCATAATCTGGGTGTTAATCAGGCCGCTGTCTTCCAGGCGATCGCGGATCGCGCCGATACGGCCATCCATCATATCGCTCGGCGCCACGATCTCGGCCCCGGCTTCGGCATGGGACAGCGCCTGACGCACCAGAATGTCCTTGGTTACATCGTTAATCACATAGCCGTCTTCATCAATCACGCCATCCTGGCCATGCGTGGTGTAAGGATCGAGCGCCACATCGGTCAGGATACCCAGCTCCGGCACCGCGTCTTTCAACGCACGCACGGTACGCTGCACCAGGCCTTGCGGGTTGTAGGCTTCTTCCGCATGCAGCGTTTTCAGGCCCGGCTCAATCACTGGAAACAGCGACAGTACCGGTACGCCCAGCTTAGCGATGGCTTCAGCTTCTTTGATCAGCAGATCGATGGTCATGCGCGATACGCCTGGCATGGAAGCCACCGGTTCGTAGTGATTGGTGCCTTCCATAACAAATACCGGGTAGATCAGATCGTTAACCGTCAGTTGGTTCTCTGCCACCAGGCGGCGGCTGAAATCATGACGGCGCACGCGGCGCATGCGGCGCCCTGGAAAAGTACCCGGAAATGCATAGCTCATTGTATTCTCCTCACTCAAACCAGCCGGAATAACCGGCGGGCGTTCTCATCAGTTTTGTGCCCCAGCCATTCGGGATCTTCTTTTCGCCAGGCGGCGACCTGTTGGACGATATGGGGCAAAAAACAGGGTTCGTTGCGGCGAGATGCAGGTTTTGGGTGTAAATCCCGGGGCAACAGATAGGGGGCATCGGTTTCCAATAGCAACCGATCGGCCGGAATGTGCGGCAACAGCGCGCGCAACCCCTGGCCGCGGCGCTCATCACATACCCAGCCGGTAATACCCACCGACAGCCCATGCGATAGGCAATCGGCCAATTCTTCCGCCGTGCCGGTAAAGCAGTGGACGACGGCCGCGGGCAGTTTATCCAACCACGGCGCCAACAATGCGGCAAAACGTGCGTGTGCTTCGCGGCAATGCAGGAAAACCGGCATCTGTAACGCGGCCGCCAGCGCAAGCTGGGCACTGAACGCCGCTTCCTGCTCGGCCGGCGTGGAGAAATTGCGGTTAAAATCCAGGCCGCATTCGCCGATAGCCACGACCTGCGGCTGCACAGCCAGCGCGCGGATATGCTGGGCGGTTTCCTCACACCAACTGCTGGCATCATGGGGGTGCACGCCAGCCGTCGCCCAACAGTAGCCGGCATACTGCAAAGCCTGCTCGCTGGCGGCCTGGCTTTCCTGGGCGTTGGTGCCGGTGATCAGCATGCCGCGCACGCCCGCGGCCTGCGCGCGCGCCACCACCTGCGGGTAATCTTTGGCGAACTGTGGGCTGGTGAGATTAACGCCGATATCAAACATGCGCTTTCCAAATCAGAAGCCGCCCATTCGGGCGGCCTGTTAACACGTTATGGGGCGGGAGTTTCGTCGCCCTCGTCTTCTTCTTCTGGCCGTGGGCGCCGTTTGCCAACATAGAAACGGGCAAAGAACACGCCCACTTCAAACAGCAGGTACATTGGGATCGCCAACAGCGTTTGCGAGAACACGTCCGGCGGCGTTAGCAGCATCCCGACCACAAAAGCCCCGACCAACACATACGGCCGTTTCTTCTTCAGATCTTCCGGCGATGTGACCCCGCTCCAGCACAGCAGGATGATGGCGACCGGCACTTCAAACGCCACGCCAAACGCCATAAACAACGCCATGACGAAGTCGAGGTAATTGTTGATGTCGGTGGCGATCAGCACCCCGGCCGGTGCCGTTTTGGCAAAGAAACCAAAGGCCAGCGGGAACACAATGAAGTAGGCGAACGCCATGCCGAGATAAAACAGCGCGCTGCTGGACACCAGTAACGGCATCATCAGGCGGCGTTCATGTTTATACAGCGCCGGCGCGATAAACGCCCAGACCTGGTAGAGGATCACCGGGGCGGCCACGAACACCGACACGATCATCGTCAGTTTAATCGGGGTAAAGAAAGGCGACGCCACGTCGGTGGCGATCATGCTGGCCCCGGCAGGCAACTGCTTGATTAACGGGGCGGAAACCAACTGGTAAATATCATTCGCAAAATAAACCAGCACCAGAAAGATCACCAGCACGCTGATAATCGAGTTCAACAGCCGCTTACGCAGTTCAATTAGATGACTGATAAGCGGTTGGGTATCTTCAACTGCCATGTTTTAACGATCGCCACTAGGTTGGGAAGACGCTGAGGAAGTCGCCGCAGCGGGCTCATTCGCCGCCGGCGTTGCTGCGCCAGCCGGAGCCTGCGGCGCGGCCTGTGCCGGTTCAACCGGCGCTTTGGCTAGCTGCGCGGCCGGTTCGGGGGCTGGTGCCGGCGCGCTCACCGGCGCCGAAGCCGTGGTGGCGGCCTCCGCCGGCGTTACGCCATCGTGTTGAGCTTCCGGATCGGTCACCTGCGGATTCTGGATGGTGTGCGCAGGTTCATCAATCTGGCTGCCATGATAAGAGCGCTTCAATGATTCCGCGGCGTCTTTCAACTCATCCATGGACGCTTTCAGTTCCGGCGTTAGGTTCTGCAAGCCGGCTTTCTCGGCCTTTTTCAGGCTGTCTTGCAGTTCCTGCAGCTTCAGCTCCTGGGCAAGTTCGCTCTGCACCGATGCCGCCATCGAACGCAACGCCCGAATCCAACCCGAAACCGTTCTTACCGCCACCGGTAGCCGCTCTGGCCCAAGCACCACCAGACCAATCACCAGCACCAGCAGCAGTTCACCAAACCCTATGTCAAACACGGTTTATACCTGCTCTTTGTTCTTCGACTCTTCAGCTTTGGTTTCCGGCTGCTTATCCGTGATAGGCTTTGCCGTGAAATCAGCATCATGGGTAGTTTTTTCAGAGGTATTGGCCGGTGGGGGCGTGTCGTCACCCATCGCCTTTTTAAACCCCTTGATTGATGCACCCAGATCGGAACCCAGCGAACGAAGCTTATTGGTACCAAACAGCAACACCACGATCACCGCGATGATCAACAAATTCCAAATACTAATACCGCCCATTCCAATTACCTCTATATTTACAGGGGTTATTCTGGTTACCACATTCTACGGCCATATAAAAACAGGATATAGCGCCAAATCAGGCGGTACGCTTCCAGCCGACCAGCCAGGCGACAATACCTGCCGCCATCAACCACGCCGGCACGGTTTCAACACCACCGAGCAGGAGAATCGTACCACTCACTAACAGTGTAGCGCCAACGCCGAGCAAATAACGCGATTGCCCTTGCCGCACGCGCTGCGCCTGCATTTGGCCAGTCAGCTTATCCACGCTTTGCTGCAGCAATTTATGCTGCTGCAGGCTATCGTAAAATAATTCAGGCAATTCAGGGAGTTTCTCCGCCCAAAATGGCGCTTTTTCTTTCAGCGCGCGGAGCACTGCCGGAATGCCGACCTGATCGCGCAGCCAGCTTTCCAGGAACGGTTTGGCCGTGGTCCACAGGTCCAACTGTGGATAAAGCTGCCGCCCCAAGCCTTCAACATACAACAAGGTCTTCTGCAATAACACCAATTGCGGCTGGACTTCCATATTAAAACGGCGCGCGGTATTAAACAGGTTAAGCAGCACATGGCCGAAAGAGATCTCCGCCAGTGGCTTTTCAAAAATCGGTTCGCACACGGTGCGGATCGCGAACTCGAAGTCTTCGACGTTGGTATCCCGCGGCACCCAGCCGGAATCGACGTGCAATTCAGCGACCTTGCGATAATCACGATTGAAGAAGGCGATGAAGTTTTCCGCCAGGTAGCGTTTGTCGTCTTTGTTCAGCGAGCCGACGATGCCGCAGTCAATGCCAATGTAGCAAGGATCTTCCGGGTGCTCATAGCTCACAAAAATATTGCCAGGGTGCATGTCGGCGTGGAAAAAGCTATCGCGGAAAACCTGGGTGAAGAACACCTGCACCCCGCGCTCCGCCAGCAGTTTCATATTGGTGCCTTGCTGTTCCAGTGCGGCAACGTCTGATACCGGGATACCGTAGATACGCTCCATCACCAGCACGCTTTCGCGGCAATAATCGGAATACACTTCCGGCACATACAGCATCGGGCTACCGTCGAAGTTGCGCCGCAGTTGAATGGCGTTGGCCGCTTCGCGCAGCAGGTTCAGCTCATCGAGCAGCGTCTTTTCGTATTCGCGCACCACTTCCCGCGGCCGCAGGCGGCGGCCATCGGGCAGCAGCTTCGGCACCCAGCCGGCCAGCCGATACATCAGGCGCACGTCGGCTTTGATAATCGGGCCGATATCCGGGCGGATCACTTTCAGCACCACCTGTTGGCCGTTACTTTTCAGCCGGGCGGTATGCACCTGGGCAATCGAGGCGGAAGCCAGCGCTTTGGGCTCGAAATCGTCAAACCAGGTTTCCAGCGGGCCGCCCATTGCCTGTTCCATATGCTTGCGCGCCAGCGCGCCGTCAAACGGCGCCACGCGGTCTTGCAACAGCGCCAGCTGATCGGCAATTTGCGGCGGGAACAGATCGCGGCGGGTCGACATCATTTGGCCGAACTTGATCCACACCGGCCCAAGCTCCTGCAACGCCAGGCGCAGGCGTTCGCCGAGCACCCTCTCCTTATGGCGGTTAGGCATCCAGAACAGCAGCCGGCGAGCAAAGCGCAGCGGCAACGTCAGGCGCATCTTTGGGATCAGTTCATCCAGGCCGTAGCTGAGAAAAACGCGAACAATAAAATACAGACGGCGCAGTTCCCCCGGGGTCATCGTTTACCCTCCAGTTGGCCCAGCCGGGCAAACAAGGCCTCAACACGGCGCGCCACGGCATCCACCTCTTCGTTGAACCACACCACTTCCAGCGGCCCCGGCGCACCGCGCCACTCTTCGGTCAGGGTTTCGGCCACATAACGCTGTTGCCGCTGCAGGCCAGTTTTCAGCAGGCCGGCGCCTTTGGCCACCGCCTGGGTGATACCCTGCGCGGCGATATCGCCAACGTAGGGTGCCAACCATTCGGCGGGATCCCATTCGGCCAAATCAAGCAGCCCAACCCATTGCTGGACCACCTGTATATCGCCTTCAACGATCAATTCGCCCGAGCGCATCAGCTGCGAAAGCTGCTGACGATCGCGCAGCTTCAGCAGCGCTGGGATCCGGGTGCGCACCGTGCAATCGGCGTCACCCTCGAACTGGCCGAGCACATCAACCCGCTGCTCGCTGAACACCAGCACCAGCGGGGAAGACAATTCCCGCAGCTCAATGCGCAGCGTTTTGCCCGCCAGGCGCTGGCGCGCCGGTTTCAGACTACGCTCACGAAACAACAAGCCGTTCAGCGACGTTTCCAGCACACCAGTCAACAGCGGGGTCAGCAGCATCGGCATATCCATATCAGAACTTGAAGCCCCTGTGCAGGGCCACAATGCCCCCGGTCAGATTAAAGTAGGATACATTTTCCAGGCCGGCTTCCTGCATCATGCCTTTCAGGGTTTCCTGATCCGGGTGCATACGGATGGATTCGGCCAGGTAGCGGTAGCTGTCGGGATCTTTCACCACCAACTCGCCGATTTTCGGCAACACGTGGAAGGAGTAGGCGTCATAGGCTTTACTGAGCGGCGCCAACAGTGGCTTGGAGAACTCCAGCACCAGCAAACGGCCGCCGGGCTTCAGCACGCGGAACATCGAGCGCAGCGCTTTATCCTTATCGGTCACGTTGCGCAGGCCGAAAGAGATGGTGATGCAATCAAAGTAGTTATCCGGGAACGGCAGCGCTTCGGCATTGGCCTGCACATAGCTGACATTGCCGACAATGCCGCGATCGCGCAGTTTTTCGCGCCCCATCTTCAGCATGGAGTCGTTGATGTCCGCCAGCACCACCTGCCCCTGCTCACCCACCATGCGGGAGAATTTGGCCGCCAGATCGCCCGTTCCGCCGGCAAGATCCAGCACGCGCTGGCCGCTGCGCACGCCGCTGCAATCAATGGTAAAACGCTTCCAGATGCGATGGATACCGAACGACATCAGGTCGTTCATCACGTCATACTTGGCCGCGACCGAATGAAAAACGTTAGCCACCATAGCCTGTTTTTCTTCGCGTGCTACGGTGCGAAAACCGAAATCGGTCGTTTCCTGCGATTGATCTGCCATTGTCCCGCCTGCTATTGAGTCAATTTAGTCTATGAAGTGTATCAGAACGGCGCGCAATTCCCCACCTAACGCGTATCATCCCTGTGATGCGCTGCGCGATTGTTCATCGCCATTTTCATCTTCGCTCGCCGTGGGCAGCGAGCTAACCACCGCATCGCCGCCGGTCTCCCCCACGTCTTGCTCGCGGGCCCGTTGCGCCAACGATGGGTTAATCGGCCGCTTCACTTCAACACCCAACGCCCGGAACCCTTCGGTCTGGCCGATCAGGTTGCCGCGCCCTTCGCTCAGCTTGTTCATTGCCAGGCGGTAGCTGCCCTGGGCCTTATCCAGGCTTTGCCCCAGCGCGGACATATCGTCAACGAACAGCCGCATTTTGTCATACAGCCTTGCAGCCCGTTCGGCGATGCGCTGGGCGTTCTGGCTTTGGTGCTCATAGCGCCACAGATTGGTGATGGTACGCAGCGCCACCAGCAGCGTCGTGGGGCTGACCAGCATGATATTGTGCTGCAACGCTTCGCCGATCAGTTCCGGCTCGCGATCGATCGCCAACAGGAACGCTGGCTCAACCGGGATAAACATCAGCACATAATCCAGCGAACGCAAACCGGGCAACTGCTGGTAATCCTTGCGGCTCAGCATGCGGATATGGTTACGCAATGAGGCAATATGCTCACTCAGCGCCGCTTCACACGCCAGATCGTCTTCGCTGTTAAAATAGCGCTCATAGGCCACCAGCGACATTTTGGCGTCGATCACCACGTCCTTGCCCTGCGGCAGGCGGACGATCACGTCTGGCTGCATCCGGCTTTGGTGATCCAGCCGCACGCTAACCTGGGTTTCGTATTCATGGCCCTCACGCAGGCCAGAGGCTTCCAGCACCCGGCTCAACACCACCTCGCCCCAATTGCCCTGGGTTTTATTATCCCCTTTCAGCGCCTTGGTCAGGTTAATGGCTTCGCGCGCCATTTGCGCATTCAGTTGTTGCAGGTTACGGATTTCGTGGGTCAGGGTATGGCGCTCGCGTGCTTCCTGGCCGAAGCTTTCCTGCACTTGGCGGCGAAAACCGTCCAGTTGTTCACGCAAGGGCAACAACAGCCGATCCAGGCTTTGCCTGTTCTGCTCATCCACCTTGCGGCCACTGTGCTCGAAGATGCGGTTGGCCAGGTTCTCGAATTGGGTGGTCAGGCGCTGCTCGCTGTTAAGCAGCAAGCGCTGTTTTTCTTCCGCCGCCATGCGCGTTTCTTCCAGGCGAATGGTCACCTCACGCAGTTCGGCTTCCTGGGCGCTGTTCACTTCACGCTGGGCGCGTAGTTCCTGATTGAGCTGTTCGCATTCACTGCGCCAGTGGTTAAGCTGCTGTAGCTTCTCCTGCCCGGCGGCCATTTGGCTGTGCAGGTTGCGCAGTTCCAGATCGTTATGCCGCAGTTGCTGTTCATGGCGCAGCTGTTGTTCCTGGCGCGCGGCGATTTCCTGCTGCGCCTGTTGCAACGCCTGCTCCCGCAGGCGCAGTTCCGTCTCATGCTGCGCCCGGTGCCGCTGCACCTGCAGGTTGGCGATCAGCCACCCCAGCAACAGGCCGATCGCCACGCCGCCAATACCATAAATCACGCTGGTATCCACCCTGCCTCCTGTATACGCAATGCCGTTTCGGCGCAAACGCGCCTGCTGCCTGCCACGTTAAAGGGCTGCTGTATGGATGTCCAGTTTGTTTTTATCAAGAAGTGGGCCGAATAACCACGCCGACGCACCGGCAACCTGGGCGATACGCCGGGCTAAAATAATTTAAAGCGATACTCGGCGATAAACTCGGCGCCCAGGGTATGCGCCGTCCGGTAATGCCCGTTGGCTATCACCGGCGTTTTATTCACGTTTTTATAAGACCAGCCCGGCCCAACCATGGCGAACACCGTCAGATTGTTTAATGTAGGATGAGAAGGCGCCCAGCGGCCAAAAACGTTGAGCTCGCCGGTACGCACGACGACGCCCTGATAGCTGAACTGCCCAAAGGTGCCCGTTACGCCGGCAGTGAACTCGGGTGTAATACGGTATTCGGCCAGCGCAGCCAACACGGTTTCCCCGTCACGCATATAGTCTTCACCCGCATAGGCCATTGAGGTGAACGTGCCGCGAGAATTCTTCGTCATATGGCGTGGATAAAAACCAAGCTCGCCGCCGCCCTTTGGTGCCCGCGTATGGCCAATACCGAGCTTAAGGCTCCAGCGCGGCGCCTGCCATTTGGCGTCAAGGGCATAATGATTGGCGTGCCGGTCAAAGTGGCGTTTGCTCAACGCCATCGCTTGGTAACCTTCCAGCGCCTGCGTGGTATAAATCTGGCTGCCCAGGCTAAGCGTTGCCTCCGGCTTGAACGCTATACGCAGGATCTGGCGGCGCAGGTAGTTTTGCGATTCACCGTACGCCAGTTGGCCGGTAAACGCATTGCCCTCATAGCCCAGCTCACCGCTAAACAGATGCTGGATGTAACGCCCATCGTTGGTTTGCAGGCGCAGACTATTCGGTGAGTTGCGTTCCATGCTGCGTTCAACATAGGCGCCGTGCAGCGAAAAGCCGGCATGCCTCACCCCGCCGTTCCAGCCCAAATAGGTGGTCGGAGAAAGGCGGTTCGAGGTGGTAATCACGCCATCATTGCGCAACATTTGCCAACCGACACGCGCGTTGAGATCGGCGCCGCCGATATTCCCCTTCAGCTTGATATAACGCTGGCCGAACTTGCTGTAGCCAGCAGCATTGTGTTTGCTGCTGGCGCTATCGGTGCTGTACAGCACGCCACGGGAATTAAAATAATCGCTGGCCCCCAACTTTACCGCGCCATAGTAATGGATATCGGCGCCGATCGTGTCAGCCAGATAGCCGGACTGATAACCCAAATCGGCCCCCTGCCCCCAAGCGTTATGCACCGCCTTTGGGTTGGCGGCATCTTCCTTTAAATATTTCCAGTAATTCTTTAACGTTATTTCCGCCTGGCTGTCGGTGAAAAAAGGCGAAGCAACCATTGCACTGAGCGTGCTTTCCGCAGCAGCGTTTGTGATGAAAAACAAGAGCAGGATATGAATAACGCGCGGGGCGGCATAAATTTTCATTGTAATGACTCTCCCTGATATAAAAAATAGCAATCCATTGACGGGGAATGATCCCCCCGCCTTATCACACACTTTTGCTATTTCTGCGCCCTAAGCTACGGCGTTTTTTCCAGCACCGCCTTTCCTTTGGCGACATATTGCATATCGCCAATATCGGCTACAGTATATTTACCATTTTTATAGGTAATTTTGACTACCGCAGCGTTGGCCAGTGGCATATTCTTTGCCGGGCTGTCGGTCATATCTGAAATCATCATCAGCATGGAAAGCCCGGAAGAGACGGCCAGTACATTTTTATCCCCGGCTTTTAACGCATCCTGCACCATCGTATGCAACGCCTGCTGCGTGCGGACTTTCACCTGGGCAGCGTTTTCTGCTGCTTGTTTCTCGTCAATTTGGCTGATGGCGTCTATCACGATAGGCACTGTTATATCGCCCGCCGTCATCGCCGCCAGCATAGCCTTACTGTCGGCAAAGCCTAATTTTTTCGCGGTAGCATTGAGCATATCCGCGTTCGGCAGCCCTTCAAAACCGCCGAAGAACACCTCGCGCAAACCGCGAAGCTCCACCACCGGCGCCTGGGGCTGGCCCATTTCCTGCAGGATAATCTGCATGGTTTCCCGTTGCCGCCCGGCATCACTGGTGTAATAACGGCTGAACGGGATATCCTTTAACCCGGCGCCAAGGTAGCGGGCGGTCTCAATGCCGGGAGCGGTCAATGGCGAATCAACCCACCCTTGCACGCGATCGTAATTATTGAGCACCGTTTTCCCGTGGCGGGCAAAGTAAATATTAACGCAGTCTTCCCCTGCGGCGGCCGCGTTATTGATTAATGCCGTTGAAACGGCAAGCAAAGAAATGAATAACCATTTTTTTATGTTCATCTTATATTCCTCATTGAATAATAGGCACAGAAAAACAGGTACTACAGATAAAAATGAATTTATTAAAAGCAAAAAAAACCCAACCCTATATGACCAGTGGCGAATAGGTTTGGGTTTTGCCTGTCGTTAAACAGTAACAATCCAGTTTCAGTGAGACTAACACATCAGGAAAAGAAGAAAATATACTTTGTTTTCATCGGGGGTAGTTTCGTGATCGGTTTCGCACTCTTTATTTATTTTCTGCCCCAAATAATTCAGGTAATAGAAAAGTGTAACGCCGTAAGCGCCTGGCGCTTACGGCCAAATAAAACAACCCAGCAGCAAAAATATCGCGATGGCGGCCTTAGCCCATCCAACGGCTGATCCACTGGATGCCAAACGCGCCCGGCGCCAGAATGCCGAAGGCCCAAATCATCGCCGAAGCCAGATTGGCCGGCTGGAAGTAACGCTGCGGCATGGCGCAGATCCCCCCGACCAACGGCACCACCGCCCGCAGCGGGCCAAAGAACCGGCCGAAGAAAATGCTCATCACGCCCCAGCGTGCAAAGAACGCATGGCCACGCGCCAACAGCTTGGGATTACGGGAAAGCGGCCACATATGCGCCACGCGATCCTGATAGTGGTAGCCCACCCAGTAGGAAAGCCAGTCGCCGAAAAACGCTCCGGCCGCCGCCGCCGCCCAGACCGGCCAGAAAGCGATGCCGCTTTCGCCGATCAGCGCCCCTAGCGCCAGCAGGATCACCGTGGCCGGCAACAGCAGCGACAGAAAAGCCAGGGATTCGCCAAATGCCAGGAAAAAGATAATCGGGATCGCCCAGCCTTCATGCTGACGTACCATTTCGCTGACCCAGTGGATCACATCATTCAGACTCAATGCACACTCCTTCAATGGGGCTGTCCTGCGCACAGAATAAGGAATCGCGCCCCGTGCCGTTTAAACACCGGTTAAACATAACGTATTTCCCGGCGGGCGGGCTAAACGGCAGGCTCCAGATAGCGTTCTTGCAGCACGTCACGCTGTTGCGGCCCCAGGCCATACTCCGCTTCCAGCCAGCGCGCCGGCGAACCGTACTGTTCGCGGATGCAGCCAAGGGCGGTGGTCAGGAACTCTTCGCGCGCGCCGAGCACGTAGGCAAACTGGGCCAGCGCCGCGGCGTTCAGGCGGCACGAAAGCTGTTCCAGCATCTGTTCGCGGAAGGCCGCCAGCGTGGTTTCGGTCAGCAGGTAATCCTCCAGCACCGTGGCCTCATCCGCCCCAAGGGCCAATAGCACCAACGCAGAACCGATGCCGGTGCGGTCTTTGCCCACGGCGCAGTGCTGCACAATAGCGCCGTTTTCCGTTTGCATCAGCAGAGCGGCCAATTGCCGGTAGGCTGGGTTATTGAACGGCAGGCGGCGATACAGCTGCAGCATAAAGGCCCGGCTGTCAAAAGCCGCCAGCACCTCGTTGTTCAGCTTTTCCAGATTGGCATTCACTTCGCTGCTCAACGGGTTGGCCGGGAAATGATGGTAATCGGCGCCGGGCCACAGCACATCCGGCTTATCCTGCACTTCATCGCTGTCGCGGTAATCCAGCACGGCGCTGACCGGCACGCTGGCCAAAAACGCACAGTCACGCGGCGTTAAGCGATCGAGCGCGCCAGCGCGGAACAGCAACCCACGCTTGATACGGCGGCCATTAGCAACGCTGTTGCCGCCTAAATCACGAAAGTTGATGCCGCCCTCGAGCGGAGCCAGTGAAGGGTGAAGCAGAATCTGAGCGGTCATAGACATCCTCGTTATTGTTGTCGACAAACAGCGCGATACAGGCAGCGGATACATCCCATCACAATACACAGCAGGCTGCGCAGATGGCGCCAGTGCCTGCCACCGTAACAGATTATGATGAAATGAAAAATGGGCCGCAGCGGCGGCCCATTGGCAACGAGGCGGGTTACAGCAGGCAGCGTGCGGCTTCCACCACGATTTGCACCGCGTGGGTTTCGGTTTGCTTCATGGTTTGCGCATCCGGAATTTCCTGCTGGGTGCGGTTGACGATCACCCCGGCCACCATCCCGGCGCGCAGCCCTTGGCTGGCGCACATAGTCAGCAGGGTGGCGGATTCCATTTCATAGTTCATCACGCCCATCGCCTGCCATTCGGCCATTGAGCCCTTGAAACGGCTTACCACCCGGCCGGAATACGTATCGTAACGTTCCTGGCCGGGGTAGAAGGTATCGGAAGAAGCGGTCACGCCGATATGGGTCGTGGCGCCGCTGGCTTTCGCCGCCTCGACCAGCGCGGTGGTACAGGCAAAATCGGCAACCGCCGGGAACTCCATCGGCGCAAAGTGCAGGCTGGCACCATCCAGGCGCACCGCCGCCGTGGTCACCAACACATCGCCCACGTTGATTTCAGGCTGGATCGCGCCGGTAGTGCCGATCCGCAAAAAAGTACGGATGCCCAACTGTGCCAATTCTTCCACCGCGATCGAAGTAGAAGGGCCGCCGATGCCGGTTGAACACACGATGACGGGCTTGCCGTCGAGTTCCGCCCGCCAGGTGGTGAATTCACGGTGGGAAGCCAGATGCACCGGGTTTTCCATCAGCCTGGCGATTTTTTCTACACGTTGCGGATCGCCGGGGACGATCGCCAATTGCGCCCCCTGCAAATCGGATTTGGTCAGGCCAAGATGGAAGACATCTGATTGAGACATACCGGAGCCCTCATTATTCATGTTTAGTCGGAGGAACAAAAAAGCACTCTACTGAAAATCCATCGCCAATTTCGTGACGTGAATCACTTGTTAACAGAAAACGAATTTCAGAATACATTTTTATTGTAATTATCATCACAAAATTAACGACCATTACCCCCTGGCACAGTGTCCGCGTGGCCAAGCGGCAGGCCAGGCGCAGCGGCCTTGCACGCGGTAGCCTAAGCGCGCCCAACGCCATTGCCCGGCGGCGAACAGGGTGGGGCTACCAGCGTGCGGAATCGAGCCTATAGTTAATAAGATCCCGCCCGTTTTCCTTTTACACGGAGACCACGATGAAAACCGAGAGCCAAACGACGCAACAGCAAAGCCAGCAGGGCTTCAGCCCGGCCGTCAAACCGTTGGCCGCCACCACCCGGCACACCGACGAACAGGGCATTCACGCCGGCGAAACCACGATCCCGGTGCAGAATGAATCCCTGCCGGCCTACCTTGCCCGGCCCGATAACCAACGAGGCCCCTTCCCGGTGGTACTGGTGGTTCAGGAGATCTTTGGCGTTCATGAACATATTCGGGATCTGTGCCGGCGGCTGGCCAAACAGGGCTATCTGGCAATCGCCCCGGAGCTGTACTTCCGCCAGGGGGATGCCAGTAACTATAGCGATATCAGTGAACTGTTGCAGAATCTGGTGAGTAAAGTGCCGGACAACCAGGTGCTGATGGATCTGGATCATACCGCCCACTGGGCCCTGCAGCACGGCGGGGCGCCAGGTAAGCTGGCGATCACCGGTTTTTGCTGGGGTGGGCGCATCGCCTGGCTGTATGCAGCGCATAACCCGCAGTTGAAAGCGGCCGTCGCCTGGTACGGCAAGCTGGTCGGTGAGAAAACCCTCAATACGCCGAAACACCCGGTGGATATCGCCACCGAACTGTCAGCGCCTGTGCTGGGGCTGTATGGCGGCCAGGATACCGGCATCCCGCTGAACACGGTGGAAACCATGCGCCAGGCGATCCGCGCGGCGAATGCCGACGCCGAGATCGTGGTTTATCCCGAAGCCGGCCACGCCTTTAACGCCGACTATCGCCCCAGCTACGATGCCGAAGCCGCCGCCGATGGCTGGCAACGGATGCTGGCCTGGTTTGCCCGGCACGGCGTCACCGGCGAGCCCCAGGCCTAAGCCGCGGCGGCGCATGTTATAGCTGCAAAGCGCCGAATGCGCCGCACCAGTCGTGCTCAAACTTTTCCACCGCGGCCTGCACCGCCGGCGCGGTGATGAACTGTTCCGCCACGTCGACCGGCAAGGTTATCGCCCCGCAGCCCGCCAGCAGGCAATCCAACGCCTGGCGCGGTGTTTTAAAACTGGCCGCCAGCACCTGGGCGTGCGGCGCATGCAGCGTGAGCAATTGTTGTAATTCGCGTACGGTGGCAATGCCGTTGCCGCCCTGCGCATCCAGCCGGTTGACGTAAGGCGCCACGTACTGCGCCCCCGCCAACGCCGAAAACAGCCCCTGCGCGGCGCCGTACACCGCAGTGCCCAGCGTCGGTATGCCCATGCCCTTCAGCGCCTTGATGGCCGCCAGCCCTTCCGCCGTGGCCGGGACTTTCACCACCAGCTCCGGTACCCGTTCATGCAGTAATACCGCCTCTTCCACCATGCGGGCCGCGTTATTGGCCAAAACTTGGGCAAACAGCCGGCCTTCACCGCCTAACGCATCACGCAGCGCCGGCAGCACGTCCCACAACGGAGTGCGTGAATTGGCGACGATGCTCGGGTTCGTCGTCACCCCTTGCAGAGGCAGAATGCGCGCCAGACGCTTGACGGCGCTGACATCGGCGGTATCGAGATAAAGTTCCATAATGGTTCCCCACAGCTAAACAAAGGGGCGCCCGTGCGCCCGGAATAAATTACAGTTCAAGTTCCTGTTGCAGCAGGCTAACCACCTGCTGGGCGGAGTCTGCGTTGACCAGTGCGGCGCGAAAGCCTTCATGCATAATGCGCCGGGCCAGTTTGGAGAAAATACGCATGTGCTGATCGCCCGCGGCGTGTTTGTTCAGCGTCAGCATAATGACGAACTGTGCTTCTTCATCGCCCCACGCCACCGGGCGGGCCAGTTTGGCCACGCTGATGGTCGATTGTTCAATGTGCTCCGATTTGGTGTGCGGGATAGCGAAGCCAAACCCCAGCCCGGTAGAGAAGACCGCCTCGCGCGCCCATACATCGGCCGCCAGTTTGCGCGGATAGCGGCAGCGCCCGGCCAACAGCAGGTTATCCACCATGCCTTTGATCACTTCCTCCTTGCTGCGCCAATCGGCATCAAGGGCAATGCATTGAGGGGTGATCAACGGCGCATCGCTTTGTTCCATACGGAACTGCGCCAGCAGGTGTTCCACCGCCAGCGACGTGCGGCAGGCCATGGCGCGGTTGAGCAACAGGCGGCACTCGCGGCTGTCGAGCTTCGCCAGCCGCGCCTTGGTGGCCGGGATCGCCGGGGCGCTCATGCTGATTTCGTCCAGCCCCATCCCCACCAGCAGCGGCAGCACCGAGCCTTTTGCCCCCAGTTCGCCGCACAGGCCAATCCATTTGCCCTGCCGATGCACTTCGCGCACCGCATAATCCAGGCTGCGCAAAAACGCCGGGTTGAGGCTGTTGTAATGCTTGGTCACCTTGGCGTTATCGCGGTCCACCGCCAGCAGGTACTGCGTCAGATCGTTGCTGCCGATGCTAAAGAAATCTATTTCTTCGCAGCACTGTTCAATGATGAACAGCACGGAAGGCACTTCCAACATGATGCCGAGCGGGATCTTTTCATCAAACGGCACCTGCCCGCCGCGCAGCGCCTGTTTTACTTCGGCCAGTTGATCCTTCACCCACAGGATCTCTTCCATCGAAGAGATCATCGGGATCATCACCTTCAGCGGGCCGTGGGCGGAAGCGCGCAGGATGGCACGCAGCTGGGTGCGAAACAGCGGCAAGAATTCCTGATAGATGCGCACTGCGCGATAGCCGAGGAACGGGTTGTTTTCCGCCGGAATGTTGAGGTAATCCACCGGTTTGTCGCCGCCGATATCCATGGTGCGCACGATAATCGGTTTGCCGGCGGCCGCTTCCACCGCCTGGCAATAAATGTTGTACAGCTCGTCTTCCGTCGGCGCCGTGGTGCGGTCCATATACAGCATTTCCGTGCGGAACAGGCCTATCGATTCGGCGCCGTTGGCAAACGCGGCTTTGGCCTCCACCGCATGGGCGATGTTGGCCGCCACTTCCATCCGCACGCCGTCGGCGGTGTGGGCCGGTGCGGCCAGATAGGCGCTTTGCTGCTGGCGCAGCTGTTCACGCAGCCATTGTTCCTGGAGGTAATAGCGCCGTACCGGTTCGTTAAGATCGCAGGCGACCAGCCCCAGATCGCCGTCGATCTGTACCTGTTGATTCAGGTAGGGCTGCAACGCGGCGGCGTCAGCGCCCACCAGCGTCGGGATATTGAACGAGCGTGCCAAAATTACGGTATGCGAGGTGCTGCCGCCGCTGCCCAACAGCAGCCCTTTCAGATAGCGTTTGTCCAGCTCCAGAAACTGGCTCGGCGTCAGATCGTCAGTCAGGCAGATGCTGTCTTCATGCAGCGCCTGCTGGCAGGGGAAACGCTGCTCGCCGTAAATCTGCTGCAGCAGTTGGAAGCACAGATCGCGGATGTCCAGTTCGCGCTCGCGCAGGTAGGCGCTGGCGGACTGCGCCAACTGCTGGCTAAAGTGGGCGGCGGTGGCGACGATAGCCGCGGCGCAGCTGGCGCCTTGCAGCACGCCGTCCAGCAGGTGCTGGCGGAAGGCCGCATCGCGCAGCAGTGAACGGTGCGCCTCCAGCACGGCCGTGGCGGTGCCAGCGCCGGCCATCAGTTGCAGCTCCAACGCTTTGCTTAAACAGGCCAGGCCGTCGGCCAGCCGTTGCTGTTCCTGCTCAACCCCGGCCGACGCCGGCAGCTCGCCCAGCGCGCTGAGATCGACCCGCGCCAAATGCACCAGTTTGCCGAGCGCCGATCCCTGGCTCACCGCTTTAGCGCGCAGCAAGGTGGGTTGCAGGTTGGCCAGCGCGGCCGGCACCAGCTCCAGTTCATCAGCCCCCGCTTCCTGCGGCAGCGGTTCGTCGCAATGCGGGAATTCATGGGTAATGAAGTGGCTCAGGCGCTCAAAGGCACCCTGCTCATCTTCCCCTTCAATCGTCACCTGGCATTGGTCACCGAGCAGGATATCGGCACCGATCAGCGACAGCACGCTTTTACCATCCCCCGTGATGCCGGTACGCGGGTTATGCCAGTGAAAGTGCGAGCTAAACCCGTTGCACAGGCTTTCAATGTGGCTGGCCGGGCGGGCATGGATGCCATTGGGCAGCGAGCAGGTAAACGTCACGATTTTGGCCATTGATATTTCCTCATATCAAAGCAGTGCCGGAAAGCACCGGTTTGCCACAAGGATAAGAGCCGCCGCCCGGCAACGGCTAGCGGACAAAAATGCCAAAAACTGGACAAATGTAAGATATCGGCATAAATGCGAACTGGCTCACAAAGCGGTTCACACAGGCGGATTTTTATCCCGCCGCACAATTTGCGTTGGATCTCACTTTTCCCCTGACATTACAAAAATCCAGTAAATGGCAACTTTATCCACTGTTGGCGCACAGGGCGCTTGCCTATTGTGTTAGGCAACAACCTTTCTCCAGCAAGGGTTATTGTTCCTGATGGTTTCTGTACTCAGAGCACGCTGGTTAACACCGGGGGAATGAATGATGAAAGAGCTGATAAACATCCTAAAAAATACGCGCCAGCACCTGATGACCGGCGTATCCCACATGATCCCGTTTGTGGTGGCCGGCGGCATTTTACTGGCGGTTTCCGTCATGCTGTACGGCAAAGGGGCGGTGCCGGACGCCGCAACCGATCCCAACCTGAAAAAGCTGTTTGATATCGGCGTCGCCGGCCTGACGCTGATGGTGCCTTTCCTGGCGGCTTACATCGGCTACTCCATCGCCGATCGCTCCGCGTTGGCCCCGGCAGCCATCGGCGCCTGGGTGGGCGCGTCCTTCGGCGCCGGCTTCTTTGGCGCCATTATCGCCGGCCTGCTGGGCGGGACGATCGTGTTTTACCTGAAGAAGATCCCGGTGCCGAAGATCCTGCGTTCGGTGATGCCGATCTTCGTGATCCCCATCATCGGCACGCTGCTGACGGCCGGCATCATGATGTGGGGGCTGGGTGCGCCAATCGGCGCGCTGACCACCGGCCTGACGGAATGGCTGCAGGGCATGCAGCAAGGCAGCATCGTGGTGTTGGCGATCATTATGGGGCTGATGCTGGCCTTCGATATGGGCGGCCCGGTGAACAAAGTGGCCTATGCCTTCATGCTGATCTGCGTGGCGCAGGGGGTTTACACCGTGGTCGCCATCGCCGCCGTGGCGATCGCCACCCCACCGCTCGGGCTGGGGTTCGCCACCCTGATCGGCCGGAAATATTACACCGTAGAAGAACGCGAAGCCGGTAAGGCCGCCATTTTGATGGGCTGTGTCGGCGTCACCGAAGGGGCAATCCCGTTCGCCGCCGCCGATCCGCTGCGCGTGATCCCGGCGATTATGATCGGCGCCGCCAGCGCGGCCACCACTGCGGCCCTGCTGGGCGCACAGTGCTATGCCGGCTGGGGCGGGCTTATCGTGCTGCCGGTGGTGGAAGGCAAGCTGGGCTTCATCATCGCGCTGCTGGTCGGTATGACGGTAACGGCACTGCTGGTTAACCTGCTCAAAAGTTTCGCTGCCAAAAAACAGGCGGCGGCGGCAAAAGAGAGCGATCTGGATCTGGATTTTGAAATCAACTAAACCGCGCCCGTGCGGGCGGCAAACGCCGATAAGACGGCGCTTTGCATACGAAGGAGATAATCATGGCTAACATTATTGCTGTAACCGCTTGCCCATCCGGCGTCGCCCACACCTACATGGCCGCCGAAGCCATTGAACGCGCGGCGAAGGCCAAGGGCTGGCAATGCAAGGTAGAAACCCAGGGTTCCATCGGGCTGGAAAACGAACTCACGCCGCAAGACGTGGCCGCTGCCGATCTGGTGATCCTGACCAAAGACATCGGCATCAAGCTTGAAGAACGCTTCAAAGGCAAAACCGTGGTGCGCGTGGCGATCAGCGACGCGGTGAAACGTGCCGACGCCATCATGGACAAGATCGCCGCACACCTGGCGCAAACCGCCTGACCGCCAGCCCCGGTGCGCCTGCGCCGGGGTTGTTTGCCCGTTCCGTAGGAAGAAGGATTACCCTCATGACATCCCGTATCGAACGCCTGAAAGCCGCCCTGTTTTCCGCCCCGCGCGAAATCTCGCTGGAGCGGGCGCTGCTGTACACCGCCAGCCACCGCCAGACCGAAGGGCAACCCACCCTGCTGCGGCGGGCCAGAGCCACGGCGCATATCCTCGATCACGTGGCGATCGGCATCCGTGATGATGAACTGATCGCCGGCAACCGTACCGTCAAACCGCGCGCCGGCATTGTGTCGCCGGAGATGGACCCCTACTGGCTGCTGCAGGAGCTTGATACCTTCCCTACCCGCCCACAGGATCGCTTCGCCATTTCTGAACAGGATAAGCGCGTATACCGCGAACAGCTCTACCCTTACTGGGCACAGCGCTCCATGAAGGATTTCATCAACGACCAGATGCCGGCGGCGGTCAAGGCCGCCACCCAGACCCAAATTTTCAGTATCAACCAGACCGATAAAGGCCAGGGGCATATCATCATTGATTACCCGCGTTTATTGAATAACGGCCTGGATGCCCTGCTGGCCGAACTGCAGCACTATGTGGCGCAGCAGCCGGACAACGCCTTTTACCAGGCGGCGCTGCTGCTGTTGCAAGCGTCACAGCGCCATATCCTGCGCTACGCCTGCCTGGCGCAGCAGATGGCGGCGGCGTGCGAAAACACCGCGCGCAAGGCGGAACTGCTGCGAATCGCCGACGTTTCTGAACGGGTGGCCCATCAACGGCCGCAGGATTTTTATCAGGCCTGCCAGCTGTTCTGGTACATGAACATCATCCTGCAGTATGAATCCAACGCCAGTTCGCTGTCGCTCGGCCGCTTCGATCAGTACATGCTGCCGTTCTACCAGGCTTCGCTCAACCAGGGTGACGATCCGGCCTTCCTGCGCGAACTGCTGGAAAGCCTGTGGGTGAAGTGCAACGACATCGTGCTGCTGCGTTCCACCGCCAGCGCACGCTACTTCGCCGGCTTCCCTACCGGCTACACCATTTTGCTGGGCGGCCTGACGGAAACCGGGCGCAGCGCAGTCAACGTGCTGTCGTTCCTGTGCCTGGACGCCTACCAAAGCATCCGCCTGCCGCAACCGAACCTTGGCGTGCGGGTGAATGAATTTATCGATCGGCCGTTCCTGCTGAAAACCGCCGAAACCATCCGCCTGGGCACCGGTATCCCGCAGGTGTTCAACGATGAGGTGGTGGTGCCGGCATTTCTCAACCGCGGCGTCACGCTGGAAGACGCGCGCGATTACTCGGTGGTGGGCTGCGTGGAGCTGTCGATCCCCGGCCGCACCTACGGCCTGCATGATATTGCGATGTTCAACCTGCTGAAGGTGATGGAGCTGGCGCTGCTGGAAAACGAAGGCAACGCCGCGCTGACCTATCCGCAGTTACTCAGCCAGATCCGGGAAAAAATCCGCCACTATGTCAGGCTGATGGCCGAAGGCAGCAACGTCTGCGATATCGGCCACCGCGACTGGGCACCGGTGCCGCTGCTGTCGTCGTTCGTGGAGGATTGCCTGCAAAACGGCAAAGACATTACCGCCGGCGGCGCCCGCTATAACTTCTCCGGCGTGCAGGGTATCGGTATCGCCAACCTAAGCGACTCACTGTATGCCCTTAAGGGACTGGTGTTTGATCAACAGCGCCTGAGCTTCGATCAGTTGTTGGCCACGCTGAAAGATAACTTTGCCAGCCAGGAAGGGCAGAAAATCCGCGCGCGGCTGATCAACCGCTTTGATAAATATGGCAATGATATTGACGAAGTTGACCTGATCAGCGCCGAACTGCTGCGTTTTTACTGCAAAGAGGTGGAACAATACCGTAACCCGCGCGGCGGCCAGTTCACACCGGGTTCGTATACCGTTTCCGCCCACGTCCCGCTGGGGGCGGTGGTCGGCGCGACGCCGGACGGGCGGCTGGCGGGCGAGCAGTTGGCGGACGGCGGGCTTTCACCGATGCTGGGCCAAGACGCGCAGGGGCCAACGGCGGTGCTCAAATCGGTCAGTAAGCTGGACAACTACCTGCTGTCCAACGGCACCCTGCTGAACGTGAAGTTCACCCCCAGCACGCTGGAAGGCCAGGCCGGGTTGAACAAGCTGGCGGATTTCCTCGGCGCCTTCACTAAGCTCAAACTGCAGCATATCCAGTTCAACGTGGTGAACGCCGAGACGCTGCGCGCCGCCCAGGCCAGGCCGCAGGACTACGCCGGGCTGGTGGTGCGCGTCGCCGGTTACAGCGCATTCTTCGTTGAGCTGTCGAAGGAGATCCAGGATGACATCATCCGCCGTACAGCGCATCAACTGTAGCCTGATTGCGCCCGGTGCAGACCGGGCACCCAGCGGGCCGCAGGGCCATATCTTCAACATTCAGCGCTATTCGCTGAATGATGGCCACGGCATCCGCAGCGTAGTGTTCTTCAAAGGATGCCCGCACACCTGCCCGTGGTGCGCCAACCCGGAATCCATGTCGCCGCGCCAGCACATCGTGCGGCGCATGGCCAAATGCCTGCACTGCCAGCCCTGTTTGAACGATCCGGACGAATGCCCAAGCGGGGCGCTGGAGCGCATCGGGCAATTCATCGGGCTGGAGGCCCTGCTGAAACAGTTACTGAAAGACGAGGTGTTTTACCGCACCTCCGGCGGGGGCGTAACGCTCTCCGGCGGCGAAGTGCTGATGCAGGCGCCCTTCGCCGGGCAACTGCTCCAGCGCCTGCGCCGGTACGGCATCCACACGGCGATAGAGACCGCCGGCGACGCGCCGCTGCCCAGGCTGTTGCTGCTGACGGAACATTGCGATCAGGTGCTGTTCGATCTGAAAATCATGGACGCCAGCACCGCAAGGCGCGTATTGAACATCAACCAACCGCGGGTGCTGGCCAACTTCGCCGCCCTGGCTGCACGCGGCGTGGCCCTCACCCCTCGCGTTCCCCTGATCCCCGGCTACACCCTCTGCCAGGAAAATGTCGCGCAGATACTGGCTTTTCTGGCCCCTTTCGCGTTAAAAGAGATCCATCTGCTGCCGTTCCACCAATACGGCGCGGCCAAGTATGAACTGCTGGGGCGCGATTACCCGCTGCGCGACGTGGCGCCGCCAACCGAGCGGGACATTGCGCCGTTGCGCGCCATGGCCGAAGCGGCAGGATACCGGGTGGTGACCGGGGGTTAACGCAAGGGGGTTGGCATGTCGATTAAGTTGGTGGCGGTAACCGCCTGCGTCAGTGGCGTTGCGCACACTTATATGGCGGCCGAAAAGCTGGAAAAGCTGTGCGCGCAGGAAAAATGGCCGCTGAAGGTCGAAACCCAGGGGGCGCTGGGGATTGAAAACCCCCTGACGGAGCAGGATCTGGCACAGGCCGATGTGGTGCTGCTGATCACCGATATCCAACTGGAAGGCAGCGAGCGCTTCACCCACCGCCGCTGCGTGCAAACCGCCATCAACACCTTCCTGTGCCAACCGGAAAAAGCTTTCAGCGCGGTGCGTAAAGCGGCTACCTCACCGCAGGAAACCCATATTCTGGTGGAATAGCCGCCTATTCCCGTTCGCTCAGTTCGCTGCGGTATTGCCCGCGGTATTCCGATGGCGAACGTTCGGTGTTTTTGCGGAAGATGCGGCAGAAATAGTTGCTGTCGACAAAGCCGCAGGCGTGCGCCACTTCCTTCACCTTCATATCGTAACGCTTGAGCAGGTGTTTGGCCTGCTCCAGGCGCACATGGTTCAGGTATTCATTGAACCCGACGCCGCCGGATTTTTGGAACAGGTGGGAGAGGTAGTTCGGGGAGATATAAAACGCCTGCGCCACCGATTCACGAGTTAGCGGCTCGCGGTAGTGTTCTTCCAGATAGTCGCGCACCGCGCCAAACAATGCCTGGCTGCGCGAGGCGGTTTGTACCGAAGAGCTGAACAGATCCAGCGCATGGCTCAGCAACCCTTTGACCAGAAAACGCGCGGTGGGCTGATCGCTCTGGTGCCAGGCCAGTTCGGTCAACGCCTGCAGCATAAATGAACCGACGCGTGGCCCACGGCGCCCGACGTTGCCTTTCCCCAGCGGCACCGTGTTCTGCCCATCCCATTGTAATAGGCTGTAGCCCAACTGTTGTTTGCCGAAAAGCAGGCTCAGCGTCGTGACCGGCCGCTGCCAGTTGGGGTTGTTCCAGCCGCGCGCCGGCACAAACAGCACATCCCCCGGCAACAGCCGCTGTTGCTGCCCATCACCCTGGCTGCCTTGCCACGTCATATCCAGTTCCCCACTCAGCACCAGCTCCAGGCGGGGAAAGTTTACCTGGTAGGCCAGCGCTGGCGCCGGCTGCTGGTTACCCGCAAAATAGACCTGCCGAACCCCCGACGGATCGTCAAGCAACGGCGTCAGCACCGCTTCAAGCGGATGTTTCATGTGTCACACCTTTCATCCCAGAAAAGATAACGCCAGATGATAACGGATAGCGGCGAGCAAAAAGTGGGGGCAGAGCAACAATTTGAGCAATAATGGTGCAAGTAGCGGCACTTTAAGCATGGCTTTTAGCTGACGCGGCGATAATGTCGTCGTCATAACGCCGTCGTTTTCTGTGGCGCGATAGCCGGTCAGAACCACAGGCACAAAAAAGGGCGCCGAAGCGCCCAACATCGTGTATCCATCAAATGACAATACGCTACGGCCCAGCGGCCGTAGCGCGGTACTTATGCCTGTTCGCGCAGGCGTTTGGCCGCCAGCACCATGTTTTCCAGCGACAGCCGGGTT
Source organism: Gibbsiella greigii (assembly GCF_039540155.1). Lineage (NCBI taxonomy): Bacteria > Pseudomonadati > Pseudomonadota > Gammaproteobacteria > Enterobacterales > Yersiniaceae > Gibbsiella > Gibbsiella greigii. The sequence goes on from NZ_BAABEM010000020.1 coordinate 35,425, forward strand.
TCCGGCCAGCCGCGGGTTTTCAGGCCGCAGTCCGGGTTCACCCACAGGCGCTCAGCCGGGATGTTCTGCGCCGCTTTGCGCAGCAACGCTTCGATCCATTCCACGCTTGGCACGTTCGGTGAGTGAATATCGTAAACGCCTGGGCCGATTTCGTTCGGGTATTCAAACTCTTTGAACGCTTCCAGCAGATCCATATCAGAACGTGAGGTTTCGATGGTGATCACGTCTGCATCCAGCGCCGCGATAGAGTCCATGATGTCGTTGAACTCGCAGTAACACATATGGGTGTGGATCTGCGTATCATCTTGTGCAACCGCTGCGTTGAGCTTGAAGGCATCCACCGCCCAGCGCAGGTAAGCCGCCCAATCAGATTGGCGCAGAGGCAGGCCTTCGCGCAGTGCAGGTTCATCGATCTGGATGATGCCGATACCGGCTTTCTCCAGATCCGCCACTTCGTCACGCAGCGCCAAGGCGATCTGCTTGGCGATCACTTCGCGGCTGACGTCTTCACGCGGGAACGACCAGCACAGGATGGTTACCGGCCCGGTCAGCATCCCTTTCACCGGTTTGTCGGTCAGCGACTGGGCAAACTTGGCCCATTCGACGGTGATCGGCTGCGGGCGGCTGATATCACCGATGATGATCGGTGGCTTCACGCAGCGGGAACCGTAGCTTTGCACCCAGCCGTTCTGGGTAAAGACGAAGCCGTCCAGGTTTTCACCGAAGTATTCCACCATGTCGTTACGCTCGGCTTCGCCGTGCACCAGCACGTCCAGCCCCAGGCGTTCCTGCTCGGCGACCGCTTGCTTGATGTGCTCGCCAATGCTGGTGCGGTAGTTGTTGCCGTCCAGGCGGCCCTGTTTGAAGTCCAGGCGCAGGCCGCGGATTTCAGTGGTCTGCGGGAAAGAGCCGATGGTGGTGGTCGGCCAGGCCGGCAGATTGAAACGCGCACGCTGCGCTTTCGCACGTTCAACATACGCATGCTGGCGTTCGATATCGCGGGCGGTAATGGCGGCCAGGCGGTTTTCCACCTGCGCATTGTGCACACGGGTGGATTCACGGCGTGCACGGATTGGCGCGCTGTAGGCATCCAGTTGTTTCTGTTTATCGGCATCCGGCGCATTCAACGCCTGGGTCAGCAGCGCCAGCTCGGCACATTTTTGCAGTGCGAAGGCAAACCAGCTCTTCACTTCATCGTCCAGGCGGGTTTCCACGCTCAGATCGATAGGGCTGTGCAGCAATGAGCAGGAAGTGCCGATCCACAGCGGGCGGCTACCCACCAGCGGTTGCAGACGATCAGACCAGTTGCTCAGATCGGCACGCCAAACGTTGCGGCCGTTGATCACGCCCAGGGACAGCAGCCAATCTTGTGGCAGCGCTTGGTTAAGCGCGGCAACGTCGTCGTGGCCGGCAACCAGATCCACATGCAGCCCTTGTACCGGCAGCGCACGGATGGTGTCCAGGTTATGGCCGATGCTGTCGAAGTAGGTGGTCAACAGCAGTTTTACCTGGCCTTGCAGCGCTTCATACGCCGGTTTGAAGGCGTTCAGCCATTCCTGCGGCAGCTCCAGCACCAGCGCAGGCTCATCAATCTGCACCCACTCAACGCCGCGTTTCGCCAGTTCGGCCAGCACTTGCTGATAAACCGGCAGGATGTCTTTCAGTAATGACAGGCGATCGAACTGCTCGCCTTTCACTTTGCCCAGCCACAGGTAGGTTACCGGCCCCAGCAGCACAGGCTTGATTTTGTGGCCCAGCGCCAGCGCTTCGTCAACTTCGTCCAGCAGTTGGGTCCAGCCCAGTTTGAACTGCTGGCCTTTTTGGAATTCAGGCACCATGTAGTGGTAGTTGGTGTTAAACCACTTGGTCATTTCCGCTGCGGCGGCAGGTTCGCCGGTTGGCGCACGGCCACGGCCGATGCGGAACAGCGTATCCAGATCGATAGAGCCCTCTTTGTTTTGGTGGCGGGCAGGCACGTTGCCCAGCAGCAGGCTGGTGGTCAATACGTGATCGTACCAGGCGAAATCGCCGACCGGCACCAGATCCACCCCGGCTTGCTGCTGCTGTTGCCAGTGGCGAGCGCGCAGCTCGCGGCCAACCGCTAACAGTTCTTCCTGCGTTGAGTTACCTGCCCAGTAGCTTTCCTGCGCTTTTTTCAGTTCACGACGCAGACCAACGCGTGGAAAACCCAGTGTGTGATTCAAAATTGCCATCGTCATATTCCCATTTAGCCGTCCAGATGTTTACACATCTATAATCAGCAGGTACTGTATTAACCACAAGCGCAATTTATTCACTGTCACTGTGAAGGACTCTCATGATCGAACTGAAACACTTAAGGACATTGCAGGCACTGCGCAATACTGGTTCGCTGGCCGCTGCCGCTGCACAACTCCATCAAACCCAATCGGCGCTTTCGCACCAGTTCAGCGATCTGGAGCAGCGCCTGGGGTTCAAACTGTTCGTTCGTAAAAGCCACCCCCTGCGTTTTACCGCCCAGGGCGAGATCCTGCTGCAGTTGGCAGAACAGGTTTTACCGCAGATCCAGCAGGCGCTGCAGGACTGCCGCGAGCCGCATCAGGCAACGCTGCGCATCGCCATTGAGTGCCACAGCTGTATCCAGTGGCTCACGCCGGCGCTGGACAATTTCCGCCAGAGCTGGCCGCAGGTGGTCATGGATTTTAAATCCGGCGTGACGTTTGATCCACAGCCGGCGCTGCAGCAGGGCGAGCTGGATCTGGTGATGACATCCGACATTCTGCCGCGCAGCGGGCTGCACTATTCGCCTATGTTCGATTTTGAAGTTCGGCTGGTGCTGGCGCCGGACCATCCTTTGGCGGCCAAGGCGCGGATTGAACCGGAGGATCTGGCGGATGAAACGCTGATGATTTACCCGGTGCAGCGCCAACGGCTGGACATCTGGCGCCACTTTTTGCAGCCGGCGGGCATCAGCCCGGCGCTGAAAAACGTCGATAATACGCTGTTGCTGATTCAGATGGTGTCCGCCCGCATGGGCATTGCCGCCCTGCCGCACTGGGTGGTGGAAAGCTTCGAGCGCCAGGGGCTGATCGTCACCAAAACCTTGGGCGACGGTCTGTGGAGCCGGCTGTATGCGGCGGTGCGCGACGGCGAACAGCGCCAGGCGGTAACCGAGGCCTTTATTCGCTCGGCGCGCCAGCATGCGTGCCAGCACCTGCCGTTCGTACGCGACGCCGGCCGCCCAGGGGCACCGGCGCTGACCACGCTACAGGCCTCACCTTAGCTTTCTTCGATACCCCTCACCCTAACCCTCTCCCACAGGGAGAGGGGATCGTCCGGCGTCGGTTGTGGCCCTCACCCTGGCCCTCTCCCAAAGGGAGAGGGAATCGTTCGGCATCGATTGTGGCCCTCACCCTGGCCTCTCCCAAAGGGAGAGGGAACCGTTCGGTGTTGAGTGGTGGCCCTCACCGTGGCCTTCAGGGGACTGTTTGGCGTTGGGTTTGGCCATTGCAGTGCGTATTACAGCAAACGCGGCTTCCCTTTTGAGCACCGGACGGCTTTACTCCCTCTCCCTGTGGGAGAGGGTTGGGGTGAGGGAAGCGCGACTCAGCTTTTGCTGTTCGGCGCCACCCAGCGGCGGTGCACCCATAACGAAGCGACAATCACCGCGCCGCCGATCAGGAAGCTCGGCCAATGCGGCTGCTGCTGCCAGATCGCCAGGTTAACCAGCAGCCCGGCGGGCACATGCATATTATTCATGATGCCCAGCGTACCGGCATCCACCTGGGTAGCGCCGTAGTTCCACATGAAGTAGCCCAACCCAGAGGCCACGACGCCCAGCCAGATCAACACCCCCCACTGCAGGCCGGTGGTCGGCAGTTGCTGCGGGTTGCCCCACAGGCACCAGGCGAATACCGCCACGATCAGCGCCCCCAGGTAGAACCAGGAAAAGGCGGTATGCTGCGGCAACGGATGCACTTCCATCAGGCGCTTATAGCCCACCATGCCGATAGCAAAGCAGATATTCGCCGCCTGCACCAGCAGCAGCCCCCACCAGAAATGCTCGCTCACCTGGTGATAACGGATAATCGCCGCGCCCAGCACCGCCAGCAGCGCGCTCAACACATAGCTCCAGCGTGGGCGCCGGCGGCTAATCACATCGTAAATCAGCGTGACATACAGCGGCGTCAGCACGGTAAACAGCAGGAATTCCGGCACCGTCAGGTACATGTAAGCGCGGAAGCTGAACAAATACATAATGCCAAGCTGGAAAGCGCCGACGATCATGTACAGCAGGATCACGCGCGGCCGGATGTTGCGCCAGCGCAAGAACGGCAGAAACACCAGCGCCGCCAGCCCGATGCGTATCAGCACCGAAAACCAGCTATCCACCTGCCCCGCCAGATATTCGCCAATCAGGCTAAACGAGAACGCCCATAAAATGGTGGTAATAACTAGAAGAAACACGTCAGTTTCACCCTAATATACCCTTCATACTTCAAGTTGCAGGTACGTTGGCTTGGTTACTCGGCCCATCCCTGGGCCTCACCCCTTTGGGGCCAGCGCTAGCGCTGTTCAAAAACGCTTTTTCGTTTTTGTCCTGCAACTCGAATTATTTAGAGTATGAGTCAGAAAAGGCGATTGTAACGGAAGGCGGGCGGCCATGTGGCACAAAGGCGGTTGACGTCTGTTTGAAAATTACTCTTATCGCAAATTTAGCGCGTTGGGTTATGCTTAAGGCAGGGAGAACATGATGAAAACACCAGCACTCTTTATCGCTTTGCTACTGCTGGCCTGGCAGGCCGGAGCACAAAATCTGAATGCCGCTGCCGGCATGCAACCGTTAAATCAGGACAGCGTACAACAGCAGCGTATGTTGGATAACCAACAGCGGGAACAGCGCCGTTTGCAGCAGCAACGCCAGTTTGACGCTAACCAACAGCGGCTGCAGCAAACATCCCCCGGTAATAGCCGGTTGATCCCTAACAACAATCAACCGCGCTCCCCGTTTGATCGCAGCGCGCCGTCCGTGCCGCAGGCGCCGCTGCCTACCGCCCCCGCCGGTTAATCACGCAAAGTCAGGGCCGATCAAATCGATCCGGTCGGTACAGATGCAATCAACGCCCCAGCCCAGCAATTGGCGCGCACGTTCCGGGCTATTGACGGTATAAACCAGGATCCGCAGCCCGGCGGCTTTTAGCGCATTAACCCGCTCCGCCGTTAGTTCACGATGGTTGATGTGCAGCGACACGCAGCCCAACCGTTCGGTCAATGCGCGCCAGCAGTCGTCCCAGGCATCCAGCAGCAGGCCACGTGGTAATTCAGGCACCGCCGCCTGTGCCGCCGCCAACGCCTCAACGGAAAAGGATGACAGCAACGGATCGGCCTGCCCTTGCCACAATAAACGCGCCGCCTGCGCCACCGTGCGGCCGGTCACCTCTTCCGCGCCGGTGGTCGGTTTAATCTCGATATTAGCCATCATGCCGTGTTGCCGGCAACGTTCGGCCACCTGCGTCAGCAGCGGCAGGGCTTCGCCTTTAAACGCAGCGCTATACCAGTTGCCGGCGTCCAGTTGCACCAGCTTTTCCCAGGGCAGCTCGCCCGCCACGCCCCAGCCGTTGCTGGTGCGCTCCAGGGTATCGTCGTGCAATAGGAAAATTTGCCCATCCTGGGCCAACTTGGCGTCAAATTCGATCATCCGGTGTCCGTGGCGGGCGCCGACATCGATCGCCGCCAGCGTATTTTCCGGCGCCAGAGAACCACCACCGCGGTGGGCGACGATGTGAGGATAAGGCCAGGCAGTCGTCATTATTCAATCCGTAACCCGCTATGGGTATCAAAAAAGTGCAGCGCCTGCGCGGGCAGCTGCACATAGAGTGTGCTGCCGACAGACGGCATGGTTTCATGGCTCAGACGCGCGATCACACCGTTGCCGCCCCACTGCCCGTGCGCCAGATTATCGGCGCCGAGCAGTTCCAACGTTTGCATCACCAGCGGAAGGCCGCCCTGCTCATGCGTAGTCAGTTGAATATGCTCCGGCCGAATGCCCAACGTCAACTGGCGCCCGCTCCATTCCGGCCGGGCCTGCGGCAACGGCAGCAGCGTGCCATCCGCCAGTTGCAACTGCTGGCCGTTGATGCTGACGGTCCCCGGCAACAGGTTCATCGCCGGCGAACCGATAAAGCTGGCGACGAACAGCGAAGCCGGGCGTTGGTACACTTCGCTCGGCGTGCCAATCTGCTCGGCCACGCCTTTGTTCATCACGATCACCCGCTGCGCCAGCGTCATCGCCTCCACCTGATCGTGCGTCACGTACAGGCTGGTGGTCTTCAGCCGCCGGTGCAGTTGCTGCAATTCCAGGCGCATCTGCACGCGTAGCTTGGCGTCCAGGTTGGACAAAGGCTCATCAAACAGGAACACCGCGGGTTCGCGCACGATCGCGCGCCCCATCGCCACGCGCTGGCGCTGGCCGCCGGACAGCTCGCGCGGTTTGCGCAACAGCAGCGGCCCCAGTTCCAGAATGCGCGCCGCTTCCTCCACCCGCTGGCGAATGTGCGCTTTGCCAAAGCCGCGGATCTTCAGGCCGTAGGCCATGTTGTCGTACACGCTCATGTGCGGGTACAGCGCATAGTTCTGGAACACCATGGCGATGCCGCGGTCCTTGGGCTCCAGGTTGGTTACCCGCTCGGTATCAATATAGATATCGCCACTGCTGACGCGCTCCAGGCCGGCCACCATACGCAGCAGAGTGGATTTGCCGCAGCCGGATGGGCCGACCATCACAATAAACTCGCCGTCGGCCACATCGAGATCAAAAGGCTGAATCACCGCGGTTTTGCCGTCATAAGATTTGGTGACTGCCTGTAATTTTAAACCTGCCATTGCGGGTATACCCTTATTTCTCACTATCAACCAGGCCGCGCACAAACCAGCGCTGCATCAGAAGCACCACCGCCAGCGGTGGCAATAAAGTCAGGAACATCGCCGTCATCACCTGGTTCCACTGCGTCGGCGCGCCGGAGGTGGAAATCATGCTTTTGATACCGGCCACGGCGGTGCCCATCTCCGCATCGCTGGTGATCAGCAGCGGCCACAAGTATTGGTTCCAGCCGTAAATGAAAGTGATGACAAACAGCGCGGCCAGATGGGTCTTCGACAGCGGCAGCACAATGTCCCAGAAAAAGCGCATCGGGCCGGCGCCGTCGATACGCGCCGCTTCCAACAGCTCATCCGGCAGCGTCATGAAGAACTGGCGCAGCAGGAAGGTAGCGGTCGCCGAGGCCACCATCGGCAGCGTCAGCCCGGTGTAGCTGTCCATCAGGTTAAGGTTGGATATCACCTCGACCGTCGGGAAAATACGCACCTCCACCGGCAACATCAGGGTGAGGAAAATCAGCCAGAAGAACAGGCTGCGCAGCGGGAAGCGGAAATAAACGATGGCGTAGGCGGAAAGCACCGAGACGACGATTTTGCCGACGGTAATGCCCAGCGCCATAATCAGGCTGTTAAGCAGCAGCAACCAGAACGGCGCCTTGAGGTTGCCCACGCCGTTTTGCCAGATATAGCTGATGTTGTCCCACAGATGGCCGCCGGGCACCAGCGTCATCGGCACCTGAAACACCTGCTGATCGTCCAGCGTGGCGGCCACGAAGGCTACGTACAACGGGAACAGCACCAGCAGCACGCCGATAATCAGCACCACATGGCTGAAGATATCCAGCCCGCGTCGGTTCTCAATCATTGGTAACGCACCTTACGCTCAACAAAGCGGAACTGGATCACTGTCAGGCCAATCACCAGCAGCATCAGGATCACCGACTGGGCCGCCGAACTGGCCAGATCCAGGCCGGCAAAGCCTTCGCGATAAATCTTGTAGATCAGCGTGGTGGTGGACTGCACCGGGCCACCGCCGGTGGCGGCATCGATCACCGGGAAAGTATCAAAGAAGGCGTAAACCAGGTTCACCACCAGCAAGAAGAAGCTCACCGGGGTAATCAGCGGCAGCACCAGGTTGAAAAAACGCCGCACCGGGCCGGCACCGTCGATCGCCGCCGCTTCCACCAGCGAGCGTGGGATAGACTGCAACGCCGCCAGGAAAAACAGGAAGTTGTAGCTGATCTGCTGCCATACCGAAGCCAGCACCACCAGGAACATCGCCTGCCCGCTGTTTTGCGCATGGTTCCAGTCATAGCCCAGCCCATGCAGCACATAGGTAATCAGCCCCAGGCCGGGGTTGAACAGGAAGATCCACAGCACCGCCGCCACCGCTGGCGCCACCGCGTAAGGCAGGATCAGCAACGTGCGGTAGATGCGGCTGCCGCGGATCACATAGTCCACCAGCGCCGCCAAAAACAGGGAAACCACCAGCCCAATGCCCGCAACCAGAAAGCTGAATACCAGCGTGGTGTAAAACGAATCCAGGTACAGCGGATCGCTGAACAGTTGGCGGAAATTCTCCAGGCCGACGAACTGGCTGGAAATGCCGAACGGATCGAGAGTTTGTACCGAGTACCACAGCGCTTCACCGGCGGGCCATAAGAAAAAGACGGCGGTTATCAGCAACTGCGGCAGCACCAACAGATAAGGCAGCCAGCTACAGCCGAAACCAGGGCGGGACGAGGACATAGAGTTAACCGTTAGTTAGTTGGGCCGCGTTGCCGCCGCCCGCACTGCCCCCTCTTCCCGCAGGAGAGAGGAGGGGGATCGATCGTATTTGCCGCAAATAAACCGGCAAACGCATTACTTGGTTGAGGCCTCAAAGCGGCTCAGCAAAGCATCGCCGCGCTGAACGGCGGCATCCAGCGCTTGCTGTGGGGTTTTCTTGCCGGTCCAGACGCTTTCCAGTTCTTCGTCCACCACGGTACGGATCTGCGGCATATTGCCCAGACGCAGGCCCTTGGTGAACGGCAACGGTGGTTTATTCAGCATCTGGCGCGTCGCCACATCGGCGCCGGGGTTCTTACCGTAGAAGCCCTGCTGCTTGCTCAGTTCATAAGCGGCAGTGGTAATCGGCAGGTAGCCGGTTTTCTGGTGCCATTCGGCGGCGATTTCCGGCTGCGCCAGGAACTGCAGGAATTCAGCAACGCCTTTGTAGGTTGCGGCATCTTTGCCGTTCATCACCCACAGGCTGGCGCCGCCGATAATGGCATTCTGCGGCGCTTCTTTGACGTCAGCGTCGTAAGGCATCATGCCCACGCCGAAGTTGAACTTGGCGTAGTGTTTGATATCCGCCAACGAGCCGGAAGACGCGGTGGTAATGGCGCAGTCGCCGTTATAGAACTTCTCGGTCGATTCATCCTTGCGGCCAAAATAGGTGAAATCCCCTTTCTTGTTCATCGCTTCCAGCATAGCGATGTGCTTCACCTGCAGCGGTTTGTTGAATTCCAACCGGGCGCTGGTGCCGCCAAAGCCGTTATTTTCCGTAGCAAACGGCACGCCGTGCCAGGCGCTGAAGTTCTCCAGTTGGATCCAGCCCTGCCAGCCGCTGGCATAGCCGCATTTCACGCCGGCAGCCCGCAGCTTAGCGGTGGCGGAAGCCAGAGCCTGCCAGGTTTTTGGCGGCTGCTCAGGATCCAATCCGGCTTTTTTGAACGCATCTTTGTTGTAATACAGCACCGGCGTTGAGCTGTTAAACGGCTGCGAAAGCAAATGGCCGCTCTTATTGTCGGTGTAGTAGCCGGAGACGGTCGGCACAAAAACCGACTCATCAAACTTGATGCCGGCATCGCTGAATACCTGGTACACCGGCTTGATAGCCTTGCTCGCCATCATGGTCGCCGTGCCCACTTCATACACCTGCAGGATAGCTGGCGATTTGCCTGAACGATAAGCGGCAATCCCCGCCGCCAGGCTCTGTTCATAGTTGCCTTTGTAGACCGGCACCACTTTGTAATCACTGTGCGCCTGGTTGAAGCGTTCCGCCAGGGAGTCCACTTCTTTGCCCAATTGGCCTTCCATCGAATGCCAGAAGGGGATCTCGGTCGCCGCCAGTGCCTGGGAACTGACCGCCAGGGCCAGCGTAACGCACAGCGTGGTTTTACGAATAGCGTAGGTGAGCATGCCTAACTCCTGAAGAATCTGGTGGGGCAATATGCGCGTGAGCGAAAAGAATCAGTTTTTGTTCGGGAGCTAACATGCCATGCGCGCATGACAGAAAAATAACCAAAAGATGACAGCGGCGTGACAGCAGGGTGAAGTGCAGATTGCGATTTGATGTCGGCGGCAAGGGAAGCGCCCCTTGCCGCCGCAGGCATTACAGCGAACGGCGCAGGCGGGCGACCGCTTCCTGCATCTGTTGCTCGGAAGCGGTGGCGAACGACAGGCGGAACGTCGCGCGATCCGGGTTATCCGCAAAGAAATATTCCCCCGGCACAAACACCACGCCCTGCTCCAGCGTGGTGGCCAACCACTCGGTGGCGTTGAACGGCTGGCGGAAGCGCGCCCACAGGAACATCCCGCCCTTCGGCCGGACGAAGCTGATGTAATCGCCCAGCTCTTGCTCCATCAGCCCGGCCAGCAGTTCGCCTTTTTCTTTATAGGCGGCGCGGATTTTGTCGATCTGCCCCGGCAGGCGATCCAGCCCCAAATAACATTCGACGATGCTCTGCGATAACGCGCTGGCGTGCAGATCGGCCGCCTGCTTGATGATCGCCACCTTGTGCAACAGCGCCGGCGGCATGATCGCCCAGCCCAGGCGCAGGCCCGGCGCCAGGATTTTCGAAAAGGTCGAGGTGTAGATGATGTTGTCGGTATGGCCCAACACCTGCTGCGCAACCTGGAACAGCGTGGCGTGGCGCTCTTGCGTAAAACGCAGTTCGCCGTAGGGATCGTCTTCAATAATCAGGAAATGGTGCTCGGCCGCCAGTTTCACCAACTGCTCGCGGCGCGGCGCGCTCAGCGTCAGGCCGCTGGGGTTGCCAAAGTTCGGCACCACATACACCCCCTTGATTTTGCGGGTTTTCAGCAGTTCGGCCAGTTCATCAACCACCATGCCGTCGCTGTCGGAAGATACCGACATCACGTTGGCTTCCGCCAGTTCCAGCGTTTGCAGCGCTGCCAGGTAGGTCGGGCGTTCTACCACAAACACATCGCCGGGGTTCACCACCGCGCGCATCACCAGATCCAACGCCTGCTGCGAGCCGGCGGTGACCATCACATCCTCTGGGCGCGCCGTAATGCCGCGTGCGGCGCACAGCGTGCAGATACGCTCACGCAGCACCGGGCTGCCTTCGGTCAGGCCATACTGGAATGCGCTTTTCGGCTGCTCGGTGATAGCCTGCTGGGTGGCAATGCTCAGGCCTTCAAAATCGAACAGTGCGTCAGAAGGAATGCCGCCGGCCAGTGAGATAACGTGCGGCATTTTACTGTGTTTAAGCAATTCGCGAATTGCCGAACTTTTAACATTAACGATACGTTGCGCGAGGAGTCCTTCGGTACTCATTGTTCTCTTTTCTCGTAATCATGAACAAAAACGGGCGCAATACATTGCGCCCTTCTCTTGTATACCCTGGTTGTCTGGCAAGGGTTATCTCGTTACCCCCCCAGATAAGCCGATCTCACTGCTTCATTGGCCAACAATGCGGCACCGGTATCTTCCAACACCACGCGGCCGTTTTCCAGCACATATCCGCGATCCGCCAATTTCAGCGCCTGATTGGCGTTTTGCTCGACCAGGAAGATGGTCATGCCTTCTTCGCGCAGTTGCTGAATGATGTCGAAAATCTGCTGGATAATGATTGGCGCCAGGCCCAGCGAAGGCTCATCCAGCAACAACAGCTTCGGCTGGCTCATCAGCGCCCGGCCGATCGCCAACATCTGCTGCTCGCCGCCGGACATGGTGCCGGAACGTTGGCTACGGCGCTCCAACAGGCGCGGGAACAGGCTGAACACCCGTTCAATGCGCTGCTGATACTGCTGGCGATCGGCAAAGAAACCGCCCATCGCCAGGTTCTCTTCTACCGTCATGCGGGAAAACACCCGCCGCCCTTCCGGCACAATGGCTACCGCTTCACGCATAATGCGCGAGGTTTGCCATTGGGTGATGTCCTGCCCTAAAAAGGTGATGGTGCCTTCGGTGGCGCGCGGTTCACCGCACAGCGTGCCCAGCAAGGTGGTTTTGCCGGCACCGTTAGCGCCAATCAGGGTGACGATCTCACCCTGCTGGATGTTCAGACTAACCTGATGCAGCGCCTGAATTTTGCCATAATGGGCGGATACTTGATTAAATGACAACATAACGCGTTAAGCCTCGCCCAGATAGGCCCGGATCACATCCGGGTTATTACGAATTTCTTCCGGCGTGCCGTGTGCCAACGGCGTTCCCTGATTCACCACGTAGATGCGATCGGAAATCTCCATCACCAGCTTCATATCGTGCTCGATCAGCAGCACGGAGACCTTGTGCTGGCCACGCAGCTCGACGATCAGGTGATTCAGCTCGTCGGTTTCTTTCGGGTTCAGGCCCGCCGCGGGCTCATCCAGCATCAGCAACTCCGGCCGCGTGACCATACAGCGGGCAATCTCCAGCCGGCGCTGCTGGCCATAGGCCAGGTTGCCGGCCGAACGGTTGGCCATCTCAAGCAGGCCGACGCGCTCCAGCCACACGGCGGCGCGATCCAGCGCGTCCGCTTCCGCCCGGCGAAACGCCGGGGTTTTCAGCAGCCCGGCGAAAATACCGCTTTTCAGGTGCTGGTGTTGCGCCACCAACAGGTTTTCAATCACCGTCATTTCACGGAACAACCGCACATGCTGGAAGGTGCGCACCACGCCCATGCGGGCTATCGCCTGGCCGGATAACCCTTCCAGGTGCCGATCGCGCAGCAATATCGTTCCGCCGGAGGGGCGGTAGAAACCGGTCAGGCAGTTGAACACCGTGGTTTTGCCCGCGCCGTTCGGGCCGATCAGCGAGACGATCTCGCCTTCATGCAGTTCCAACGCCACGTTGTTGACCGCCAACAGGCCGCCAAAACGCATCGACAGCCCTTCCACCGCCAGTAAAGGTTGCGCACTCATGCCTGTTCCCCCTTACCGGAATGGATAACCGCTTTCAACTGCGGGCGTTTCATCGGCAGCAGCCCCTGCGGCCGCCAGATCATCATCAAGACCATCAGTGCACCCAGCAGCAGCATGCTGTATTCGTTCAGATCGCGCATCAGCTCACGGGACACCACCAGCAGGATCGCCGCCAGAATCACCGCAAACTGCGAGCCCATACCGCCCAGCACCACAATCGCCAACACGAAGGCCGATTCCACGAAGGTGAAGGATTCCGGGCTGACAAAGCCCTGGCGCGCCGCGAACAACGTCCCGGCAAAGCCGGCAAACGCGGCGCTGATGGTAAAGGCGGTCAGCTTGATTTTGGTTGGGCTCAGGCCAAGCGAACGGCAGGCGATCTCATCTTCGCGCAGGGCTTCCCAGGCGCGGCCCAGCGGCATGCGCAACAGGCGGTTGATAACAAACAGCGTCAGCACCACCAACAGCAACGCCACCAGATACAGGAAGATAATGCGATCGCCCGGATCGTATTGCAGGCCAAAGAAGTTGTGGAACGTATCCCAACCGCCGTCGCGCGCGCTGCGGTTAAACTCCAGGCCGAAGAAAGTCGGTTTCGGGATTTGGCTGATGCCGTTCGGGCCGCCGGTGATTTCCGTGTTGTTCAGCAACAGAATACGCACGATCTCGCCAAAGCCCAGCGTGACGATCGCCAGATAGTCGCCGCGCAGGCGCAGCACCGGAAAACCGAGCAGGAAACCAAACATCGCGGTCACGATCCCTGCCAACGGCAGGCTTTCCCAGAAGCCCAGGCCGTAATAGTGATTCAGCAACGCGTAGGTATAGGCGCCGATGGCATAGAACCCGCCGTAGCCCAACACCAGCAGGCCAGACAGCCCCACCACCACGTTCAGGCCAAGGCCGAGCATCACATAGATCAGCGTCAGGGTGGCGATATCCACCGTGCCGCGCGAAACCAGAAACGGCCAGGCGACGGCGGCGGCGATCAAGACGGCGGCCAGCAGTTTCTGGCGCGGCGTGGTGCCGTCGAAGCTCGGCAGCACGAAAGACGGGCCAGAGACTTTTTTCATCCCTTGTTGCACCAACGGGCGCAGCAGTTGGAAGAAAAACACCACGACGCAGGCAATGCCGATCCACATCCAACGCACTTGCGCCGCGCCATGCACCACCAGTTTGGTGCCGTCCAGGCTCAGTTGCATCCCCATCAGGAACGACGCCATGACAAACAGCACCACCGTGGCGAAGATAGCGCCAAGCAGATTGAGTTTCATACTTTCTCAACCTCCGGACGGCCAAGGATGCCGGTCGGCATCACCAACAGCACCACGATCAACAAGGCGAAGGACACCACGTCTTTATACTCGGCGCTCAAATAGGCCGACGTCAGCGCTTCGGCCACGCCCAGGATCAGGCCGCCGATCATCGCCCCCGGAATGCTGCCGATACCGCCCAGCACTGCGGCGGTAAAGGCCTTCATCCCGGCCATAAAACCGATATACGGGTTAATCACCCCGTAGAACTGGCCTAGCAGCACGCCCGCCACCGCCGCCATCACGGCGCCGATAACGAAGGTCAGCGAAATAACCCGGTCAGTGTTGATGCCCAACAGGCCGGCCATTTTCAAATCTTCCGCACAGGCGCGGCAAGCGCGGCCCATGCGCGAATAGCGAATAAACATCGTCAGCGCCAGCATCGCCAGGAAGGTGACGATCCAGATCGTCAATTGCATGGTGCTGATGGTGGCGGCAAAGCCGTTGCTTTCGCCCAGCACCCAGCCGCCGCTGACCAGACTTGGCAGCGCCAGATCGCGCGAGCCCTGGGTCAGGCTAACGTAGTTTTGCAAGAAGATGGACATACCGATGGCGGAAATCAGCGCAATCAGGCGCTTGGAGTTGCGCACCGGCTTGTAGGCCACGCGTTCGATGCTCCAGCCATAGGCGCTGGCGATGACGATCGAGACCAGAAACGCACTGCCGATCAGCAACCAGCCGACATCAATGCCCATCATCATCAGCGCGGCGATCACAATAAACGACACATAGCTACCGATCATGTACACCTCGCCGTGGGCGAAGTTGATCATGCCGATAATGCCATACACCATGGTGTAGCCAATGGCGATCAAGGCATAGGTACTGCCAAGGGTCACGCCATTGAACATTTGCTGCAGGAAATAGAGAAACTGCTCTGACATACTCTGACCTTTTTGAGGTGTTGTTGCGGCCAAAACGGCCCGGCCCAACGGCCCAAGGGGCAGAGAACGCGAATGCCGCGCCCCTGCCCCATCAGGCAAACTGCTTATTGGTGATTTAGTTCACCGGGGTTGATGTGCCGTCGGCATGCCACTCGAACACCCCGAACTCAAAGCCTTTCAGATCGCCTTTTTCATCCCAGCTCAGCGGCCCCATCACGGTAGCCACCGGTTCGCCGGTTTTCAGCGCCTTGACGATATCCGCCGGTTCCGCGCCGCTGCGTTCCATCCCCGTAGCCAGGGACTGAATCGCTGCATAGGTGGTCCAGACGAACGGCCCGGTCGGATCCAGTTTCTTGGCTTTCAACGCATCGACCACCGGTTTGTTGGCCGGAACCTGATCATAGCGTTTCGGCAAGGTCACCAGCATGCCTTCAGAGGCGGCGCCGGCAATGTTGGACAGCGACGAGTTACCGACCCCTTCCGGCCCCATGAAGCGGGCGTTCAGGCCGGCCTGTTTAGCCTGACGCAGGATCTGGCCCATCTCTGGGTAATAACCGCCGAAGTAGACGAAATCAACGTTCTCTTTCTTCAGACGCGCCACCAGCGTGGAGAAATCTTTATCGCCCGCGGTGATACCTTCAAACAGCACCACGTCGGTCCCTTGCTTTTTCAGGCTGTCGCGTACGGAACGCGCCAGGCCTTCACCGTATTGCTGCTTGTCGTGCACAACGGCGATGCGTTTTGGTTTAATCGTGTTCAGAATGTATTTGGCAGCGGTTGGGGCCTGATCGGAATCCAGGCCGGTGGTGCGCATGATCATCTGATAACCGCGTGTGGTCAGATCGGCATTGGTGGCCGCCGGGGTAATCATGATCACGCCTTCATCTTCGTAAATATCGGAAGCCGGCTGGGTAGAGGAAGAACACAAGTGGCCGATAACGTAGCGGATACCGTCATTGATCACTTTGTTGGCGACCGCCACGGCCTGTTTCGGATCGCAAGCGTCGTCGTATTCCACGCCAACCAGCTTATCGCCTTTGATGCCGCCCTTGGCATTAATGTCGGCAATAGCCTGCCGCGCGCCGGTGAACTCCATATCGCCATATTGAGCAACCGGCCCAGACATCGCCCCAACGATGGCGATTTTAATGTCTTTAGCCAGTGCGGCATGGCTCATCGCCATCGCGATACAACCGGCCAACAGTGCTTTACCCTTTGTTAATTTCATCCGCGTAATCCCCATCTGTCGTGTAGTGAACATACCTGTTGTGTTTGTCGCCCATTATCGTTAGTTACGTTTTTTTATTCATAAGTAATAATAGCTTAGGCGTTTTTGGGGTAAAATTTTTTAATAAAACTTTACTTTTCATGCTATTAAACAGGAATTTTATGCTGCAAATCAACTGACATACTCAGAAACAAGCGGTGTAAACAGGATTTAATTCGGACTAAATTGGTGACGATACCAGCAATTAATAGTTAATTGTTCTTGGCTTTTGTCAGTTAACTAACACATTGCTCTAAAAATAAGGCTTAGTAAAAACATTTCCCACAGTAAACGTACAGAAAAACTTACACAATACGCTGGGCAGGATAATCGCCCGGGAAATGCACGTTTTTTACCCGATCCTTGGCCCGGTGGGCGGCGCCACGTACAATAGCGGAAGATCGTCTAACTGACTGGAATTGTGCATGAAACTCACCATAGAGCGCCTGGCGGCGCTATCGCCGCAAGATCTGATCGATTTGGGCAAAATTTGGCCGCAGCAGCAACCGGGCGATTGGCAACGCTGGCTCAGCGAGGGGCGGGCGCTGTTTGGCGCGCGTTTCAATGAACGCCTGCTGGGAGCGGTGAAAGTCGAACTTGATGGCGACAATGCCCGGTTGCACGATCTGCAGGTGCGTGAGTTGACCCGCCGGCGCGGCGTAGGGCTGTATCTGATTGAGGATGTGCAGCGCCAGATGCCGGCGGTTAAGCACTGGCGGCTGTCTGCGGCGGAGTTGCCACCCGAGGCGCGTGATGCGCTGGGGGCGTTTATGCGCGCCTGCGATTTTACGCAGCAAGGTGAAGACTGGCAGAAATGAGCAATCCCCGCCCTTAAGGGCGGGGAGCACAACCTCACGGCAACGTCCTAAGCAGCACATAGCCACTTCAGGCTAGCTAGCCACACACTATTTCACCGCCGCCACGCCCGTTGCCACATCAGGGCGTTTTTGTTTCAACAACATAATGGCGACAACCCCCACCAGCGTGATGCCGCACAGCGTCAACAGCCCGGCAATCTCATTACCAAACCATCGATCGCCAGTAACACGGATAATCGGCGCCAGAAAACCGCCTATCGCGCCAAACATGTTGATAAACCCCACGCCTGCGGCCAACGCGCTTCCGCTCAGCAACATGGTTGGTATCGTCCAGAAA
This sequence comes from Gibbsiella greigii, assembly GCF_039540155.1. Taxonomy (NCBI): domain Bacteria; kingdom Pseudomonadati; phylum Pseudomonadota; class Gammaproteobacteria; order Enterobacterales; family Yersiniaceae; genus Gibbsiella; species Gibbsiella greigii. The sequence goes on from NZ_BAABEM010000020.1 coordinate 53,031, forward strand.
ACCGGCTGTACGGCAATAAAACCAACGGCCGCAAAACACAGCGCAACCATGGCCAACGCCGGGCTGGCTACCAGCGCCGACGCACCAATCCCTAAAGCGGCGACCAGTAGCGTGATTGCCGCGATATTGCGTAATGCCCCCGTTTTATCCGCGTAGCGGGGAATATAGTAGGTACCAAACATCGCGGCGACCCAGGGAATCGCCGTAACCAACGATGCGGTAAACCCCACCTTGGTGCCCAGCAGCCCAGCCACCTGCGTGGGCAGGAAGAAAATCAGGCCATAGACGCTGATCTGGATAATCAGGTAGATCACCCCCAGATGCCAGATCGCCGGAATACGCACCCCATCAAGAATACGTGAAACCCCTTTCTTACTCTCTTCCGCCGATAATTCATCCATCAACGCCTGCCTTTCCGTAGTCGTTAAGAAACGCGCTGTGGCCGGCTCATCGTCCAGGTAGAAGAAAGTCCAGATCCCGGCGGCCACCGCCAACATCCCTTCGATGATAAACATCCAAAACCAACCCGCATGCCCGGCAAAACCATGCATTTCCAGCAATGCTCCGGAAAGCGGGCTGCCCAACGTCAGCGCCAGCGGCGCGCCCATATAAAACAACCCCATGACCGAAGCGCGATTACTTTGCGGGAACCACAGCGAGGTCAGGTAAATCATGCCGGGGAAGAACCCCGCCTCGGCCGCGCCCAGCAAGGTGCGCACCAGCAGAAACTTGGCTTCCGTATCGGCTAAGGCCATGGCCGACGATAATACGCCCCAGGCCAGTGTCGTACAGCCAATCCAGGTTTTGGCGCCAAATTTACGCATTAATAAATTTGCCGGCGTGCCTAATAACGCATAAGCGGCAAAAAATATCCCGGCCCCTAATGCATAGGCTTCATTACTTAGCCCGGTATCCAACTGATAAGATTCTTTAGCAAAGCCGATATTTGCGCGATCCAAAAATGCCAGAATATAAAGAGAAAGCATAAATGGAATTAAACGCCAACGCGTTTTTGCCACCGCCGTTATTAATTGAGTGGTCATAATTCAAGCCTCGTTATTTCGCCGGTTAATACGGATAGTAAAAACCAGAAATTTTCGAAACAGACTTAATGAGTATAAGGGCGGGTTAACTGGCATGCCGGATTCAACTCAACGCCAAATCCTGGTTTATCCAATACCGACTTATGCATGCGCCCTTTAATTGGCACCGGTTCGTCCAATAAAATGGGATCGAACTGCGGGCGCATAGAATCCGCCTGTGGCGATGTCATTAAAAACTCACTGAATGGCGTATTGGTAAAAGTAATAACCGCATGGTGGGAATATACTGAAGAACCATGCGGCACTACCCACTGCCCTTTTGCTTTGGCAATTGCCGCCACTTCCAACAGCGTGGTTAACCCGCCACACCAGCCAACATCAGGCTGCATAATATCTATACCCGTGTCTGATAGGGTCTGGAACGATTCCAGCGTGCCATGATGTTCGCCCGTCGTGACCAACATCCCTGATGGGGCATTCCGTTTTAACTGACGATAGCCTTCATACTGTTGCGGCGGCAGGCACTCTTCGATCCATTTCAGATTATAAGGCGCACAGGCGTGCGCGACTTTGGTGGCATAGTTGACGTCCATCGACATCCAGCAATCCAGCATCAACCAGAAATCAGGGCCGCATTTCTCGCGCATATCGGCCACCATTTTTGCCGTTTCCCGTACGCCGATATCGCCATCATGCGGCCCAAAATGGGTCGGCATTTTTCCGCCGATAAACCCCATCTCCTTCGCCAAATCCGGGCGTGAACCCGTGGCGTAGAATTGGATCTCATCGCGTACCGCACCGCCTAACAGCTTGAAAACCGGCAGATCGGTACATTTACCAAACAGATCCCACAGCGCCAGATCAACACAGGAAATTGTGTTCATCACCATCCCGCCGCCACCGGAATAAAACATGGTAGAACGCAGCATCTGATCGTGGATCAATTTAATATCAGAGACACAACGCCCTTCAATAAAGCGGTTTAAATGCTTTTCTACAATAAAACAGCCCATTTCACCCGCCGTTGAAACGGCAAAGCCAGTGATACCATTATCCGCCTCAACTTCGACGACCAGCGTGCCTAATACATTAATACCGAATGACTGCCGTGATTGTTCATATTCTTTATATTTACTCATCGGCGTGCATATTTTATCGTCGATCCAGTGTTTCCCTTGTTGATCATGATAATCTGCACCACCCGATCCCTTTTCTGCTGTTGCGCCACCCATAAAATAGGCGCGTATATGTTTTATTTTTGGTAAACATGTAGACTGAAACATAATATTAACCTCGTATTATTGAATGTAGGATAACAAATGGTTCATTTCTTTATTGATCGATTGCTTTAATTTCTGCAGATTTTCTTGCTGACGCGATGTTAAAGGTACCTGCAGTTCACCCATATTAAAACCGCGTATCTCCATCGCCAGCTTATATCCCAATGGGAAAGGCAAACTGGCCATTTGATTCATTAAAGGTATCGCCATCATCTGTAATTGACGTGCGGCGGCCAAATCCCCCTGCTGGAAAAGATCGTAGATGCGGCGCATCAACTCCGGCATTACCCCCGCCGTACCGGTCACACATCCTTGGGCGCCGGCACAAAGCGCGGCAAAGAAAAACTCTTCACGCCCGGTCATCACACTAAAATCCTTATCCGCTTCAGGGCACAACGCCAGCATTTTCATAAAGCCCACCGCATCGCCGCTGGAGTCCTTGATGCCAACGATATTCGGATGCGCAGCCAAACCGGCAACCAGTTCGGCACTCAGCGGATCGGCGAAAAAGGGGATGTTATACAGGCAGAGCGGCAGCGCCACGGCACTGGCTATCTGGGCAAAATAAAGCGTATGGCGTTCGGGTTCATAGTGGTAGAACGCCGCCGGCATCAGCACCACGCCGCTGGCGCCGGCACGGTACGCCGCATCCGCCAACTCAATGCTTTCCTGCGGCGTGGTTGCCGGAATGCCGGCCCATACGGGCACACGCCCGGCAGCCTGTTCCACCACGGTTTTAACCACCGCGCATTTGTGCTCAAACGTCATATAACCGGCCTCACCGACCGAACTGACGGGGAAAAGCGCAGTTAATCCGCCGTTGATCTGGAAATCAACAATAGACCGTAACTCGTTCAGATTGGGGGCGGCTGCTTGCCATGGCGTTAACATGGCACTGATCACACCGCGTGGTCGCTTTATCATATTCACCTTATCCTCTGTAGCCCAACGCTTGGGAAATTTCCCACGCGCTCTCTTTAACTTTCTCCGCCAGCGCGGCCAGATTGCTTTCGCCGATCTGCAAGATAGTGCCAACGATGGAAATGGCGGCCGTTACATCCCCGGCGGCATTGAAAACCGGCGCACTGATGCAACGGATATTGGCCACGTCTTCTTCGTTATCGTAAGCCCAGCCGGCCTGGCGAATTTTCTGTAACTCTGCGCGCAGTTGGGCTTCATGGGTAATGGTATTCGGTAAGCCATCGGTGAAAACGATGCTGCGGATCAACATGTCCTGCCGCTCTCTGTCACACCAGGCCAACAGGCACTTGCCCAACGATGAACGGCATAAAGAAAGACGTTTACCCTCCCAGGTACGGACTTGAATGCTGGATTGGCTTTCAACTTTGATCAGATAGATAGGCGCATCGTCATCCAGCACCCCCAGATGGCAAAGGTGGCCGGTGCTGTTCATCAAAACCGTTAGATGCGGCAGGGCAATAGCGCGTAGATCCAACTGGTGGGCTACCTGGCTGCCCAGTTCCAGCAGTTTCAACCCCAGCCGGTAGCTGCCATCCTTGCCTTGAGCCAACAAGCGCAGGTGTTTAAGCTCTTCCAGCAGTAAATAAACGGTGCTTTTCGGCAACGCCAGCGTGCTAACGATATGGTTGGCGGAACAGTGTCCGTGCTCAGACACCAGATTGAGAATTGCCATGGCGCGGCATAACGCCGGGACTTTAGACTTCATCGCTAATTCCATCATATTGGAATCCATTCTGGAGTGATGGACAATGTATAGAACGAATATTGAGCAGGTTAAAGCACCAGAATGCCTGGCTGTGATACAGCTCTCTTAAATTTTTTAGATTCCAGCATACTGGAACAATCCACTGATTTTTAAGCTAAAAAACCAGTGCATTTCCAAAGGATTGGACTGTTTGAGGTGGATTAGAAACAAAAAAACGGCGCCCTCATCGGGCGCCGCTTCTACAGTTGTTGAAAGGGCTTACGCTTCAATCGCCATTTTCAATTTCTTCATGGCGTTTTTCTCCAGTTGGCGCACGCGCTCGGCGGAAACGCCGTACTGATCGGCCAGTTCCTGCAGCGTGGACTTATTATCGTCGTCCAACCAGCGGGCGCGGATGATATGCTGGCTACGCTCGTCCAACCCTTCCAGCGCATAGGCCAGTTTGTCGGCCGCGTTGCTTTCCCAGTTATCTTCCTCAATGCCTTCGGCGAAGTCGGAGCTTTTGTCCTGCAGGTACAGCATGGGCGCCATGGCCTGCCCGTCGCGGGTTTCGTCGTCTGGCGTAGGATCAAACGTCATGTCCTGTGCGGCCATGCGGGATTCCATCTCGCGCACATCTTTGCTGGTCACGCCCAGTTCGCGAGCAACCAGTTCCACCTCGTCCTGGTTGAACCACCCCAGGCGCTGCTTGGTTTTGCGCAGGTTGAAGAACAGTTTGCGTTGCGCCTTGGTGGTCGCCACTTTGACGATACGCCAGTTGCGCAACACATACTCATGAATTTCTGCTTTGATCCAGTGTACTGCGAACGATACCAGACGCACGCCCACTTCCGGGTTAAAGCGACGGACTGCTTTCATCAGGCCGATGTTGCCTTCCTGGATCAGGTCTGCCTGCGGCAGGCCATAGCCAGCATAGTTGCGGGCAATATGAGCGACAAAGCGCAGGTGAGACAGGATTAGCTGCTTAGCTGCTTCCAGATCGCCCTGATAATGCAGCCGTTCAGCCAGTTCCCGCTCTTCCTCTGCCGTCAGCATCGGATAGGCGTTGGCTGCCCGGATATAGGCTTCCAAGCTACCTTGGGGTACTAAGGCTAAAGTTTGCATTTCTTTGGTCATTCAAACCCTCTCTTGAGAAAACTATCATGCATGCAGGTGAATATTACGGCGGGGAGAGACTGATTTTACGGCAGTTGCTGTGCAAAACAGGTTCCGCTCGCCGGACACCTTAACATTTGCTGCAATTTTTGACCCTGTTGCAGCCCGCTAGTTCACTATTTTTTTACACCTGGAAAACCAGGCAGCAGATAAAAAATAGCAGATTCACGGGAAATTGTGCGCTTAATTGAAGGAAGGATCCGCGGGATCCGCCAACGCTCTTCTCCTGCAACCAGGGTAACGCAGCAGGAGAAGAGTATAACAAAAAAACGTTATTGTGGTGTAAATCGGCGTAAATGTTGCACCGTCGCCAGCCAGGCGGCAATCCAACCGATCATCGCGGAAACAATCAACAGCAGCAAGGCTTCATCCCAGCCCAAACCGCGCAGGATAAAGGTGGTGCCAAAGACCTGCGCCACCCCGGTGACCACCGACTCCAGCTTCCACACCAGCGCCGCCGAAAGTATCAACGACAGCAGCGCGCCGAAGAAACCGAGCATCGCGCCACCGTTGAGGAACGGCCGCAAAATAAAGCCATCGGTGGCGCCGATCAATTTCATCACGTTGATGGTATCGCGGCGGCTGAAAATGCTCAGGCGCACGCTGTTGCCGATCACCAGGAATACCGCCACGATCATCAGGATACCGATCATCGCCGCCACCTGGCCCACCAGCCCGGTCAATGCCGCCAGGCGGGCAAACCAGCTGTCATCCATGCGCACTTCTTCCACGCCCTGCACCGCCGCCACCCGATCGCGCAGGGTGTTAAGCGTATCCGCACTTTGGAAATCCATCTTCGGCGTGATGATGGCCACCGCCGGCAGCGGGTTCTCTTCCAGCATATCCAGCGCGCCGCCAAAACCAGACCAGTTACGGAACTCGCCCAGCGCTTCTTCACGCGACAGGTAGTTCACCTTATCCACCCCGGCTTCCGCGCGGATGGCGTCCAGCACTTTCACCGCCGCGTCGTCATCCAGAGACTTATCCAGGTATACCGTCAACTGCGGCGTGGGGTACCACTGGCTGGCCGCCTGGCTGACGTTCTTCCAGACGATGTAGCACACGCTCGGCAGCGTCAGGGATATGGCGATCACCATCACCGTCAGCAAGGTTGCCAAGGGTTGGCGCAGCATATCGGCCAGGGCGTTCACCCAGGCATAGCGCCACTGTTCGCGCCAGCCGCCGCGCAGCGCCTTCGCCTTGCTCTTGGCCGCGTTCGCGCCTTTTGCCGCTTTCACGTTATTCGCCATGATGTGCTCCCCCCACCATACGCCCCTGGCTTAGCGTCAGGATGCGATAATTGCGGCGGGCAATCAGCCCGGTATCATGGGTTGCCATCAGTACCGTCACCCCAACGCGGTTGAATTCTTCAAACAGACGCAGAATGCCTTCCGATAATGCGTCATCCAGGTTGCCGGTTGGCTCATCCGCCAGCAGCACCGCCGGTTTGTTCACCACCGCGCGGGCGATGCCGACGCGCTGCTGCTCACCGCCGGAAAGCTGAATCGGAAAGTTCTTCGCTTTATCCAACAGGCCAACTTTGTCCAGCGCCGCAGATACGCGGCGGCGGATGTCTTCACCGCTGGCGCCGGCGATGATCAACGGCATTGCGACGTTGTCATACACCGTGCGATCGAGCAGCAGGTGATGATCCTGAAAAATCATGCCAATTTGGCGGCGCAGGAACGGCACCTCGCGGTTTTTCAGCCGGCTGATGTCGTGCCCGCTAAACCAGATATGGCCGGCGCTCGGCCGTTCGATACCACAAATCAGTTTCAGCAGGGTACTTTTACCTGCGCCGGAATGGCCGGTCAGAAACGCCATCTCCGCCTGGCGCAGATGAAAATCCACCCCCTGCAGCGCCTGTCGGCCGCCCAGATAGGCTTTACTGACCTGTTCAAAGCGAATCATCCGTATTAATCCTCTCGGGCAAAAAGTGCCTCAATAAAATCATCAGCCTTGAATGGCCGCAAATCTTCGATGCCCTCGCCTACGCCGATATAGCGGATCGGGATGCCGAACTGATCGGCAATGGCGAAGATCACCCCGCCCTTGGCGGTACCATCCAGTTTAGTCAGCGTAATGCCGGTTAACCCTACGGCCTCATTAAATAATTTGGCCTGGCTGACCGCATTCTGGCCAGTGCTGGCGTCGAGCGTCAGCATAACCTCGTGAGGGGCGTGCTCGTCCAGTTTTTTCATCACGCGCACGATTTTCTTCAGCTCTTCCATCAGGTGCGCCTTGTTCTGCAGGCGCCCGGCGGTATCGGCGATCAACACATCCACGCCGCGCGCCTTGGCGGCCTGCAAGGCGTCGAAGATCACCGAAGCGGAATCCGCGCCGGTGTGCTGCGCCACCACGGGAATGCGGTTGCGATCGCCCCACACCTGCAGTTGCTCCACCGCCGCCGCGCGGAAGGTATCGCCCGCCGCCAGCATCACCGATTTGCCCTGCGCCTGGAACTGGCGCGCCAGTTTGCCGATCGTGGTGGTTTTACCCACGCCGTTAACGCCGACCATCAGGATGACATACGGGGTTTTACCACTGATATCCAACGGTTGATCGACCTTGGCCAGAATTTCAGACATTTCTTCCTTCAGCTTGCCGTACAGTGCTTCCGCATCTTTAAGCTGTTTGCGGCTGGCATGCTGAGTCAGGGAATCAATGATTTTACGCGTGGTGTCGACGCCCACGTCGGCAATCAACAGTTGTTCTTCCAACTCATCGAACAGATCGTCATCAATTTTCTTGCCGCGAAACAGGCCGACAAAACCAGAGCCGAGGTTTTGTTTGGTTTTCACCAGGCTGCGTTTCAAACGGGCGAAGAAGCCTTCTTTGGTTGGGCGCTCCTGCTCCTGCGTTACCGCCGGCGCCAAAGCATCCTCGTCGTCTTCCGCTTCCTGAACGGCTTCCGGCTCGGCGGCCACGCTGGCGACAACCGCGATGTTCTCTGGCGGCACCACTTCAGGCGCAACGGCCGGTGCTTCAGGCGCTGGCCGTTCCGGCGCCGGCAATTCCGATTCTGGTTCTGTGTCTTCCTGCTTCGGCGCCTCCGCCTGCGCGGCGACCTGCTCGGTCACATTAACGATCTCTTCGGCCAGCGCCTGGGCATGATCCTCTTCCAGCGTGCCTTCCTGGTGTGCTTCCGGTTCGATCGGGGCGGCAGCGGTCTCTGCTGGCTCAGATTCCTGGGCCGGCGCCGGCTTCGGCTCCACCTGCTCAGGGACGGCCGGTTCCGCCGGCGTCTCCGCGGCCTGACTTTCCCCCGGTTCTACCGGCGGCTCAGGTTGCTGTTGCTCTTCTTCCTTCTGGCCAAACCCCAGCCAGGAGAAAAACCCGCGTTTCTTATCTTTTGCCATGTTCTGACCTTACTCCGTACCGATGGCGTGCAAATGCGACTAATTAAACCGCAGAGTCTACCACTTTCCCTCTCGCAGCAACACGCATGCGCGCGGCTTTCCGTTGTAAAATCAGGCAACAAAGTTTAACCGTTCCCCCCGGCGCGCGTCCCCGCTAGAATAGGAGCAACTTTTTATTAACGTCGCAACACAGTAAGCAGACCTATGGCAAAATTTTCACCGCGCAGCGCGGCCAGGAAACCGCAGCCGGCCGCGGCCGGGCAGATTCGTATCATTGGGGGCCAGTGGCGTGGGCGAAAATTACCCGTGCCCAACAGCCCCGGGCTGCGCCCCACCACCGATCGCGTGCGCGAAACACTGTTTAACTGGCTGACGCCGGTGATCCAGGGCGCACGTTGCCTGGACTGTTTCGCCGGCAGCGGCGCGCTGGGGCTGGAAGCGCTGTCACGTTATGCCGGCAGCGCCACGCTGCTGGAGTTTGAGCGCCCGGTGGCGCAGCAGTTGGAAAAGAACCTGGCACTGCTGCAGGGGCATGGGCAGGTGGTCAACACCAATACGCTGAACTGGCTGGCGGGCGCCGGTGAGCCGTTTGACGTGGTGTTCCTCGATCCCCCGTTCCGCAAAGGGCTGCTGGCAGACACGGTGCAATTGCTGGAGCAACAAGGCTGGCTGGCGGATGAAGCCTGGGTGTATGTAGAGGCCGAAGCCGAAAGCGCCGCCGCAGACGTGCCGGCCAACTGGGCGCTACACCGCGAAAAGGTCGCCGGCCAGGTGGCCTACCGTCTTTATATCCGTTCTGCCAAAGGGGCAACCGAACATGCTGATTAATCTGGGCCGCCTTTTGATGCTGTGCGTATGGGGCTTTTTACTGGCCAATTTGGTCCATCCGTTCCCCAAACCGCTGAAATATTTTATCGACGTGGCGCTGTTCTTCATGGTGGTGATGCACGGCTTGCAATTGGTGCTGCTGAAATCCACCCAGCCCAAGGATCAGCCGATCGGTAAATGGCAGGAAACCAAAATCTTCATCTTCGGCGTGTTCGAGCTGTTGGCCTGGCAAAAGAAGCAGCCGCCGATCAGCAAAAAATAATCGCCTGCCTATGGCTGCTGGGCGCTAAACCCGACAAAGCGTGTTCCCTGCAGGCTTAACGTGCCCTGGGCGCCTTGTTCAATCTGGTTGTACTGCGGCTGCTTGAGCCGCAGCGTGATCGCCTCGCCGCCGCGCAGCGGCTGGAACACCACCTCATAACGCATCGGCTCATTGACGATATGTTCACGCTGGCGCGAGCGGTTGCGGGTGTCGGGGATTTCCCGTTTTTCCGTCACCCTCACCTGCTGGGTGAGCACCGGCGCGCGATCGTTTTCCGCCTCCACGCGGCGCTGGCTGAAATAACGGTGCGTTGCCATCACGGCGATCAGCACCAACACGGCAACCACAATCAACGGCGGCTTACTCATTTTCTCTTTCCTTTGCCCATCAGAACCGTCGCCACCATAACACCAGGAAGAAAGCATTGTCGATCCTGGGCGGGGCACCTACACTGGCAGCATCACATTGGAAACTTTGGAGCGGGTGACCGTCCCTAATGAATAAGGAAAATCTATGAGTTGGCCCTTCCTCGCCGTCTTCTTTTCCGGTTGGCTATTCGTTGACGCAACCTACCGCGGCCCACGCTGGCAGCGCTGGGTATTCAAGCCGGTCACCCTGTTGCTGCTGTTGTTGCTGGCCTGGCAAGCACCGGTGCTCAACGCCGCCGGTTATCTGCTGGTTCTTGGCCTGTTGGCCACGCTGATCGGCGATGCGCTATTACTGTTGCCGCGCGAGCGGGTGCTGTACGCCATCGGCGCGTTCTTTCTTTCGCATCTGCTGTATACGCTCAGCTTCGCCAGCCAGATGACGTTCAGCCTGTTTTGGCCACTGCCGCTGACGCTGTTGATCATCGGCGCCCTGCTGCTGGCCACCATTTGGAGCAAGCTGGAAAACCTGCGCTGGCCGATCGTCGCGTTGGTGGCGATGACGCTGCTGATGGTATGGCTGGCGGGCGAACAGTACTTCCTGCGCAGCACCGATTTTGGCTTCTCGCTGCTGGTGGGCACCTCGCTGCTGTTGCTGGCGAACATCGTGTGGCTGCTGAACCGCTACCGTTTTACCTTCCGCGCTTCGGACGCCATTGTGGCGTTTTGCTATTTTGTCGGCCACTTCCTGATCGTCCGTTCGCTGTACCTGTAGCGCACCGGTCGGTGATCTGCGCTGGCGGCACGCCGGCGCAGGCTCTGGCATTACCGGGCGCACGTTCCCCCTAAGACGCCGTTAGCAACGGTTCTCATTTGGCACTTGACTCTGGAGCCAACTCCAGGGTGTAGAGTTCATGCATGAACACCGTTAACTACCAATCAGGGGGCGTTATGCAGACCCATAAAGCACAGCATCAGGAGCACCAACACCCATCAAGCCACTGCGGCTGCCAGCACAGCCATGCGAAAACCCAGCACGGTTGCAGCAGCACCGCCAGCCATTGCTGCGCTGAAGCTGCGCAAACGCATGAACAGGAGCCAGCGGCCAACGCGGATTGCTGCAGCCTGGCGAGCGAGGCGCCGGACGAGGAAAGCGACAGGCCCCCCGCCGGCGGCCAGCGTTTCAGTTGGAAAATCAACGGAATGGATTGCCCTTCCTGCGCACGCAAAATTGAAAATGCCGTTATCGCCCTGCCCGGCGTTGATAGCGCGCGCGTACTGTTCGCCACCGAAAAGCTGGTGGTCGATGCCCAAAGCGACATCAGCGTTCATGTGCAAAACGCGGTGCAAAACGCCGGTTTCAGCCTGCTTGATGCCCAAGCTCCAGCCGCCGCCAAAGCCGCAACCGCTCGCCTGCGCGAGTTTGGCCCATTGATAGTGCTGATAGCATTAATGGCCGCCAGCGCGGTGATAGAGGCCGTCAACCCGGCATTCGGGCGCATCGCCTTCACCCTCACCACCCTGGTGGGCCTGTACCCCGTTGCCACCCAGGCACTGCGGCTGATCCGCTCCGGCACGCCGTTCGCCATTGAAACACTGATGAGCGTTGCCGCCATCGGGGCGCTGTTTATCGGCGCAACCGCCGAGGCGGCGATGGTATTGCTGCTATTCATGATTGGCGAACATCTGGAGTCTTTCGCCGCCAATCGCGCCCGCCGCGGCGTTAGCGCGCTCATGGCGCTGGTGCCGGAACAGGCGCTGCGTATCAACAACGATGTGCGGGAAACGGTGCCGGTCGCCAGCCTGCGGCCGGGCGATATGATCGAAGTGGCGCCCGGTTCGCGCCTGCCGGTGGATGCCGAACTGCTCAGCCCGTTCGCCAGCTTTGATGAAAGCGCGCTGACCGGCGAATCAGTGCCGGTGGAACGCCAGCAGGGTGAAAAGGTCGCCGCCGGCAGCCTGGTGGCCGATCGTGTCTCGCTGATGAAAGTGGTCTCTGAGCCGGGTAAAAGCGCCATCGACCGCATCCTGCAGTTGATTGAAGAAGCCGAAGAGCGCCGGGCGCCGATTGAGCGTTTTCTCGATCGCTTCAGCCGCTATTACACCCCGGCCATCATGCTGCTGGCAGTGCTGGTGATCCTGATTCCGCCGCTGCTGTTCTCCCTGCCGTGGGAAACCTGGGTATACCGCGGCTTGACGCTGTTGCTGATCGGCTGCCCGTGCGCGCTGGTGATCTCGACCCCGGCGGCCATCACGTCCGGGCTGGCGGCGGCCACCCGCCGCGGCGTGCTGATTAAAGGCGGCGCAGCGCTGGAGCAACTTGGGCAGGTGGAAACCATCGCCTTTGATAAAACCGGCACGCTGACCGAAGGCAAGCCCGCAGTCACCGACGTACAGCCGGGCGCCGAGGTGGATGAGCAACGGCTGCTGGCGCTGGCCGCGGCGGTGGAAGCGGGCTCGCATCACCCGCTGGCGCAGGCCATTATCCGGCACGCCGGGCAAACGGCATTGCCGTCGGCGCAAAACCGCCGGGCGCTGGCGGGGATCGGCGTCTCGGGCGTTATCGATGGAAAAACGATTCTGATCGCCGCCCCCAGCAAGCTGACGGAAAACCCGCTGACCGCCGACTGGCAAGCGCGCATAGCCCAGTTGGAAAACGCTGGCAAAACCGTGGTGGTAGTGTTGGAAGACGGTCGCCCGCTGGGGCTGCTGGCGCTGCGCGACACGGTGCGCAGCGATGCGCGCCAGGCAATCGCCGCGCTGGAGCAGTTGGGCATACGCAGCGTGATGTTGACCGGCGATAACCCGCGCGCCGCAGCGGCCATTGCCGGCCAGTTGGGGTTGGATTACCGCGCCGGGCTGTTGCCGGAAGATAAAGTGCAGGCCATGGTGGCGCTGAGCGCCACGCGTAAAACCGCCATGATCGGCGACGGTATCAACGACGCGCCGGCAATGAAGGCAGCCAGTATTGGCGTTGCCATGGGCAACGGTACCGACGTGGCGTTGGAAACCGCCGATGCGGCGCTGACCCACAACCGCCTGCAGGGCGTGGCGGACATGATCCGCATTTCGCGCGCGACCCACGCCAACATCCGCCAAAACATCACCATCGCGCTTGGCCTGAAAGCGATCTTCCTGGTCACCAGCCTGTTTGGGCTGACCGGGCTGTGGCTGGCGGTGCTGGCGGACTCGGGCGCCACCGCGCTGGTTACCGCCAACGCGCTGCGGCTATTGAAGAAACAGAAGTGAAATCAGCCCTCTGGCCCGGCGGCCAGAGGGTTTGATCGATGTTATTGCCCTTTGCGCAGCAAATACCGGTAGGGGGTTTTATCGGTTTCCTGCGCCAGCAGGGTATGTTCCATAAAACGGCAAAAACCCGGAATATCACGGGTGGTGGCCGGATCGTCGGCGAGGATTAGCAGCGTTTCGCCTTCATTCATATGACGCACGGTTTTGCGCACCATCATCACCGGTTCCGGGCAGCGCAGCCCCAGCGCATCAAGCGTCTGGTCCGCCTGGGAAAAAATGTCACTCATACTCTTTCTTAATCCACAACGTAGTGCAGCGGGCAACCGCCAAATCTGATTGGCGCTTAGTTTACGCCAGTGGTTTTTATGCGCAAGATACGTTAACGTTTGCTTCAAATTTAACCGTTGCATTGGTTGCGCAAACGCGTATCATGCCGCCGCGCACGTAAAATACGCAAAGTTTATCCCTGGGTTCCCTCACCCCATCACTAAAAAGGCGACATCATGTATGCATTTACTCCCCAACAACGCTTAATCGCGTTAGTTTGGCTATCGCTATTCCATATTGCCATCATCACCTCCAGTAACTACCTGGTGCAGCTGCCGATTACCCTTTTTGGCTTCCATACCACCTGGGGGGCCTTCACGTTCCCGTTTATCTTCCTGGCGACCGATTTAACCGTTCGCATCTTTGGCGCCCCGTTGGCCCGGCGGATTATCCTGGCGGTGATGGTACCCGCGCTGTTCATTTCCTATGTGATTTCGACCGTCACCTATCAGGGTGAATGGCAGGGCTTTAGCGCCCTGGGCAGCTTCAACCTGTTTGTCGCGCGCATCGCGGCGGCCAGCTTCATGGCCTATGTGCTTGGCCAGATCCTGGACGTGCACGTCTTCAACCGGCTGCGCCAACGCAGCGCCTGGTGGGTGGCGCCGGCAGCCTCCATGTTCCTTGGCAACATCAGCGATACGCTGGCCTTTTTCTTTATCGCCTTCTACAAGAGCAGCGATGCCTTTATGGCCGCCAACTGGGTGGAGATCGCCCTGGTGGATTACAGCTTCAAGGTGATGATCTGCATGCTGTTCTTCCTGCCGATGTATGGCGTGTTGCTCAATATGCTGCTGAAACGGCTGGCTGTGCGCCGCCAGGACGGCGAGCTGCAGCTCAACTGACCGGCATTTTTGCTGATACGCACCATACTTTACCTGCATGAACATTAGCGGTGATCGCCCGCGGTTATCAGATTATTGCACTGGAAAAGAAAGGCGAAGTGGCTGACTATCGGCTGATGCTAGAAAAACGCTTATAACAACATCTGCCTTGCATTTCAGCGTGGAATACGTTGCGATACATGGAGAAAACGACCTGTAAGGAAAAAGGAAGCCCCATGCGAAAAATAGTAAAAGTAGTGGGTATTGGCCTGATTGCGCTGGGCCTTGCCGCCTGCGACGGACAAACCCAGGAAACCCAGGCGCCGGCGGGCAACAGCAGCAATAACAGCAGTAGCAACACCGCCGCCGCCAACGCCCAGACAGGCTCACAGGTTAGCCTGCTGGGCGGGAAACTGGTCTTTACCCTGCCAAACGGCATGACCGATCAGAGCGGCAAGCTGGGCAATCAGGCGAACAACATGCACGTTTATGCCGACAGCTCCGGCCAACGCGCGGTGATCGTGATCCTGGGCGATAAAACTGCCGACAGCCTGGAAACGCTGGGCCAACGGCTGGAAGAGAAGCAACGCTCCCGCGATGCCAACCTGCAGGTGATCACCAACAAAGCCATTGAAATCGATGGTGTTCCGCTGCGCCAGTTGGACAGCATCATCACCAGTGGCGGCGAGAAAGCCTACTCTTCGATCCTGATCGGCACACTGGACAACCAATTGCTGACCATCCAGATCACGCTGCCGGCGGATAACCAGCAGCAGGCGCAAAGCCAGGCGGAAGGGGTGATCAATACCCTGAAGCTGCAGCAATAACGCCAGCCTGCGCCCTCCCAACCTGGAGGGCGCATCCGGCCGATTACGCCAGTGCCTGCGCCAGCAGGGTGATCGGGTGCTCACAGCGTTTGCCGGTCGACATTTCAATCTGCCATTTGCAGGTTTCACAATCGGTCACCACCAAATCAACCCCGCTTTCCGCAATCTGGCGGAACAACCCGGCGCCAATCCCCTGTGCCGTGGCATAGTTCTCCGATTTAAAGCCATAGGTGCCAGCGATGCCGCAGCACTGTGAGTCCAATACGATCAACTCCAGCCCCGGGATCTGCCGCAACAGTTCCAGCGTGTAGGCCGTCCAGCCCATTTTCTCCATATGGCAGGGCGTATGATACGCCACGCGCAGCGGCGTATGGCGCAAAGGCAGGCGGCGCCCCTGGCTTAGCAGGCGGTAAAGATAGCGTGTGGCCAGCTCAACCCGATCGCGCACCGCTGCCGTATCGACGTCCAACAGGTGCGGGTATTCATCCCGCAGGGTAAAAGTGCAGCTTGATGAGGTCGCCACCACCGGTATCCCGCGCGTCAGCACCATGTCACGCAGCGATTGCAGGTTGGCGTTGGCCTGCTTTTTCGCCTGTTTGATAAAACCGTTGGCGATCAGCGGCACGCCGCAGCATTTCTCCTGTTTGAGCAACTGCACGCCAATATCCAGCGCATTGAATACAGCGATCAGATCCTTGCCCAGTTGCGGATGGTTGTAGTTCACAAAGCAGCCGTGAAAAAACGCCACTTGTTCGGCATAACGCTGCTGCGCCGACGCTTGCTGGCGATACCAACGGCGAAAGGTGCCGAACGAATATTTCGGCAACGTGCGCCGGTGGTCAATCTTCAGCGCCTTATCCAATAATATGCGCACCGGCGGCAGGCCGGTGGCGGTATTGACGATAGGCGCGAACGGCGTCGACAGTGTGCCCATCAAATCGGTGTGGCTAAGGATCGCATCGCGCAACGTCAGTTTGCCGTGGCCGTATTCCGCGCGGGCGCGCTGGATGATGTCGCCAATCTTGACGTCCGATGGGCAAGCCACCTCACAGCGTTTGCAATTGGTGCAGTATTTCAGCGCTTCGTCATACAGCGCCGGATCCTTGCGCCGCAGGCGTTCGCCATCGGGCCCCGCCTGCTTCGGCCCGGGGTACAGCGGATTAACCTGCGCCACCGGGCAATAAGTGGTGCAGACCGTGCATTTGATGCAGCTTTCAAAACTCTGGTCTTTCGAGAGGCTCATGCGGCTTCCCCTTGCGCAAGGATCTGTTGCGCGACATGTAACGCCCCGATGAGCGAAACGCCGCCGCCGCACCCTTGGTACAGCGGATCAAAACCGCCCGTCACCGCCCCGATGGCATACAGATTCGGTATGGCTTTGCCCTGCTTCTGCGCTCGCAGTTGATTATCGGTGCGCACGCCGAACTGCAAATAAGGCTGCGGCGCGAAGAAATCAGCCCGGCTCCAGTCAGCCCGCTCGGCTTTGCTGAACACGTCCAGCCCGAACACCGGCTCCCGTATCCGATCAAATTCGGCCACCAGCCCGTTGCTGAAGAAACTGCCGCTGGCCAACACCACCTGCTGCGGGCGCAGCGGAATGTCGCCATGGTTGCGGGTATACAGGCAGGTCACCCGCCCCTGCGTCAGTTCTGCCCGCTGCACGGCGTCGCCGGGCATAAACACGCCGCCCAACCGCTGCAGGCGTTGGCGCAGCGCCTGGTGCAGCCGCATCCCCAGTACCGAAGGCGGCAACGTTGGCAACAGGCACACCGGCTTGCCGAGCGCCGTACGCAGCATCGCCAGTGGTTGTTCGCTTTCCAGCCCCAAGCAGGCCGGCAGGAACAGCGCTTGTGCATCGGCCACCAACGGGTGCAAGGCCTGCCCCAGCGCGGCGATATTTTCCGCCCGATCCAGCACCCGGGCGATATTCACCGCACGGAACTCACTGGGGTTATTACGCAGGCGATCCAGCGCCGGCAAATGCAGCTGTTCCACCCAAGCCGTGATGCCCTGCTCGCGCGCCAGCGCGCTGGCGGTCAGCTGTGGTTGGAAATCAAGAAAACCCTCGATGCCCACCACGGCAACCTTTTGCCAGGGCAGTTGCCCTTGCCATGGCGCGGTGGGCACCGCCTGCGGGCTAAGCCAGGTGGCGCGCTGCGTGCCAAGCGGCGTAATGCGCAGATGATTGAGAACACAACTGCCCTGCAAAGGCACGCCGCAGCGCTGCAACAGCTGTTCCGCTTCCCCGGCCAGCACCGCCACCTGCGCGGCGCCGATCAGGCTGTAGGGGTGCTGTGGCGCCTGCTGCGCCAGCGCGAGCAACGCATCCAGCGGCCTGGCCACCGGCGAGCCGTCGGGCAGGCGCGCCAGTAAATCAAGCGAACCGGAAGAAAAGTAGAGCGCGCTTTGCCCAGCGCCGATCACCGCGCAGCGCTTGCCGCGTTCCGCCAGGCGGATCGCGCAGCTCAGGCCGGCTAACCCGCCGCCAATCACCACCACGTCAAATTGCATCTTCGGCCTCCTGCCCAGCGCCTTCATCAAGCCCGCACAGCCCCTGATAAACCCAACTGGTGAATTCGCTTTCGCGTAACGCATCCCCCCAGGCGATGGGCCGCACGCCCTTCCAACGTTCGTTAAGGAAATGGGATAGCTGGGCGATCGACTGCAGCGGCGTGGCCGCCTTAAAGCGCGCCAACAACCCGGCGGCGCGGCAGGCGCACAGCTCGCCCTGGCAGGTGCCCATGCCGACGCGGGTGCGGCGGCGGAGATCGATCAGGTTATTCACCGCCAACGCATTCACCGCGTAGCGCACTTCCCCGGCGGTGACGGCTTCGCACTCGCACACCAGGCTGTTGTCCAGACGGCTGCCAGCCGGCACCAGACCGGCGCGATCGCCGTGGCGGTATACCGCCGAGCCGCGAATGCTGGCGGGCAGGCCGGCCGCGCCGCGCGCCGTTTCCTCCGCCGTGCGCTCGGAGCCGGGCAACACAGCCGCCGCAGTGCTGCACGGCACGTTAACCCCGAGTTTTTCACAAACCTTATCGGTGGCCCATTCGGCCATCAGACGGTAGGTCATCAGTTTGCCGCCGGTGATGGTGATAAAGCCTTCCAGCCCGTCGCGGGCGGCGTGATCCAGCAGTACGATGCCACGGCTGACGTTACGTCCGGAAGGATCGTCATCGCTGGCCACCAGCGGCCGCACCCCGGCATAGGCCCGCAGGATACGGGTCTGCGCCAGCGCCGGCGCCAACAGCGCGCCTTCGCGGATCAGGATCTCCACTTCCTGCGGCGTCACCACCATATTGTCGATCTGGTCGTAATCAATGTGGGTTGAGGTCGTGCCAATCAGCGAGATGGTATCGCCCGGCACCAGGATGTCGGCGTCCGCCGGCTTGCGGCAGCGGTTGATTACCATGTTATTGATACGGTGCCCAAGGATCAGCAATGCCCCTTTAGCCGGGAACATACGCACGCGCAGATCGGCATATTCCGCGATTTGTTGGCCCCAGATACCGGTCGCGTTAACCACCACCGGGGCATGAAGGGCGTACTGCCGCGCCGACTGATGGTCAAAAACGCGCACGCCGGTCACCCGATCGCCGCTGCGCAGTAGGCTGGTCACCTGGTGATAGGTGAAGATTTGCGCGCCGTGTTCACGGGCATCAAGCATATTGGCGGCGGTCAGGCGGAATGGATCGACAGTGCCGTCAGGCACCCTCACCGCACCGATTAACGCCGGATTGGCCGCCGGTTCCAGGCGCAGCGCCAGTTGCGGATCGATAGCCTGCGCGTTAATGTCCGCCTGCCGGCAGGCAGCGATAAACTGCTGCTGATAGTCCAGCGAATCCTGCGGCAACGTAATAAACAGGCCGTCGGTGCGTTCGATACAGTGGTGGGCGATACGCTTGAGGATGCGATTTTCTTCAATACATTCGCGCGCGGATTCGCTATCCGTTACCGCATAGCGCGCGCCGCTGTGCAACAGGCCATGATTGCGCCCGGTGGCCCCAGTGGCGATGTCATACCGTTCCAACAGGATGCAGCGCAGGCCACGGCGCGCGCAGTCACGGGCGATCCCCGCCCCGGTCGCTCCGCCGCCGATAATGATCACATCCGTTTCGCTGCCAGGTGCATTGTGGCCCATTTAAGCCCCCAAACGCTGTGGTTATGGGTTTATTTATCCACAATCCGTGAGGTTTTTGTTTGATAAGAAACAAAAACGAGCAAGAAACGAAAATACAATGTCCATAAAAAACCATATTTGTGAACATCATCACGCCTTGCAGCCGCTTATCTATTTCATAACGTTAACGAATCACTCAAAATCCGCCATGCCTTCATAAAACTGTAACAAATGCGCGATTCATCACAGTTGGCACTCTGGGCTTTCACTAGGATGGCGCCGGTGATGAAACATGATCCTGATAACGCGACCTCTATCCCTCACAACGAACGGTTGATGACATAAACAATACAAGCCATCGGAGGCAAGAATGTTGAGTATTTTCAAGCCCGCAGCCCACACCGCCCGTGTGCCGGCAGAACAGGTGGACCCGCTCTACCGCAAACTGCGCTGGCAGATTTTTATGGGAATTTTCTTCGGCTATGCCGCTTACTATCTGGTGCGTAAAAACTTTACCCTGGCGATGCCATACCTGATCGATCAAGGCTTTAGCCGTGGCGATCTGGGCTTTGCGCTGTCCGGCATTTCCATCGCCTATGGGTTTTCCAAATTTATCATGGGTTCGGTATCCGATCGTTCCAACCCGCGCGTGTTCCTGCCCGCCGGGCTGATCCTGGCGGCGGCGGTGATGCTGTTTATGGGTTTTGTGCCCTGGGCGACTTCCAGTATCGCCGTCATGTTTGTGCTGCTGTTCCTGTGCGGCTGGTTCCAGGGCATGGGGTGGCCTCCGTGCGGCCGTACCATGGTGCACTGGTGGTCGCAAAAAGAACGCGGCAGCATCGTTTCGGTGTGGAACTGCGCTCATAACGTGGGCGGCGGCCTGCCGCCGCTGCTGTTCCTGCTGGGGATGGCCTGGTTCAACGACTGGCATGCGGCGCTGTATATGCCGGCCTTCGGCGCAGTTCTGGTCGCGCTGATCGCCTTTGGCCTGATGCGCGATACCCCGCAATCCTGCGGCCTGCCGCCGATTGAAGAATACAAAAACGACTACCCGAGCGATTACAGCGAAGAAGCGGAACAGGAGCTGACCGCAAAACAGATCTTCATGCAGTACGTACTGCCAAACAAACTGCTGTGGTACATCGCCGTCGCCAACGTGTTTGTCTATCTGCTGCGCTACGGCGTGCTGGACTGGTCGCCGACCTATCTGAAAGAGGTGAAGCACTTCGCGCTGGATAAATCATCCTGGGCTTACTTCCTGTACGAATATGCCGGTATTCCCGGCACGTTGCTGTGCGGCTGGATGTCGGACAAAGTGTTCAAAGGCAACCGCGGCGCCACCGGCGTGTTCTTCATGACGCTGGTGACCATCGCCACCATCGTGTTCTGGCTGAACCCACCCGGCAACCCGACGGTGGATATGATGTGTATGTTGGTTATCGGCTTCCTGATTTACGGCCCGGTCATGCTGATCGGCCTGCACGCTCTGGAGCTGGCGCCGAAGAAAGCCGCCGGCACGGCGGCGGGCTTCACCGGCCTGTTCGGCTACCTGGGCGGTTCGGTGGCCGCCAGCGCCATCGTCGGCTACACAGTGGATTTCTTCGGCTGGGACGGCGGCTTTATGGTGATGATCGGCGGCAGCATGCTGGCGGTTATCCTGCTGCTGCTGACCATGCTAAGCGAGAAGAAGCACCACGCCGCGCTGGCCAACAAACGCGGCTAACTGTCATATAGCCGCAGTAACCTTTACAGGCCGCATTGCGGCCTTTTTATTCCCTGTGCACTTATGGAGAAGAACATGCGGACTCAGATCAATACCTTATTGGCAGGCATTTTATTCGCCGCCGCAATGAACAGCACGGCCTACGCCGCCGATAAGCTGGTGATTGCCCATCGCGGCGCCAGCGGTTATCTGCCGGAACATACCCTGTCGGCCAAGGCAATGGCCTATGCGCAAGGCGCCGATTTCCTTGAACAAGATCTGGTGATGACCAAGGATGACGAGCTGGTGGTGCTGCACGATCACTATCTGGATCGCGTAACCGACGTGGCGCAACGCTTCCCGGATCGCATGCGTAAAGACGGCCGCTATTACGCCATCGATTTCACCCTGGCGGAGATCAAATCGCTGGCGTTCACCGAAGGGTTCACCATCAAGGACGGCAAAGCGGTACAAAGCTACCCCGGCCGCTTCCCGATGGGCAAGTCGAGCTTCCGTGTGCATACTTTCCAGGAAGAAATCGAGTTTGTTCAGGGCCTGAACCACTCCACCGGCAAAAATATCGGTATCTACCCGGAAATCAAAGCGCCGTGGTTCCACCGGCAGGAAGGCAAAGATATTTCCAGCAAGGTGTTAGCGGTGCTGAAGCAGTATGGCTATACCGGCAAAAACGACAACGTCTACCTGCAATGCTTTGACGCCAACGAATTGAAACGCATCAAGAACACGCTGGAACCCGCCATGGGGATGGACTTGAAGCTGATACAGCTGATCGCCTATACCGACTGGCATGAAACTTACCAACAGCAGCCGGACGGCAAGTGGGTCAACTATGACTACGACTGGATGTTCAAACCAGGGGCGATGAAACAAATTGCCCAATACGCCGACGGCATCGGGCCGGATTACCATATGCTGGTCGCCGCTGACCAATCACAGCCGGGCAAGGTGGTGCTGACGACGATGACGAAAGAGGCGCATGCCAGCCGGCTGCAGGTGCACCCGTTCACCATCCGCGCCGACGCGCTGCCGAAATACGTCACCAACGTCACCCAACTGTTTGACGTAATCTATAACCGGGCCGGCGCTGATGGCGTGTTCACCGATTTCCCGGACAAAGCCGTGCAGTTCCTGCAAAAACAGGGGCAGCGTAAATCCGCGGCGGTGATGGATCAGTAAACCGTTTCATTAAAGTGCAAGCATGAAGCGGGCTGGAAAAGCCAGGGGCGCAAACATCACGCCCCGGTGATAACCGCTTAAGACAGGAACATCTTGCGCAGATAGTGCGGCACGGCGTCATCCACGTTAGAGCCAATCACGTCGAGCTGGGGCAGCTTGTTCTTTAGGCGCTGGTGGGCATCGCGCATGATGCAGCCTTTGCCGGCCATCGACAGCATTTCCAGATCGTTCATTCCGTCGCCGAAGGCGATGCAATCTTTGAGCGTATAGCCCATGATTTTCGCCACTTCATCCAATGCCCGCCCTTTCGAGACGCCGCCGGCCATCACTTCCAGGCAAGTGGGGAATGAGAAGCTGACATTAACCCGATCGCCCCAGCGGGCGTTGATAGCGTCTTCCAACGGCAATAGCTTTTCGTGATCGTCACAGGTGAAATACACCTTGCACACGCCGTCGGTGTCCAGCAGAGCCGGTTCAAACAGGTGATATTTGAAGATCGACTCCTGGAAGAATTCCTTCTGCTCCGGGCTTTCGCGGTCAATGTACCAATCGTCGTTACGGTAAACGTTGGTGGTGATATGCGGATTGTTATGCACAATGCCGTAGAGATCGCGCGCAATGTCCGCGTCCAGATCGTGGCTGAAGATCAGATCGCCCGCCGTGTTATGCACCCGTGCGCCGTTGGAGGTGATCATAAAAGCGCTGATTTCGAGGTTATCGCGGATCTGCGAAACGTCAACGTGATGGCGCCCAGTGGCGAAAACAAAATGTACGCCGCGCTGCGTCAGCAACCTCAACGTTTCTTTGGCAAACGGCGTCAGCGTGTGGTCGGGCGATAGCAGCGTGCCATCTAAATCGGATGCAACGACATGATACATAGCGATACGTTCTAACCTCTGATGGAATTATCGGCGGCGCGGGCGCCGCTGAATGGGTGTTGAGCAAAGAAGCGCAGGATTACGTTCAATGCTTCGGCGCGCATCTCGTCCCGCTCAAACAGGATCTCATGGCGTGCACCTTTGATAACCCGCGGTTTGCCTCCTTTACAAGGGTGCCCCGCGTCTGACATTGCCTGACAAAAAGCCAAATGAGCGTGGTTATCGACAACCCGATCCTCACTGGCCTGTAATAATAAAAGCGGCGTGGTTATTTTCGCCGCCATGGCTATCACCTGATGCCCGGCCCAGATACTCTCCCGCACCCAGTGATAGGTTGGCCCACCGACCCGCAGTTCCGGGTAATCGGCGTAATAACGCAGATTGCGGCGATAACGCTCGCGGCTGTGGGTCAGCATGTTGACCACGTACGGCAGCGGCCGCCACTGGCCGGTGCCCACCGCGTAGTAATCGCGCATCGGCGGGTGCCTTTCCGCCCAGTTGAGGATCTGGCCTGCCACCCAGCCCGGCATCGGCAAGTGGATGCCAAACATTGGCGCGCACAGTGCGGCGGCGTCAAAGGCACTGGGCCGGCGTGCCAGAAACAGTGCTAGTATCGCCCCGCCCATCGAATGGGCCAGCGCATAACACTGCCGATAACCGCGCGGCGCCACCTGCTTCAAGTAAAAATTTTCAAAATCATCGACGTAGTCGGTGAAGTTTACCACATGGCCACGGTGCGAATCGGCCAGCAACCGCCCAGAGCGCCCCTGGCCACGGTGATCGATAATCATCACGTCAAAGCCACGATGGAACAGATCGTAAGCCACCTCAGGGTATTTCACGTAGCTTTCGATACGGCCGGGGCTGACCACCACCACCCGATGATGGCGCATAGAGCAAAAGCGCACGTAGCGAATAGGCACGCCGTCAACGCCGGTAAACTCACCTTCTTCACGCTGGTGCCAAAAGTCCAACAACGGCCCGGTGGCGAACGCGGCAAACTGTGTTTCGCGCGTTAACCAGTCATCGGTGTTGAATGTAAACGAGGTCATCGGTGCCTTTCCCTGTGTAACAAATGTGACCGCTGGCACAAGAAATCATACTATACCCGATAGGCGATAATGTTACCGAAAGGTGGCAAATGAATGCCGCCAGAGCGCCGTTGCCATAACCCCCGCAGCCGACGCATCTGCAACTTGAAGTATGGCGGGTATATACCCTAAATAATTCGAGTTGCAGGAAGGCGGCAAGGGAAGGCATCCCGATGAGCTTACTCAGGTAAGTGATTCGGGTGACTGAGCGCAGCCAACACACCTGCAACTTGAAGTATGACGGGTATAGCGTAGTATTTTGGCACAAATCGGTGCGCACAGGGAGCACACAATGACCTTTGACTGGTGGTTAACCTATCTGCTGACAACCCTTATCCTTAGCCTTTCACCAGGCTCCGGCGCCATCAATACCATGAGCACGGGTATCAGCCACGGTTACCGCGGCGCAGCGGCATCGATCGCCGGTTTACAGGTCGGCCTGGCGATTCATATCGTGCTGGTCGGCATCGGCCTGGGCGCGTTGGTATCGCAATCGCTGCTGGCGTTTGAGATCCTGAAATGGTTGGGCGCCGCCTACCTGGTATGGCTGGGGATTCAGCAGTGGCGCGCCGCCGGCGCATTGGATCTGCACACGCTGGCCGGCCATATGCCACGCCGCCGTCTGTTCCGCCGAGCGGTGCTGGTCAACCTCACCAACCCGAAAAGCATCGTGTTCCTGGCCGCGCTGTTCCCGCAGTTCATCGTGCCGCATCAACCCCAAACCGAGCAGTATGTCGTGCTGGGCGTCACCACGGTCGTGGTGGATATTATTGTGATGATCGGTTACGCCACGCTGGCCAAACGTATTGCCGGCTGGCTGAAAACGCCGCGCCAAATGCGGCTGCTCAACCGGATTTTCGGTTCGCTGTTTATTCTGGTGGCAGGGCTGCTGGCGACGGCCAGAAAGGCGTGATAACGCGTGGGTGAACGCCCGGGCGCAACCCGGGCCGGAAGCTTAACGGGTAAAGATCAGGTGCAGGCCAAAGCCGGTGAACAGCACCCCCGCCAGCCCGTCAATCCACTTAGCCAGGCGCTGGTAACCGCGGCGCATGGCCGGCAGCGCAAACACCACCGCCACCAGGCTGAACCAGATAAACGTTTCCGCCACAATCAGCAGAAATAACCCCCACCGTGCGCCGGCGCCCACGTTATCGCCGACGAACAGCGAAAACACGCTGCCGAAATAAATCACCGCCTTTGGGTTGGACAGGTTGGTCAGCAGGCCACGCAGAAAACTGCGCCCGGCTTTTGGCAACGCCACTTTCACTTCCGCCGGCGCGGCTAACGGTTGGCGGTGCTGCGCACGGGCTGAACGCAACAGTTGCCACCCCATCCAGCACAGGTAAGTGCCCCCGCCCACCATAATGATCTGGTGCAGCCAGGCCATTTTTTGCAGGATCAGGTTCAGGCCCATCAGCGCCACGCCCGCCCACACCACGATGCCAAGCGAGATACCGGCCACGCCCATCATCGCTTCCCGGCGTGAGCGGCTGGCCGCGGTTTGCGAAACAAAAAAGAAGTCCGGCCCGGGACTCATCAGCGCAATAAAATGCACCAGGGCGACGGTAAAAAACAGCATTAGCATCGTGAGTTATCCTTATTCGTCATCCGCAAGATGATCGCGGATCATGGCCATAAACGGGGTACCAAACCGCTCCAGCTTGCGCTGGCCGACGCCGTTCACGCTCAGCAGCTCGCTAGCGCGGGTCGGCATCTGCTCCGCCATTTCCAGCAGCGTGGCGTCGTTGAACACCACGTAAGGCGGGATATTCTCTTCGTCGGCGATCGACTTGCGCAGCTTACGCAACTTGGCGAACAGCTTGCGATCGTAGTTGCCGCCGTAGGATTTCTGATTGGCGCTGCTGCGCGGCTTCAAGCTTTGGATACGCGGCACCGCCAGCTGCAACGCCACCTCGCCGCGCAATACCGGGCGGGCGGCTTCGGTCAGTTGCAGCGCCGAGTGCATGGCGATGTTCTGCGTGATAAAGCCCAGATGAATCAGTTGGCGCAGCACGCTGGTCCAGTGTTCGGTGGTTTTATCGCGGCCCAGGCCGTAGATCGGCAGCTTGTCATGGCCGAATTCGCGGATGCGCTGGTTATTGGCGCCGCGCAACACCTCAACCACATAGCCGATACCAAAGCGTTGCCCCACCCGGCCGATGGCCGATAGCGCTTTGCGCGCGTCTTCCAGCCCGTCGTAACGTTTGGGCGGATCCAGGCAAATATCGCAGTTGCCGCAGGCTTGCTGCCGGCCTTCGCCGAAGTAGTTAAGCAACACCAGGCGCCGGCAGGTTTGCGCTTCCGCAAAGGCGCCCATCGCATTGAGCTTGTGGCGCTCGATATCCAACTGCTGCCCAGCCGGCTTTTCTTCCAGGCAGCGGCGCAGCCAGGCCATATCGGCCGGATCGTACAACAGGATGGCTTCCGCCGGCAGGCCGTCGCGCCCGGCACGGCCGGTTTCCTGATAGTAGGATTCGATGTTGCGCGGGATGTCGAAATGCACCACAAAACGCACGTTGGGTTTATTGATGCCCATGCCGAAGGCCACGGTCGCGACCACCACCTGCAGATCGTCACGCTGGAACGCTTCCTGCACCTGCGCACGGCGTTCGTTGTCCAGCCCGGCATGGTAGGCCGCCACGCTCAGGCCGCGGCTTTGCAGGCGCGCGGCGGTATCTTCCACCTTGGCGCGGCTGTTGCAGTAAATGATGCCGCTTTTGCCGCGCTGATCCTGCACAAAGCGCCAGAGCTGATCGAGCGGTTTGAACTTCTCAACCAGCGTGTAACGGATATTCGGCCGGTCGAAGCTGCTGACCTGAATCAACGGATCCTGCAACGCCAGCAGGCGCACAATATCGCCGCGCGTGGCCTCATCGGCCGTAGCAGTCAGGGCGATCACCGGCATCGAAGGATAGCGCTGTTTCAGTTGGCCGAGCGCACGATATTCCGGGCGGAAATCGTGCCCCCACTGCGAGATACAGTGCGCTTCATCCACCGCCAGCAGCGCCGGCTGGCAGCGATCCAACAATTCCAGGAAGCTGTCCATCATCAAGCGTTCTGGCGCGATGTACAGCATTTTCACCTCGCCGCTGCGGCAGCCGGCCATCACTGCCAGTTGCTGCTCGCGGGTCTGCGTCGAGTTGTAGCAGGCCGCCGATACGCCATAGGCCAGCAGTTGATCCACCTGGTCTTTCATCAGGGAGATCAGGGGAGAGACCACCAGCGTCAGGCCATCCATCACCAGCGCCGGGATCTGGTAGCACAACGATTTACCGCCGCCGGTCGGCATCACCACCAGGCAGTCACGCCCGGCGATCGCCGTATTGATAATCTCTTGCTGGCCCGGCCGGAACTGCTGGTAACCAAAAGTATCGCGCAATACCTGCTCTGCCAGCAACTCTCTGTTTATCACTGCTGCGGTAGACACTCACTTCCCCATTATTTGCTGTACCCGCGCGGCTCCAGGTTGGAAACGCAGGGATGTATCACGCCGCCCGAAGGCGGCGGCAAGGTTACATAATATCGTTAAGCATGACACCAACGCCAACCCGTGTCTGCCGGAAGTTATAATCAATCAACGATTCGCCATAGCCGCTGAACACTTGGGTGTAAAAACGCACGTGGCGAGTGATCGGATAGCTCCAACCCAGCTCCGCGCCGCCATAACCGCTGTTCCAGTTATAGTGCCCTTCGGCGCTGAATACGCTATCGCCCCAGGCGTAGCCCACTTTCAGGCGGTAATAGCCCATGTATTTGGTGATATCCGGGTTGTCATCGCTGCTTGCGCTTTCCGGGATGCGCAGCCAGGGCTTGATATCCACCTGCCAGTTGCCGTTCTGCGCCATAAAGCGCGCATAGGCACGGTTCCAACTGCGGGAGGTCGGCTCCGAGCGGCCGTTCGACTGGTGATTAAGGCCGACTTCCACATCGCGCAACGTCCAGCCGCCGACGGTATAGTCGGTCGCCCAACCGAGGAAAATCTGCGGCTCATAATCGGTTTCGCGAAATGGTGAAGACTCGCCGGTGTTGGAAAGCTGCCACCAGGAGCGCTGGGTATAAGACGCGCTGAGCAAGGAATTATCGCCCGCAATGCCGCGCCACAGCGGGAACGCCAAGCTGAGCTGGTATTTTACTTCGTCTTTACGCGCATTTTTCGACCAGTTATAGGTGCTGATCGCTTCTTTATTGATATCGCTGCTGTCGGTGTAAAGAATATAGTTGGTTTCATAGGGGTAAAGAACAAACGGCGTATCATATGTTTGCAGCAGATTGGCGATAATACTGCCGCGCACTGCCGGTTTATCCTGCACGGCCTGCTTGGTTTCTTCCGCCTGTGCCAGTGCCGGCATCAGCGCCAGCACCATCATAAGCCCTGACAAAATGCGCATAGCTTTCCTCACTCAAAAAATAAACACAGCCCTGAAATTCAAGCCGCCATTTTACACGCCCGGAGCAGTTTACCGCAGTTCAATACGCGTTTATTGGATTAGTCTGGAAAGCAACGAAAAACAACCATAAAATAAACCAATATTTAACAATTCACCGACGGCCTGCGCTACGCCCAGCGCCAGAGAAATGGACATGACGCCAAAACCTTCGATCACCCTGGAAGCCGCCCGCCAAAAGATCGGCGAAATTTTTGTCTACCACATGCCGTTCAACCAGGAGCTCGGCCTGGAACTGCACCATTTCAGCGACGACGGCGTGGAGCTGCACTTTGCCAACCAGCCCAAGCTGGTGGGGAATGCGGCGCAGGGCATCCTGCACGGGGGCGCCATCGCCGCGGTGCTGGACGTGGCCGCTGGCCTGGCCTGCGTAAGCAGCGCGTTGCTACGCTTGCTGCCGCTGACGGAAGAAGAGCTGACATTCCGGCTGGCACGCATGGGCACCATCGATCTGCGCGTCGATTATTTGCGCCCCGGCCGCGGCCAGCATTTTATCGCCCGCGCGCAGGTGCTGCGCAGCGGGAATAAGGTGTCGGTTGCCCGCGTGGAGCTGCATAACCACGATAACCTGCATATCGCCAGCGCCACCGCCACTTATCTGGTCGGCTGAGCCCCTGCGCGATTGAATGTGCGACACCGCCTGCCAACTTCAGTACACTTGGCGGTTACGACGTTTCCCATCAGAGCTACGCAATGGATGCACAACAAACGCGGCAAGGCATCATCTTCGCCCTGGCCGCCTATTTTATTTGGGGTATTGCCCCGGTCTACTTCAAACTGATCCAACAGGTGCCCGCCGGGGAAATTCTTACCCACCGGGTGATCTGGTCATTCTTCTTTTTGCTGGTGTTGATTTCCGTCGGCCGCCACTGGCCGCAGGTGCGCGCCACCTGCCAACACCCCTGGCGCCTGCTGTTGCTGGCGGTGACCGCGCTGCTGGTGGGCGGCAACTGGCTGCTGTTCATTTGGGCGGTCAATAACCACCACATGCTGGAAGCCAGCCTGGGCTACTTTATCAACCCGCTGGTCAACGTGCTGCTGGGCATGCTGTTTCTTGGTGAGCGCTTTCGCCGTATGCAGTGGCTGGCGGTAGCGCTGGCGTTCGCCGGGGTGCTGATCCAACTGTGGCAGTTCGGCTCCCTGCCGATTATCGGCCTGGGGCTGGCGTTCAGCTTTGCCTTCTATGGCCTGTTGCGCAAAAAAGTTGGCGTGGATGCGCAAACCGGGATGCTGATCGAAACGCTGTGGCTGCTGCCCGTGGCCGCGATTTATCTGTTCCTGATCGCCGACAGCCCGACCAGCCATCTGAGCGCCAACCCCTGGTCGCTGAATTTGCTGCTGGTGGCCGCCGGGATCGTGACTACCGTGCCGCTGCTGTTTTTCACCGCGGCGGCGACCCGCTTGCGCTTATCGACGCTTGGCTTTTTCCAGTATCTGGGCCCAACGCTGATGTTTCTGTTGGCGGTGACGTTCTACGGCGAGCAGGTTGGCCAAGATAAGTTGCTGACCTTCGGCTGCATTTGGGCGGCGTTGATTTTATTTACGCTGGATGCGGTTTATACCCAGCGCAAGCGGTGAGTGGCCCGGCCTGGCGAAAGCGGATCAATGAGGTCCGCCGCCAGGCGGGATCACACGTTTTTACCTGACGTGCTCTGCGCCAGCGTTGGCGAATGCCGGGTAATAAAACGCGCCAGCGCCGGGCCGGTGAGCAGGATAGTAAACAGCCGTAAGGTCTGCAGCGCCATCACAAACGACATATCCACCCGGCTCCCCGCCGCGATGATCGCCACGGTATCCAGCCCACCGGGGCTGGTGGCCAGATACGCCGTCATGATATCCACCGGCAGAAAGAAGGTCAGCATCCAGGCCAGCGCGCCGCAAAGCGCCATCAGCGCAACAATGGATACCACCATCTGCGGCAACGTGCGCAGCGCCAACAGGAAGACCGGCCGGGTAAAACGCAGCCCCACGCTCCAGCCAATCAGGGTATAGGCCAACGCCAGCAGCCATTCAGGCACTTGTAAGGTCAGCGTGCCGCTGGCATGCAGCCCCGCACCAATGATCATCGGCAGCAGCAAGGCCCCGGAAGGGATGCGCAACCGCGGCCCCAGCCAGGCGCCGGCAGCAGCAATAGCCAGCGTGGCGATAAAGCGCCAGTCCAGCGCAGGGAACCACTCCAACGTGGCGGCGCCATGGCCGGCTTCATCACCCAGACCGATACGCGCCACCGCCGCTGCCGCAGTGGCGACAAACAGCACGCGCAGATATTGCATAAACGCCACCAGGCGCACATCAGCGCCGAAATCGCCGGCCATAGCGACCATCGCCGAGGCCCCGCCCGGCGACGAGCCCCAGGCGCCGGTAGGGCCGGGCAGATCGCTAAAACGCACCAGGCACCAACCGGAAACGGCGCTGGCCAGCAACGTGGCGGCCAGTACCAGCAACACCAGCGCCCAATCGTCCAGCAACGGCGTCAGAATGGAGGGGGACAGCGTTTGCGCGATCATGCAGCCCAGAATCGCCTGCGCGGCGACAAACAACGATTTATGGATCCGCACCGACGCGCCGAGCAGCCCCATCGCCACGCCGACAATCATCGGCCCCAGCAACAGGGCCGCCGGGATATGATAAAACTGCAGGCCGAACCCCAGCACCAGCGAAGCCAGCAGCAGGATCAGCCATTGTAACGTGCGGGGTAGACTTGCCATCAAAACGTGCGCCTTACCGGCAAATTATATCGGGGATTGCATTCTACTCTTTATTTAGCTAGCAGGCTAACGAAGCCAGCTCACCCCGATTGCACTCACAGCCAGTTTTTACGCTTGAAATACAGGTAAGGAGCAAGGCCGGCCAGGATCATCAGCCCAATGGCGCCGGGGTAGCCAAACGACCATTTCAACTCCGGCATGAATTCGAAGTTCATGCCATAGCTGGAAGCCACCAGCGTAGGCGGCAGGAACACCACCGACACCACCGAGAAGATCTTGATAATGCGGTTCTGTTCGATGTTGATAAACCCCATCGCCGCCTGCATCAGGAAGTTCACTTTCTGGAACAACGATTCATTGTGCGGCAACAGCGATTCGATATCGCGCAGCACCTCACGCGCCTGCTCCAGTTGGCCAGTTGGCAGGCGCGCCTTGCGCACCAGGAAGTTGAGCGCGCGCTGGGTATCCATCAGGCACAGGCGCACCTTCCAGCCGATATCTTCCAGTTCCGCCAGCGTGGACAGTGCTTCATCGTATTCGTCGCCCTGGTGGCCTTCCATGATCACGCGGCTAAGCTTCTCCAGATCGCTGTAGATGTTTTCAATCTCATCCGCCAACTGTTCGATCTTGGTTTCAAACAGATCCAGCAGCAGCTCATAGGCATTGCCGTCAACCATCATCTGATTGCGGGCGCGCATGCGGTACAGGCGAAAAGCCGGCAATTCGCGCTCACGCAGGGTGTACAAACGGCCGTCGCGAATCGTGAACGCCACGGTGGCGTTGCCGGCGTGGTCGTCCGCATCCTCAAAGTAGAAGAATGAGTGAATATGCAGGCCGTCTTCATCTTCGAAAAAGCGCGCGGATGCTTCGATGTCGTCCAGCTCCGGGCGAGTCGCCAGGCTCTGGCCCAGCTCACTTTGCACGCGCTCGCGCTCGCCATCTTCCGGTTCAACCAGATCAACCCATACCGAAGTGGTGAGATCGTCGGCATCATCCAGTTCCAGGCGGGACAAGCGGCTGTTGTTCAGTGTAAAAGCGCTCAGCATGTGCCAAAACTCCCTAATGGTGAGAGGTTAACAACGCATTGAAGCACGGAAACAGGGGGGGATTCTGCATCACCGCGTGTTCCAGACCATGAAGAGATCCGGCTCATAGCGACGCATTATGAGGTCGCTGACAACCACGAAGGCTATCAGCAGCAGAGGATAGCCTTAGAAGTTGTACCTGTTGTTGTCCAGGTCAGTGAGCCAGTATCTACTGGGTGCGTCCAAGGCGAATGTCCTCATTGATAATAATGGTGCGCGCATGTTACGCCGAGATGAAAAAGCCTGTCAACACATCATGCCGGATAATTGCGCAACATTTCATCAGGATGGCAGCATAATAAGTGCCTATCCCAGTAGGCATTATTGTCGCAGCCAGTTTGGACACGGACAGCGCGCAAAAACCGGAGCGTACACGAAGTACGTGAGGATTTTGAGCACTGCCCCGGATCAAAATGGCAAGTAAAATAGCCCTAATGGGATGGGCGCTAAAAAAGCAGAGCGTTGCACAAACACACAGCGCGGAAAAAATTACCGCGGGCGCAGAATGAAATGTTGCTAAGCTTAGACGGTGACCCACGTTTGCGGATGATTTTCATGAAACAAATCAGCAACCACGATCTGGCTGCCCTGAGCGAACAGGCCGCCCTGCAGCCGCGGCTGCGCACGCACCGCCTGTTGCACGATACGCAGAGTGAACCGGTACAACGGATGATCATCGCCATGGAGCCCGGCACCTACGTCCGGCCGCACCGCCACCCGCAAACCTGGGAGCTGCTGGCACCGCTGTGCGGGCGCTTTGTGGTGCTGCAATTTGACGACGGCGGCACCGTTACCAGCCGCACCCTGCTGGGGGATGAGATCAAAGTGCTGGAGTTGCCGGCTTTGGCGTGGCACACCGTGCTGGCGGTCGATCACGGCGGTGCGCTTTTTGAAGTGAAACAGGGGCCTTACCAACCGTTAGCGGCGGAAGACTGCATGGCCTGGGCCCCGGCGGAAGGGAGCGCGGGCATCGAAGCGGTGCTGCGCTGGTACGCCACCGCACAACCGGGCGATCGCTACCCCCATTGAAACGCCCCGGTCAGCGCCGGGGCGCACGGTTACTGGGTTTCCAGCTTGGCGTAGGCCGCCACCAGCCATTTGATCCCTTCCCCCTGGAAGGCGATCTGCAGCCGACAGTGTTCGCCGCTGCCTTCCAGATTAACGATGGTGCCTTCGCCGAATTTCGGGTGGCGCACACGCTGGCCGAGCTTATAGCCGCTGTCGTTTTCGCTGATCGGCGTCCCCATGCGGCGGTGGCTCACCGGGCGTGAGACGCTGGCGCGCAGACGAACTTCCTCGACGCACTCTTCCGGCAGTTCGCCGATAAAGCGCGAAGGGCGATGGTAGGCTTCCTTACCGTACAGCCGGCGGGTTTCCGCATAGGTCAGCGTTAATTTCTGCATCGCCCGCGTCAGGCCAACGTAGGCCAGCCGGCGCTCTTCCTCCAGCCGCCCGCCCTCATCCAGCGACATCTGGCTGGGGAACATGCCCTCTTCCATGCCGACGATGAACACCTGAGGGAATTCCAGCCCTTTTGCCGAGTGCAGCGTCATCAGTTGCACCGCGTCCTGATAAGCGTCGGCCTGCCCTTCCCCCGCTTCCAGCGCGGCATGGGACAAAAAGGCCTGCAGCGGCAACAGATCCTGATCTTCATCCTGGTAGCTGTACTGGCGCGTCGCCGTGACCAGCTCTTCCAGGTTTTCGATACGCGCCTGGCCTTTTTCGCCCTTTTCCTGTTCATACATCACAAACAGGCCGGAATCGCGGATTACCCGGTCGGTCTGCACGTGCAGCGGCATTTCGGCGGTTTCATATGCCAGCGCATCCACCAGTTCGACAAAGCGCTGCAACGAGGACGCCGCGCGCCCCGCCAACGCCTTATCCTGCAGCAGCGCACGGGTAGCCTGCCACAGCGTCAGTTGCCGATCGCGCGCCGCCTGGCGCACCACATCCAGCGTGCGATCGCCGATGCCGCGCGTCGGCGTGTTGACCACGCGCTCAAACGCCGCATCGTCGTTGCGGTTGGCAATCAGGCGCAGGTAGGCCAGCGCGTCTTTGATTTCCTGGCGTTCGAAGAAGCGCATGCCGCCGTAAATACGGTACGGCATCGCACTTTGCAACAGCGCCTCTTCCAGCACGCGTGACTGGGCGTTGCTGCGGTACAAAATGGCGCAGTCATTCAGCGCCCCGCCGTTGTCCTGCCAGGTTTTAATCCGGTTGACCACAAAGCGCGCCTCATCCAGCTCGTTGAAGGCGCAATAGATAGAGATCGGTTCGCCCTCGGCCCCTTCGGTCCACAGGTTTTTCCCCATGCGACCGTCGTTGTTGGCGATCAGTGTGTTGGCGGCCTTCAGGATATTGCTGGTCGAACGGTAGTTCTGCTCCAGACGGATGGTCTCCGCCGCCGGGAAGTCCTTCAGGAAGCGCTGGATGTTTTCCACCTGCGCCCCGCGCCAGCCATAGATTGACTGATCGTCATCGCCGACGATCATCACATTGGCGCGATCGCCTGCCAACAGGCGGATCCAGGCATACTGGATGCGGTTGGTATCCTGAAACTCATCCACCAGAATGTTAGTGAAGCGT
The DNA here is from genome assembly GCF_039540155.1 of Gibbsiella greigii. Taxonomy (NCBI): domain Bacteria; kingdom Pseudomonadati; phylum Pseudomonadota; class Gammaproteobacteria; order Enterobacterales; family Yersiniaceae; genus Gibbsiella; species Gibbsiella greigii. The sequence goes on from NZ_BAABEM010000020.1 coordinate 88,049, forward strand.
TCACGGTAGTGGTTGAGGATCTGCGGCTTGTTTAGCCACAGCTCGTGGGCACGCAGCAGCAGCTCGGCGAAATCCACCAGCCCGGCGCGATCGCAGGCCTCCTGATAGGCCTGGTAAATGCGCAGCCAGGTGGCCTCGACCGGGTTGCCGTAGCTTTCAATATGCTGCGGGCGCAGGCCATCGTCTTTTTTACCGTTGATGTACCACATGGCCTGGCGCGGCGGCCACTGTTTCTCGTCGATGTTCAGCGCGCGGATAATGCGCTTGAGCAGCCGCAGTTGATCTTCGCTGTCGAGGATTTGGAAATCCTGCGGCAGGTTGGCGTCCATATGGTGGGCGCGCAGCAGGCGGTGGGCCAAGCCGTGGAAGGTGCCAATCCACATCCCGCCCTGGCTGGTGCCGATCAGGTGCTCAATGCGGTGGCGCATTTCCGCCGCCGCCTTGTTGGTGAACGTCACCGCCATGATGGAATACGGAGAACAGTTCTCCACCGCCAGCAGCCAAGCGATGCGGTGCACCAGCACCCGGGTTTTCCCGCTGCCCGCACCAGCCAGCACCAACAGGTTGCTGCGTGGCGCCGCCACGGCTTCGCGTTGTTTATCATTCATGCTGTCGAGCAGATCGGAAACGTCCATAGGCACCATTAATTGGTAAAGGAAAACGCGCGGCCCGCACGTTTTCACTGGGAATTTATACAGAGTTATGGCTAGGATTATAACAACGCTGTCAGCGATGCCAACTGCGAAATCTCAATATGTGGCAGCAGCCGGCTGTCATCCTCCTGCATCAGGCTGCGCTGACGATCGTTGATCCAGCAGGCCTGCAGGCCGGAACGCAGCGCGCCGGCCACGTCCGTGGTCAGATCGTCGCCCACGTGCAAAATGTGCCGGGGCGCCACGCCGAGCCGATGGGCGGCCTGGTGGTACATGTCGTGATAGGGTTTTGAACGGCCATCGGGGCCGGAACGCAAAACGAATTGGAAATAGCCCGCCAGCCCGCACGCGGCCGGATCGGCATTGCCGTTGGTGATCGCCACCAGCGGGTAGCGTTCGCCCAGCGCCAGCAGAGTGTCATGGGTCGCCTGCGGCACATCAATCTGGCTGCGCCAGTGCGCGAAATCGTGCATCGCGGCATCGGCGCCGCTTGCCGCGGCGGCCTCGCTCACCCCTTGCCGGCGCAGCGCCAGGTGGACGGCTCGCCAACGCCATTCGGTGACGTCGTGGTAGATCTCCGGCTCCTGCTGGCGCAGCTCTTGGCGCAGGCGGTGAAAGTCCGCCGCCTGAAAATCACGCAGCCCCGGATGGTAGCGCTGCAAAAAGGCGACCGACTGCTGCTCGGTCAGCTTGATCACCGGGCGGTTATCATACAGCGTGTCGTCCAGATCGAACGTCAACGCTGAAAGCGGGCGCAAGGGCCGGTAGAAACGCATCAGGATTTCCCCCGTTTGGCGCGTGGGTGGGCGGCGTCATACACATTTGCCAGGTGTTGAAAGTCAAGATGGGTATAAATTTGCGTGGTGCTCAGGTTGGCGTGGCCCAGCAGCTCCTGCACCGCGCGCAGATCGCCGCTGGATTCCAGCATATGCGTGGCAAACGAGTGGCGCAGCTTGTGCGGGTGGATATGGCTGTTCACCCCCTGTTTTACCCCCCACTCGGCAAAGCGCTTTTGCACATTGCGCGCCGAGATGCGTTTCCCCTGATTGGACAGGAACATCGCGTCATCTTCCGGCGCGAACAGATCGCGCAGCGCCAGCCAGTGCTCCAGCCAGGTAACCGCCGTGCGGCCGATCGGCAGCTTGCGCTCCTTACTGCCCTTGCCCAACACCCACACTTCGCCGGCCGCCAGATCGACATGGCGGCAGTTCAGCCCCACCAGCTCCGAAAGACGCAGCCCGGCGCCGTACATCACTTCCAACATCGCGCGATCGCGCACGGCCAGCGGATCGTTAAGATCGATCTCCAGCAGTTGGTGCATTTCGTCCACGTCGATATTTTTCGGCAGATGGCGGCCGCTGCGCGGCGTGCGGATACCCTTGGCCGGGTTGGCCTGCAACGCGCCCTGGCCCACCTGCCAATCCAGAAAGCTGCGCAGCGCCGACAGGCGCAACGCCAAACTGGAAGCGTGCAGGCCGGCACGTTTGCTGCGGGCGGCCAGTTGGCGCACGCCGGCGGCGTCTAGCTGCGGCCACTGGGTGATGCCGAGCGCCTCGGCCAGCGCGATCAGCGCTTGTAGCTGGCGGGAATAACTAAGACAGGTCAACGGGCTAAGCTGGCGTTCAACCTTCAGGTAACGCAAAAACGCGTCCACCGGTTGCTGCAGGCCGCCGCTTGAAGGGATCATAACCGCTCGATCCAGCGTTCCAGCAGCTCTGGCAGCATACGCGCCAATTGGTCGAGCATCACAGTGCCCATGCCGGGTTGGTAGTGGTGCACATCGCGGCTGCTGAAGATCACCATGCCCAAATCGCCGTCTGCCCCCATCAACGACAGGGCGACCGAGCCGACCTGGCGCGCCTGCGGCAACAACAGCAACAGCTCCGGCCCATTCAGGCTGCCAAGAAAGTGGTGATCGTCCCCCAGGCGCTGAATGCGCAGGGGCTCAAATGCCGAACGCGACAGGCCAAGGTGGGTAAAATCGGAAGGGGCGCCAATGTTCCAGCGATCGTTAAACAGGCGAATATTGGCGCCGGCCAGGCCCAGACTGCGCGCCCAACGCTGCAGGCGGTTCAGCATATCCTGCAGGCATTCGGCCGTGGCCAGTTCGGCCTGCAGATGCAGCAGTTGTGCGAACAGCGCTTCGTTAGCGCTGGCCTGCTCCATCAGCAGCGTGATTTCCTCTTCCAACTGGGTGATATGGTTGCGCTGCCGCGCCAGGTGCCATTCCACCAGCGACACGGTGCCGCGCACCGGGTGAGGAACGCGCATTTGTTCAACCTGGCGCGCATTACGGATAAAAAAATCCGGGTTCTGCAACAGATACTGCATGATGGCGTCATCATCAAGCTCAACGCCTGTGACGGCCTGGTCTTCAACGCTCTTCATAAGTGAATAAATCCGTCATAGACATGGGTTGCCGGGCCCGTCATAAACAGCGGGCTGCCCGGCCCCTTCCAGCGAATATGCAGGCTGCCGCCCGGCAATTCGACATGTACTTCTTCTGACAGCAATTCCTGCTGAATGCCAATGGCCACGGCCGCACAGGCGCCGCTGCCGCAGGCCTGCGTCTCGCCGGCGCCGCGCTCGAAAACGCGCAGCTTGATGTGCTCACGGCTGACCACCTGCATAAAGCCAATGTTTGCCCGCTCCGGGAAACGCTCATGGTTTTCCAACACCGGCCCAAGCAACTCTACCTTGGCGGTTTGTACATCATCCACCTGCAAAACACAATGCGGGTTGCCCATGGAAACCACGCCGCACAGCACCGTGTGTTCCGCCGCGCGCATAATGTAGGTTTTCTCTGCTTTTACCGCGCGGAACGGCACCGCCTGGGGATCAAAATTCGGTTCGCCCATGTTGACGCAGACCAATTCGTCATCGGTCACGCTCAGCACCATGCGCCCGGTCTGGGTACTGACGCGAATGTCGCGTTTGTTGGTCAGCCCTTTCAGCCGCACAAAACGGGCGAAACAGCGGGCGCCATTGCCGCACTGCGCCACTTCGCTGCCATCGGCATTGAAGATGCGGTAGTGGAAATCAAGTTCTGGATCGTAAGGCGGTTCAACGATCAACAGTTGATCAAAACCCACGCCCAAATGCCGATCGGACAGGCGCCGGATCAGCTCAGGGGAAAAATAGACATTCTGTGTAACAGCATCGACCACCATAAAGTCGTTGCCCAGGCCGTGCATTTTGGAGAACTGCATATCATACTCCGCTATCTGGACGAGCTATCCGTCTATCCCCTTCCCCCGGCAAGCACATCGTCTGCCGCGGGGTTGCCAGGGGATTGAACGCGGTCAAACTGCCACCGCGTTCACACATTACGGGTTGCTCATTGACGAATTTTGCTGTGTACCAGATGCATCTTGCTGGTTTTTCTGCGTTTGCTCACCCGTTTGCACCGGCTTGGAAGCCGCTTTCTGTTCGGCAGGTGGGAAGTAGAGCGGGCCTTTCAGGCCACAGCCAGAGAGCCCGGCAAGCAGAACTGCCATCAGCGCATAGCGTAGTTGTTTTTTCATTTGCATTAATGCCTGTAATTCATGCGTCTAAGCTCTCTATAATCGCAGGTGGATCATGAAAAGCAATAGGAATCGAATATGAACGACAGCGAGTTTCACCAGTTGGCCGACCAACTGATGCTGAATATTGAGCAAGCTCTGGACGATTTTGTTGGGGAAGCCGACATCGATTACGAAACCAACGGCGGCGTCATGACGCTAAGCTTTGAGAACGGCAGCAAAATTATCATTAACCGCCAGGAGCCGCTGCACCAGATCTGGCTGGCGACCAAAACGGACGGCTACCACTTCAACTACCGAGGCGGCGATTGGTTATGCGATCGCAGCGAGCAACCGTTTTATACGTTGCTCAGCGAAGCGGCCAGCGCCCAGGCGGGGGAAAACATCCGCTTCGGCTAACCGCCGGCGCTCAGTAGAGCTGGAAATGCTGTTTCATTGACAGCGGCGCCCCTTCGGGCACGGTGAGACACAGGTTCGACAGGGTATTGCTGCGGAACGGGATCACCTGCGTGCCGCCGTCGAGCTGCACAATCTGGTAAAACTGCGGCAGATTGAAATTGATGAAGCTGGAGCCGTAGGTAAAGCGATCGTGGGATGAGGAATAGAAACGGCTCACGTCGCGCACCAGCTCTTCTTTGCTGCCTTCGCAGTGGTGGTAAACCTCAACCCGGTTAGACTCATCCAGAATATAAATATTGAAGCCCTTGTCGTCCGTGGTGTCTTCAAAAAAGAACTGGATGATCCCTTCGCTGGCAAAACCGTCCACCACCGGCGGCAGGTGCACCTGATCGGTTTCCACCTTGATCGACAACCCGTGCAGCTTGTTGTTGGAAATGGCGCCGTAAAACTCAATGGCGTTTTCCAGCTTCTGCACCGACACGCTTAGCCGCTCAAAGAACAGCCCCCAGGTTTGCCCCGCCACGCGCACCGCTTTGAAACGGCCCGGCTCCAGGCGGGTACTGGACAAACGCAGCTCAATGCATTCGGAAACCAGCTGCTGGATACGGGTGCGGATCAGCCCGCGCAAATGCTGGCTGTAGCAGAATACTTCCACCGACTCCGGCGGCGCGGCGTCCTGGTGCATCTTGCCCAAAATGGTTTTCAGCGCTTCCAGCACCGATTGCTCGCCGCTGAAATGCAGGGTACGCACCTCATTCCACGAGTTGCGGTACAGCAGATCGATACTGCCCACCAGGCACTGTTGCTGCTGGCCGAAGCTGAACACATCCAGCTTGCGGAAATCAAAATGCACCACCTGATTGCGGAACGCCGCGGTCGGATCGTGTTCCAGGTTGACGATAATCGCCAGATGGCGAATTTCACACGGGCTGTACAACGCCTTCGGCGACGGGGCCGGCAGGCGCAGCGGGAAGTGGTGCGACACATCGGATACCAGTTCTTGCAGCTTGGCGATATCGCACAGGTTGCCGCTCTTGATATGCAGACGGGTGCTCGGCGTCAGCAGGCCGTTGAAGTAGGCCCAGGCCACCAGCTTGTTTAGGTAGCGGTTATATTCCAGCGGCTGATGGCTGACGATGGTGCTCATGGCCGGCGCCTGGTTGTACAGATACCAGCCGGTGCGGTTGGCACGGCCGATCGGCACGTGGATGAAGGTCAGATCGCGTTCGGAAAGATCCGGCGATATCTGCGGGTTCACCAGCGTCACTTTGCCGGGCAGCGCCTCAAAAGCGGCGTACAGTTTACGGGTCAGCACCCCGATATCCTGCGGGCTGGCGCTGATGCTAAGGTTGTTACGGCGGGCAAAGCGAATCAAGTTGCGGTAGCTTTGCATCATCGCATCAAGCAATTCGTTATGCGCTTCGCGCACCCGTTCGATCTTCCAGTTAGCGCGGTTATCCAGAATCGCCAGGCGCTCTTCATCCCAGCCCCAGGCGCTGACCAGTTGGCTCAGGATTTCACGCCGCCAGCCGACGCACGCTTTGCTGTTGGATTGGGAGAGCTTTTCACAGACTTTCAGATAAAAACAGCGGCGGGCAAGATCAAGGCGGGTCGTATCGTTGATTTCGGTCAGGTAGTGGGTCACCCGTTCCAACATCATACAGTAGGCATCCAGCCCAAAACAGACGATATCGCCTGCATGCAGGCGCTGCTTGATGTCCATCGCCAGCAGTTGCGTATTGGGGTATTCCCAGGAGTAGGCTTCCAGCAACAGGGTCTTCAACACCGCCTTGTACGGCGAGTCGATGCTTTTATACAGCTGCCACAGGCTGGCGCCGAAGTATTCTTCCGCCGACAGGGTGCTCAGGCCGCCGAGATCCAGCCACTCATTGGGCGTCAGCGCGCCTTGCGCGTACAGCGACAGCACATATTCGTCGTAGTGGGCTTCTTCTTCGCCGGGCACCATGTTCCACAGAATACGTTTACCGGCCAGGCGCACCGCGGTGCGGTAAAATTCATCCAGCAACAGAATATGTTGGGTGGAGCCGCAGTCTTCGCCGCCCAGGCTGCCGCTTTCGTTATGGCGGAAGCGGTTCTCGTCGATCAGGAAGAAGCTGACTTCCACCCCCATCGACGCCGCCCATTTTTCCAGCAGACCGCATTTCTGCTGCAAACGGTTGCGCTCTTCGCCATCAAGCCAGGACTGGTGGCACACCCAGATGTCGAGATCCGACCGGCTGCTTTGGCCGATCGATGAGGTGCTGCCCATCGAGTAAATGCCGGTAATCGGCAGTTCACCGCTGGCCTGCGCGGCTAAGGCGCTGCCCCATTTCTCTTCTAAATCATCCAGGTATTGTTGTTGGTTTTCATCAGGCGTGTAAAGACAGATGCCATGGGGAACGTTACCATTCAGGTAGCCCGGCATCAGTGGATGGTGGAAATGCAATAAGGCCGGCAGCAGACTATAGACCCGTTGAAAAGCGGGTTTCATGGCCGCCAGAGCGCGATCGATACGCAGTTGGTTGATCGCATCTTGCCTTTGTTTCAGTGTCTCGATGTAGAGGTACAAGACGTCTCGCCTGATTATCCCGGTGTTTGGAAAAAACCGTATTTTTTGCCAGCGTCGTAAGTTTAGAAGAATAATTGACGACTTATTGCTGGAAACGTGATCAATCTAACACCTTGCTGATTGACCGTAAAGGAGGTAACGCGACACAATCGTGAGTCTAACCCGCGCCCACGCCTGCCAGCGCCCCACCTTTTCATGCCGCCCATTGATTCCATTACCCTTTCTGTGCCTATGGCTTCTTACACTGACAGCTTTCCCTCTCGGTGGTAGGATGGGCAAAGAATAAAAGGAGCGGTAACCAGCAATGTTAGACAGAATTATTAGAATTGCCACCCGACAAAGCCCTCTTGCGCTCTGGCAAGCACAATATGTGCAACAGCGCCTGATGGCCAACCACCCTGGCCTGCAGGTTGAGCTGGTGCCAATGGTCACGCGCGGCGACATTATCCTGGATACGCCGCTGGCAAAAGTGGGCGGTAAGGGCCTGTTTGTCAAAGAGCTTGAGCTGGCGTTGCTGGAAAACCGCGCGGACATCGCCGTGCATTCCATGAAAGACGTGCCCGTCGCGTTCCCGGCGGGGCTGGGGCTGGTGACGATTTGTGAACGCGACGATCCGCGCGATGCGTTTGTCTCCAACCATTTCGCCACCCTGGACGCCCTGCCCCAGGGCAGTTGCGTGGGCACCTCGAGCCTGCGCCGCCAGTGCCAGCTGCGCCATTACCGGCCGGATCTGGTGGTGCGCGATCTGCGCGGTAACGTCGGCACCCGTCTGGCGAAACTGGACAACGGCGATTACGACGCCATTATTCTGGCGGCGGCCGGGTTGAAACGCCTGGGCCAGGAACAGCGTATCCGCTGCCCGCTAAGCGCCGAAATCTCCCTGCCGGCCGTCGGCCAGGGCGCGGTCGGCATTGAATGCCGGCTCGACGATGATATCACCCGTGCGCTGCTGGCCCCGCTTAACCACAGTGAAACGCAGGCCCGCGTACAGGCAGAGAGAGCCATGAACACCCGGCTTGAAGGCGGTTGCCAAGTGCCTATCGCCAGCTACGCCGAGCTGGCCAACGGCACGCTATGGCTGCGCGCGCTGGTCGGTTCGCCGGATGGCAAGCAGATAATACGTGGCGAACGCCGCGGCCCGGTGGCGCTGGCGGAACAGATGGGCATTGCGCTGGCGGAAGAGCTGTTGGCCAAGGGCGCGCGTGAAATCCTGCGCGACGTTTATCAAGGGCAGCCCCCCGCATGACCATCCTGGTGACCCGCCCATCCCCGGCAGGGGAGCAATTGGTGAGCCGCCTGCGCGCGCTTGGCCGGGTTGCCTATCATGCGCCGTTGATTGATTTCGCCCCCGGGGGCGATCTGCCCAGGCTGCCGCAGGCGCTGCAGCAATTGAACCCTGGCGATCTGGTATTCACGCTGTCGCAGCACGCGGTCAGCTATGCCAACGCCGTTATTCGCCGCGCCGGGCTTCAATGGCCGGCGCACCTGGCCTATTATGCTATAGGCCGCACCACCGCATTGGCGCTGCACCGCGTCAGCAGCCAGCCGGTAGATTACCCGCGCGAGCGGGAAACCAGCGAAACGCTGCTGCTAATGCCGGCGCTGCAGGCGCTGTCAAACCGCCGGGCGGTTATCCTGCGCGGCAACGGCGGGCGGGCGCTGCTCGGCAACACGCTGAGTGAACGCGGCGCCGCCGTAAGCTATTATGAATGTTATCAACGCAGCCCGGTGCATTACGACGGCGCAGAGCAAAGCGCTCACTGGCAGCGGGCCGGTGTCAATACGCTGGTAGTGACTAGCGGCGAAATGTTAAAACAGCTTCACACTTTAGTTCCTGACTACTACCGTTCGACATGGCTTTTGCAGTGCCGCCTGGTGGTCGTCAGCGAACGCTTGGCTACCCTCGCCCAGGCATTGGGATGGAGCGCAGTTCGGGTAGCTGATAACGCCGATAATGACGCGCTAATACGCGCGCTACAATAAACCTGACTATGGAACGTGCCATTATGACGGAACAAACCCCCCCATCAGCACCGGTTGAAGAGCCGGCTCGTAAGGCTGAAAGCCCGCAGCAGCCAGAAGCGAACAGCCGTAAAGGTAAAAACACCGGCGCTGCCCTGGGCGCAATTGCCATCGTGCTGGTGATTGCGCTAGGCGCTGGCGGTTATTACCACACGCACAAGCAGGCACAAATGTTGATCGCCGCCAATCAGGATCTGCAGAGCCAGTTGGCTACGCTGCAGCAAAGCCAGCAGCAGGAAAAGCGTGCGCTGGAAAACATGTTGCAGCAACAGGGCACATCGCTGGCCACCGCCGATCATGAACAGGCTGCTCTTGCGCGTCAACTGAATGAGCTGCAGGAAAAGGTCGCCGTGATCTCTGGCAGCGACGCCAAAACCTGGTTGCTGGCCCAGGCCGATTTCCTGGTGAAAATGGCCGGCCGCAAGCTGTGGGGCGATCAGGACGTCAACACCGCCGCGGCGCTGCTGAAAAGCGCCGACGCCAGCCTGGCGGACATGAACGATCCGAGCCTGATCGACGTGCGCCGGGCGATTACCGAAGACGTCAGCACGCTGTCTACCGTGGCTCAGGTCGATTTTGACGGCACCATCCTGAAGGTCAACCAACTGGCCAATCAGGTGGATAACCTGCGCCTGGCGGACAACGACAGCGACGAGTCGCCGATGGATGAAGACAGCAGCGAGCTGTCCAGTTCGATCAGCGAATGGCGCCAGAACCTGAGCAAAAGCTGGCATAACTTTATGGCGGACTTCATTACCATCCGCCGCCGTGATACCAGCGCAGAACCGTTGCTGGCGCCGAATCAGGATATCTACCTGCGCGAGAATATCCGTTCACGCCTGCTGATTGCCGCCCAGGCGATCCCGCGTCATCAGGATGAGGTGTATAAACAGTCGCTGGAAACCGTTTCAACCTGGGTACGCGCCTATTTTGACACCAGCGATCCCACCACCAAAGCGTTCCTGGAAGAGCTGGACGGCCTGAGCCAACAGTCGATCTCCATGGATGTGCCGAGCCAGCTAAAAAGCCAGCCGCTGCTGGAAAAACAGATGCAGACCCGGGTGCGCAACCTGCTTGCCCAGGGCCCTGCAGCCCATCAGGAGGGATAAGCCATGTTACGCGTGTTATTCCTGTTCCTGGTGTTGATCGCCAGCGTGGTGCTTGGGCCGATGCTGGCTGGCCATCAGGGCTATGTGCTGATTCAAACCGATAACTACAACGTTGAAACCAGCGTGACCGGGCTGGTTATCATGGGCATTCTGCTGTTCGTAGTGCTGTTTGCCATCGAATGGCTCCTGCGCCGGGTATTCCGTACCGGCGCCCGCACCCGCGGCTGGTTCCTTGGCCGCAAGCGCAGCCGGGCGCGCAAGCAAACCAAAGCGGCGCTGATCAAGCTGGCGGAAGGCGATTACAAACAGGTGGAAAAACTGCTGACGCGCAACGCCGACCATGCGGAGCAACCAGTGGTGAACTACCTGCTGGCCGCCGAAGCGGCGCAACAGCGTGGAGATGAGTTCCGCACCAACCAATACCTGGAGCGCGCCGCCGAAGCGGCGGATACCGATCAGCTGCCGGTCGATATCACCCGGGTGCGTATTCAACTGGCGCAGGGCGAAGTGCATGCTGCGCGCCACGGGGTCGATCGCCTGTTGAACCAGGCGCCACGTCACCCTGAAGTGCTGCGCCTGGCGGAACAGGCCTACCTGCGCACCGGCGCCTATGCCTCGCTGCTGGAAATTCTGCCTTCAATGAGCAAAGTGAAGCTCCACAGCGAAAGCGAACTGCAAGCGCTGCAACAGCAGGCCTATATTGGCTTGATGAACCAGGCGATGGCGGATGAAGGCAGCGACGGGCTGAAACGCTGGTGGAACAACCAGAGCCGCAAAATCCGCCATGAAGTGCCGCTGCAGATAGCGATGATAGAACACCTGATCCAATGCGACGACCATCAAATGGCGCAGGAAATCCTACTCGACGGCCTGAAGCGCCAGTATGACGAACGCCTGGTATTGCTGATCCCACGCATCCGTTCCGGCAACCCGGAACAGTTGGAGAAGGCGTTGCGCCTGCAGATCAAACAACACGGCGCCACGCCGCTGTTGAACAGCACGTTGGGCCAGCTATTGATGAAACAGGGCGAATGGCAGCCGGCCAGCGAAGCCTTCCGCGCCGCATTGCAGCAGCGCCCGGATGCCTTCGACTACGCCTGGCTGGCGGACACGCTGGAAAAACTGCACCGCTCCAGCGAGGCGGCGCAAATGCGCCGTGAAGGGCTGATGCTGACGCTGAAGCAAAATGGCGATAGCCAACCACCGGCGCCTCCCGCCGCCTAACCGTCCCCCCCTGGCCGCCCGCCAGGGGGGATTTACGCCCCCATCCCTCTGCTCTTATTGCCCTGCCGTCATGCTGCGCGGCCAACCAAATAACAGGCAAAAAAAACACTTGCCGAACCGGCAAGTGTATAAGAGAAGCAATCAGGTCTAGGACAACAGGGGCGGTGCCTCACTCAACGTAATGCCCTAAGTATGATGAAACAGCTGCAAGCAACCTTTCATCGTTCTGGTAGGCAATAGGCACCCTAAATCGGCTCTGCATCATTCCCAGGGTTTATGAAGCCTAAGGCGAACATAAGGGATGGAATGAGCATCTACGGGATAGATATTGCACTTGTCGTGCCAACTTTGCCATTCAGACACATAATCAATCTATCACCATGATTTTTAAGAAATTAAATCCGCTATTTTTTATGTCTGCCACTATACGGCGCCCCCTCTGCAAGCGGTGCATCGGTTATTTGTCGCCAGCAAACGACAGCCTGACCACCCATGCCTTTTATCTAATAGATTCAGTAAATTAGATGTCTCCTGCTGGCGACAGGCCACAGGGTCAATGTCGCCGAAAACCAACAGTTTTGCGCAATACGCTGAACAAAATAAGGAAAAGGTGATCGCGAGAGCGGAAAACCGCCTACGGCCGAAGAAAGAGCAAAGATGACGGGCGAAAAAAACCTGCTTATGAAAGCAGGTTTCTCGAATGTGGTCGGCGAGAGAGGATTCGAACCTCCGACCCACTGGTCCCAAACCAGTTGCGCTACCAAGCTGCGCTACTCGCCGATATATTGTTTGGCATACTACCGGGTAATAAGCTTTATGTCTATGAAAATATTAACTATTTAAGACATTTTGCGTGGTGCGAAGAGAGGGACTTGAACCCTCACGTCCGTTAAGACACTAACACCTGAAGCTAGCGCGTCTACCAATTCCGCCACCTTCGCACGGCCACAAAACAGCTTTTACTCTTCACTTCCCGTAGGAAGATGGGGTGGCTAATGGGACTCGAACCCACGACAACTGGAATCACAATCCAGGGCTCTACCAACTGAGCTATAGCCACCATTACTTCTTAAAATCACGCGGTAATCATACCACCGCAGCTCTTGCGCACAAACTTAATGGCGCGCCCGACAGGATTCGAACCTGAGACCTCTGCCTCCGGAGGGCAGCGCTCTATCCAGCTGAGCTACGGGCGCGTAGCGCCGTTGCGGGTGGGGATACTACGGATTTAAACCAATCCTGTCTAGTGCTTTTTCGCAGAAATGTTGCGTTTGCTTATGCTTTGCGCAGCACTGCGCAAGAAAGGGCCATCCATAGCCCTTTTTAGCGGCTTATTGCTGAGTTTCTACCCGATTTTCAGCCTGATGCTGTTTTTTATTCATGCCTAATGCGAAATAGCAGGCGCTGACGGCAGCCAGGAACACCGCCCCAACCAGCAGAGAAATACGCGTGTCCGGGTTGATCCCCATACCAACCAATACGCACAGCAGGAAAGCGATGGTCAGGTAGTTCACGTACGGGAACATAACCGACTTGAAGCCATGGGTTTTGATCGCTTCTTTATGCACGCGGCGGAAATGGAGCTGGCTAATCAGCACCACAAACCACGGCACCATCCCCGGTAGCACGCTGGCGCTGTACACATACACAAACACCTGCTGCGGGTTTGGAATAATGTAGTTCAGCATCGCGCCGGCCAACAGGCAGAGGATGGTAATCACGATACAGTTGACCGGCACGCCGTTGCCGGAGAGCTTGGTCAGCGCCGCCGGCAACTGGCGGTTTTTCGCCAGCGCATACAACATACGCCCGCCGCTATACATACCGCTATTGCAGCCGGAGAGCGCCGCACTCAATACCACAAAGTTAATGATCCCGGCCGCAGCCACAATGCCGATCTTGGCGAAGGTCAGCACAAACGGGCTACCGGCCGTGCCGATGCCGTTCCACGGGAAAATAGTCACAATCACGAAGATGGCACCCACGTAGAAGATCAGGATACGCCACAGGATATTGTTGATCGCCCTTTTAAGGGTGACCTTCGGGTTTTTAGCCTCGCCGGCGGTAATACCAACCAGTTCAACCCCCTGGTAGGACGCCACGACAATACAGAGTGCGAACAGGAAGCCTTTCCAGCCGCCGGCGAAGAAGCCGCCGTGCGCCGTCAGGTTGGCAAAGCCGATCGGTTCACCGCCGTTGCCGAAGCCAAAGAAAATCACCCCCAGGCCAACCAGGATCATCACAATAATCGTGGTGACCTTGATCATCGCGAACCAGAATTCCAGTTCGCCATACAGCCGAACCGCCACCAGGTTAGCCAACGCCACCATGCCGACGGCAATCAACGCCGGCAGCCACTGCGGTATTTCCGGGAACCAGAACTGGACGTACACGCCGATCGCGGTGATTTCGGACACCCCGACGGCAATCCACATAAACCAATATCCCCAGGCCGTCAGGTAGCCAAAATAGGGGTTCATATACTTATGCGCATAAACGGCAAAAGAGCCGGCCACCGGCTCCAGGAACAGCATTTCCCCCATTGAGCGCATAATGAAGAAAACAAACAGCCCGGCAATGATATAGGCCAGCAATACTGACGGCCCAGCCCACTTCAGCGTACTGGCCGATCCCATAAACAGGCCGACGCCAATGGTGCCGCCCAACGCAATCAATTCAATATGCCGGGCTTCCAGCCCCCGTTGTAATCCCTGCGGTTTTTCGTTACTCGCCATAAATCCTCAGTTGTTATTTATCGGCTGTTTCCATCCACCGCCGTTCGGCGTTGCCCGAATGGAACACAACCCCTGTTATGTTTGCCTGCCGGCTGGCGCCGGTCATTATTGTTTTAGGTGGTTAATTACCCTAATCGGCAGCACTATCCACGGGTTAGCCGGCAAAAATGCAGTAAAAAAATGCAGTTTCACCCGGTAAACCCAGCGTAAAGGCCGTAAGGAATAATTTCCGGTCGGTATCGTTTCGCATTTTGCGGCTATAAGCAAACCGCACGTTAAAACTTTATGAAATAAACAAGCGGCGTATTAGGGCGGGAGGTTATAGAAACGCGGTTTTTCCCGGCAAAAGGCGCGGTACGCGCTGCGCCGGTGATAACGCAGTGAGGCGATAGCCGCCGGCATACAGCACAAAAACCGGCGCCATCATAGCTTGCCACCATAATAGTAACCCACAAACTTCAGCAGCCTCAGTTGGCGGCGCAACCGGCTGGGCTGGCATAGCAGCCGGTAAAGCCACTCCAGGCCCAGGCGCTGCCACACCTTGGGCGCACGCTTCACATGGCCGGTAAACACGTCATAGGTACCGCCTACGCCCATATACAGCGCAGCAGGGTGTACCTTGCGGCAGTCCCGCATCAGGATTTCCTGCTTCGGCGAGCCCATCGCTACCGTCACGATCGCCGCCCCGCTGGCGCGAATGCGTTCAAACAGCGCGCCGCGTGCCTCGGGCGCAAAATAACCGTCCTGGCTGCCGACAATGTTCACATTCCACTGCCGGCACAGCTTCTGCTCGGTTTCCGCCAGCACGGCCGGTTTACCGCCGATCAGAAACACCGGCGTGCCTTCCCGGCCCGCACGCTGCATCAGCGCTTCCCACAGATCCGCACCCGCCACGCGCGCCACCTCTGCGCCGGGGTATTTTCGCCGGATGGCGCGCACCATGCTGATCCCGTCGGCGTACTTGTATTCCGCCTCGTCCAGCAATGCGCGCAGCGCCGGATCGCGCTCCGCATTCAGCACTTTTTCGGCATTCATTGCCACCAGCGTCCCCTGCCTGATCTTGCCGCCATCAAACAGAAAATCCAGACACTGCACCATATCGCGAAAGCCCCAAAGGCTAAAACCGCGCAGCACGTATTGGGCAACAGACACCTTTGCTTCCATGATGATTATGACCCTCTACAGAAAACCGTCAGCCTGCGGTGGCGCAGGCCGATGCTGCGAACGCGCCCGGATAAGCCCAGTGCTATCGAATAGCCAGAACAGCAGCTTCGCCACCACCAGGCAGGCGCCGAAAATAAGACAGAAGAACACCACGCGCGAAACGAATGCGTCCAGCCCTTCGCGCGCCAGCACAATGATGTTGAACACGGCGCCAAAACAGAAACCCTGCAGGATCGCCGATTTATAACGGTTCGGCTCCGCCCGGCCCAGGGCATACAGCCAGTCGAACCATTTGATGATAAGCCCAACCACCACCGCCCCCAGGGGAATAAACAGCACACCGCCCATCACCACCAGCGAGCCAATCAGCGTGGGCGAGATCGCCAGCCCGGAATGGTTATCCAGCACTTCCCAGGTAAAGTAGTTGGCACTGTTGAGCACCACGTCCGGCCGCCCCGGCCACAGCCAGGAGGGAATAAAGACGTAAAAATCACGCACGATCGGCGCCAGCCCCTGAAAATCGATCTTATCGTAGTTTTGCAGCAGCAACGCCAGATTTTCCCACGGCGAGAAGGTATCGCGCGTCAGATACAGGAAAGTGTAGAACGCTTCGTCACCACTCACATCCAGCCCATAGCGCTTTAGCGCCAGCCAGAACATGCCGACGATGCCAAAGATGCCCGCCGCCGCCAGCATCCACAGTGTGATCCAGCCGCGAACGATGCCGATAAACAGGAACAGGGCGAATGCGATGATGATATTGGCGCGCGTGCCGCCGACGATCAGATAGGTCAGGAAGCCGAACGCCACCGTCGCCAGCAGGAAAAAGAACCAGGCACCCATGCTCTGCCGGAGGAAATACACCACCAGCATCGCCGGAATAAAGAAGTAGAAGAAGCGTTTGAGCGCAACGCCGGAGACATCGCTGGAAAAAATCTGGCTGTAGGAGTTGAGCTTGAACAGCAGGAAGCCGTTGTGCATAAAGAAAATGCCGACGGTGCTGATCGCCACCAACATCAGCAGCACCCAGGTCAGGTTGGTTTCCACCCGGTTCATGGTGAACAGCGGCGCGCGCGGCTGGCTGGCCGCCAAACGCCAGCGGGTTTTATAGCTGACGTAATAGATGGCGTAAAAGCAGGTGGCCGACAGCATGGCGTACATCAGGAACGCCGGCGGCACCACGTCGACGCCAAAGCGCATCGCCAGCAGACAGGTCAGCGGGAAACCGAAGTAGAACGTCAGCAAATACAGCAACGAAAAGAATACGTTGAAGTTAAAGCGGACGCGCCGAAACTCGCGGTAGGTCAGCGCCAGCACAAACAACAGCCCAATCAGATAAACCACCAACAGGCCGCCAAATTGCGCCAGCGTCATGGCTGTTCTCCCGCCGCCAGCTCCAGCGCCTGTTGCCAGCCATCAATGTAGTTCGGGTTGAAGAAAGCGATCGCCTGTTTATCCACCTGCGCCAGTTGCCGCTGGGCTTCACGCACCACTGCTTCATCCAGTGTATCGCCATAGAACAGCACCGGCAGGCGCTGCTCCGCCAAATCCTGCCAGAACGGGTTCTGGCGGCTAAGCACAAACGGCACGCCGAACTGAATCAACAGGCACAGCGTACCGATGCCCTGCTGGCGATCGAAAATAAAGTAGCCGAGATCGCACTCGCGCAGGATGTTCAGGTAATCGTCAAATGCCACCTGCTGCGTCAGCAACTGCAGGTTTTTGGCGCCAAACAGCGCCAGACCGGCCTTGCGCACCTGCTCGATATAGGCGCCATTATTGGGCGGGTAGCCCATGGGTACTATCACCCGCACATTGGCGCCGAACTGTTGGTGGATCGCCTGCAGCGCTTCAATATGGCGGTTGGTATTGTCGCCGGAGTTGCCCACCAGGATCGTCATCGGCCCGGCGAGGTTTTTCTCAACCTCCACACCGGTCAGTTGAGGATCCATCCGCGTTGGAAAGTACAACAGCGAAGCCGGCACCCGCGGGTGCCGCTGATGGTAATGGATCAGATCGCCCCGGGTGGCAAAAACGTGCCCCACCCGTCCCTGCGCCATACGGCGCAGCAGATAAAACAGGCGATATTTCCAACTGGTGGCGTTTTCATACAGATCGGCCCCCCATATATGCCAACTCACCTGCTCGGGCTTGATTTTGCCGCTGAGCAACGCCAGCCACAGCGTGGGGTTGAACTGCCCATGCAGGAAGAAACGGCAACTGCGATCGGCCTGCGCACGGGCGATCACTGCCTGCGCCAGGCTTTTCTTGCCGGCGTAGCTTTCAATCTGCAGCGCCGGAAATTGCCCCAGCGCAGCCACGTCTTTGGCGGCCACCATAAAGTGGCGCACCTGTTCCTGCGGCAAGCGCGTTGCCAGCACCTGGTCGAAGAAACGCAGCACTGTCTGATTGTGATGCGGGATGTCAGATCCCAGTACGTGAATCAGTGTGGTCATACTTGTCTACGATAAAGAATAAATACGCAGCTACACAGCGCAAAATACACGATGTAGGTTGCCATATAGGCTTGCGCCGCGCCCAGTGCACCGTGCAACGGTATCAGCCAATGAGAAAACAGCGTCAGCAGCAAAAACTGGCTGACTTCCGTCAGAATATAAAACCGCAGCGCCGCCTTGGCGATCACCAGATAGCCGTATACATAGGCGCCCACTTTCAGCACATCGCCCACCAGTTGCCAGGCGAACAGATCGCGCATGGCGGTGAACTTGTCCGAGAATAACAGCCAAATCGCCACATCGCGCAACAGCCAGACGGCAAAGCTGGCCGCCACCACCGCCGGCAGCACAAACTTCAGCGAACGCACAATTTCCTGCGAAATGGCCTGTTTGTCCACCAGACGCGAGAGCGTCGGTAGCAGATAGACGCTGAACGAGGCGGTAATAAACTGCAGATAGGCATCGGAAATACTGCTCACCCCTTGCCAAATCCCCACCGCATCCCAGCCGTAATGCCGGGCCAACAGGTTACGCATCATCACGTAAGCCACCGGCAGCGTCACCGAGGTTATCAGCGCCATAATGGTGAACTTGCCCAGGTGGCAGGCCAACGCCCCATCCCACGCGGGCAGCAGGTGGCGCAGCGGCATCGGGCTGCGCCGCCACAGCAATACGCCGGCGGGCAGCGCCACCAGCGCCGGCACCAGCGCCAGGCCGACCAGCGCGCCTTCATAACCGCCGAGCGTGAAACACAAGGCATAGGCCGCCACGCCAATCAGGCTGCCGCCGATCACGGAGAGCGCGTTGCTCATCGCGTCGCGATAGCCTTTCAACACCGCCTGGAACAGGTTGGCATAGGCGATGCCCATCTGAATAAACGCCACGGCCTGCACCACGTTAACATAACGCGCATGGCCAAACAGCCCGATGCTGATCGGTTCGGCGGCAAACAGAAACACCAGCGCCAGCAGGGTTGAGAACCCCAGCACAATGCTTGACGCGGTGCCCACCGCCAGGCGCAGGCGCTGCGGATCCTGATGATACTGGGCGACGTATTTGGTGATGCCGTTGAATATCCCAGCGCCGGACAGCACGCCCAGCACAGTGACCAACTGGCGGAAGTTGCCCGCCTGCCCCACACCGGCGGGGCCATAGGCCACGGCCAACAGCTTGACGACCAACAGCCCCACGCCGATTTTGATCAGCGTGGAGCCGGCGGTCCAAAGCGATGCTTTTGCCAACGACATATCAGGCGAGGTAGCTCAGGATGGTGCTGATCACCGTGCGCTGATTAACGTCCGACATATTGTAGAACAACGGCAGCCGCACCAGGCGCTCGCTTTCCTGGGTGGTGAAGCGGTCTTCGCCGTCAAAGCGGCCGAAACGCTCGCCCGCTGGGCTGCTGTGCAGCGGGATATAATGGAATACCGACAAAATCTCCGCTTCTTTCAGGTAGGCGATGAACGCCGAGCGATCCTGAATATCCCGCAGTTTGAGGTAAAACATATGGGCATTGTGCACGCAGTCGGCCGGGATCACCGGCAAGGCGATCCGCCCGGCGGCGGCCAACGGTTTGAAGGCGTTGTAGTAGTTTTGCCAGAGCTGCAGGCGGCGCGCGTTGATTGGCTGAGCCGCTTCCAACTGCGCCCACAGGTAGGCCGCCTGTAAATCGGCCATCAGATAGCTGGAGCCGATATCGCGCCAGGTGTATTTATCGACCTGGCCGCGGAAGAATTGGCTGCGGTTGGTGCCCTTTTCGCGAATGATCTCCGCCCGCTCGATCAAGGCGCGATCGTTAATCAGCGTGGCGCCGCCTTCACCGCCGGCGGTGTAGTTTTTGGTTTCGTGGAAACTGAACGCGCCCACGTGGCCGATGGTGCCCAGCGCCTTACCTTTATAGGTGGACATCACGCCCTGAGCGGCGTCTTCCACCACCAGCAGGTTGTACTTCTCCGCCAGCGCCATGATGGTGTCCATCTCGCAGGCCACGCCGGCGTAGTGCACCGGCACAATGGCGCGGGTTTTCTCGGTGATCGCCGCTTCGATTTTACTTTCATCGATGTTCAGGGTATCCGGGCGGATATCCACATAGACGATCGTCGCCCCGCGCAGCACAAAGGCGTTGGCGGTGGAAACAAAGGTATAGCTCGGCATGATGACTTCATCACCCGGCTGGATATCCAGCAGGATGGCCGCCATCTCCAGCGATGCCGTGCACGACGGCGTCAGCAGCACTTTCGGGCAGGCGAAGTGTTGCTCCATCCACTGCTGGCAGCGGCGGGTAAAGCCGCCATCGCCGCACAGTTTGCCGCTGCCCATGGCCGCCTGCATGTATTCAAGCTCGGTACCCACTACCGGTGGTGCGTTAAATGGAATCATGTAAACCTCGGTATAACCAGTACGCGGTGTCCGTCACCATCGCACCGTGCCGTTGATAGAGCCGCAATGCGGGAATATTGCCCAGTTGGGTCGCCACCCACAGGCGCGTCAGTTGCCGCTGTTGGCACCAGCCCTGCGCCGCCGCCATCAGGCAGGCGCCGACGCCCTGGCCTGCCGCCCCAGGGAACGCTGCCAGCAGGCCGATACGCGCCTGCTGCCGGCCGATATCGCGCAGGCTGACAAACCCAACGGGCTGGCCACCGCTGCCCAGTGCCAACAGGCACTGGTGATCAAAGGTGCCGAGCACCGCTTTTTCAACCCAGGCGGCGTAAAAGCGGCCGCTGTCTTGCGGCGCATACCACGGCGCGCGAAAGCGGCTGATGGCGAACACTTCGCTGGCCGCCGCGCGCAGCGCGGGAATATCCGCCGGCGTGGCGGGGCGCACCGGCAAATCCTGGGCTGCCGGGCGTTCATTGCCGACGGTCAGGGAAAGATCGACCGCCCCTTCCACCAGGCGAAAGCCGAAGCCCGCCAGCGCATCGGCCAGATCCAGACGCTGCGCCGGGATCCTGGCCTGCACCAGCGTAAACGCATCCAGCGCCTCGGCCGTAACGGCCGGCGCCGGCGAGCTGAAGTTCAGCTTCGCGCTGGCTATGCCGAAAAACTCACTTTCCCAGCTTAACGGCTCAACGGCGGCGTACAGGCACATATCCCCACTCCTTAAAGCGCCGGCGTTAACGCCAGACGCCTTTGGTATCCACAATCCAGCGTTGTTTGATGGCCTCGGGCGCAATGGCGCGGAATTTATTGTGATCCACCAGCAGCACCAGCACATCGGCCTGCTGCAGCGCGGCATTGAGATCTTTCAACACCACCTGGCCGGCCAACGCTTTCGGCAGTTGCTCCACGTTCGGTTCGATCACCTGGGTTTCCCCCACGTGCCAGTTGGCGATCAATTGCGCCACTTCCACCGCCGGGCTTTCGCGCAGATCGTCGATATTGGGCTTGAACGCCAGGCCGAAGCAGGCGATTTTAACCTCCGCCGCCCGTTTACCGGTCGCCGCCAGGCAGTCGGCAACGGCCGCTTTAACGCGATCGACCACCCACAACGGTTTGCCGTCGTTAACCAGGCGAGCGGTGTGGATCAGGCGCGCCAACTGCGGGTTCTGCGCCACGATAAACCACGGATCCACCGCAATGCAGTGGCCACCGACGCCGGGGCCGGGCTGCAAAATGTTGACGCGCGGGTGGCGGTTCGCCAGGCGAATCAGCTCCCACACGTTAATCCCTTGCTCGGCGCAGATCAGCGACAGTTCGTTAGCAAAGGCAATATTCACGTCGCGGAAGCTGTTTTCCGTCAGTTTGCACATCTCCGCCGTGCGGGAGTTGGTAATCACGCACTCGCCTTCGAGGAAAATCTTGTACAGGGCGCTGGCACGCGCGGAGCATCGCGGCGTCATGCCGCCAATCACGCGATCGTTTTGAATCAGCTCCACCATCACCTGCCCCGGCAGCACGCGCTCCGGGCAATAGGCGATATTCACGTCGGCGGCTTCACCCGCATCCTGCGGGAAACGCAGATCGCCGCGGGCTTCGGCCAACCATTGCGCCATCTGTTCCGTCGCCCCCACCGGGGAGGTGGATTCCAGAATGACCAAATCGCCCTTTTTCAGCACCGGCGCCAGCGATTTGGCCGCGGCTTCGACAAAGGCCAAATCCGGCTCATGGTCGCCTTTAAACGGGGTGGGAACGGCAATCAGAAACGCATCGGCCGCCTGCGGTTTGGTCACCGCCTGCAAATAACCCCCTTCCACCGCCTCTTTCACCACGTGGGCCAGATCGGGTTCGACAATATGAATGGCGCCACGGTTAATGGTATCGACTGCATGGTGGTTCACATCGACGCCCACCACTTTTTTCCTGCGGGAGGCAAAAGCCGCCGCCGTTGGCAGCCCGATGTAGCCCAGACCAATAACCGAAATCGTGTCAAAATTCATAGTGTCACCTGATGATTCTTCAAAGCTTTGAGGATACGCTGGCAGGCATGCCCGTCACCGTAAGGATTATGGGCCCGGCTCATCATGTGATAGGTCTCTTCGTCCGTCAGCAGGCGGGTCACCGCACTGACGATCCGGGCTACGTCCGTCCCTACCAGTTGTACCGTGCCGGCATCGATCGCCTCTGGCCGTTCGGTGGTGTCGCGCATGACCAACACCGGCTTGCCCAGCGACGGCGCCTCTTCCTGAATGCCGCCGGAGTCGGTCAGGATCAGATAGGCATGCGTCATTAGATAGACGAACGGCAGGTAGTCTTGCGGCTCGATCAGGAAAATATTGTCGATGCCTTGCAAAATACGGTTAACCGGCTCGCTGACATTCGGGTTGAGATGCACCGGGTACACCACCTGCACCTCTGGGTGGCTGCGGGCAATATCCGCCAATGCGCTGCAAATGCGCTCGAACCCGCCGCCAAAGCTCTCACGACGATGGCCGGTCACCAGGATCAGTTTTTTATCAGCATCCAGGAAAGCATAGCGCTGCGCCATGCGGGCACGCTGGGCGGTGTCGCTCAGCACCTGATCGCGCACCCAGAACAGCGCATCAATCACGGTATTGCCCGTCACGAAAATATGGCTGTCCGGCTGCTGCTCATGCAGCAAATTCTGCCGTGAGTTTTCCGTCGGCGCGAAATGGTAAGCCGCCAGATGGCTGGTCAGCCGGCGGTTGGCCTCTTCCGGCCAGGGGGAATACAGGTTACCGGTACGCAGGCCCGCTTCCACATGGCCGACCGGAATGCGCTGGTAAAACGCCGCCAGGCTGGTGGCCAGCGTCGTTGTGGTATCACCGTGCACCAAGACGACATCCGGCTTGAAATCGTCGAGCACGCCTTTCAGGCCTTCAAGGATCCGGCAAGTGATTTCCGTCAACCCTTGCCCAGGCTTCATGATGTTAAGATCGTAATCCGGCGTGATCGCAAATAATCGCAGCACCTGATCCAACATCTCACGATGCTGCGCTGTGACGCAGACTTTTGATTCAAAGGCAGCATCCTGCGCCAAAGCATGTACCAGAGGAGCCATTTTGATAGCTTCAGGCCTGGTGCCGAAAACAGTCAACACTTTCACTGTGGGTCTCTTCTTGTCGGTTAACTGCAGGCGAACCTGCAAATGGGGTGCTTTCGCACCCATTCAAAGAATTATTATTATATTTTAATGAGTTGGCCGGCGAGCCAAGGCAATACCCGCGCCAACAAGGGCACCTACGGCCCCCCACAGCACCAGCCAGAATACGCGCCGTGGGCTATCGCGTTTCACCGGCTCTTCCGGGGTGCGCAGATAGCGGTAAGTCTGAAACTTGTCATCCAGCATCGGGCCGACGTTCAATGTTGCCAGCATCGCGCGGTTTTGTTCATAATCAAGATCATAAGATGGCCCGGATGCCTGTAACCCTTCCAGGCGCGCCTGCAGCATCGGCTTGCCCAGCAGGAACAGATCGGAATCCGGCAGTTGCTCCGCCGGCGTCGTCGTCTGGGTGCGGCTAATGCCCTGCAGATCGGCGATTTTCAGCGCCTGCTGCACGGTGTTCAGTTCACGTTGATACAACGCCTTGGCCACCGTTTCCTGGCGCTTGACCTGCGCCTTCATGGAGGTGGTGCGCGCCGCCCAAGCGCCTTGGATTTCTTCGTTCAGGTGCTGCGCCGCCCGGTGGCTGGCGAAAGCCACATACTGGCGCAGCAGGCGGTTGGCGTCGCTGGCGGTTTCGGCTGTTAATTTTACGCTATCGTTCGGGACTTTTTTGTCATCGCGCGCGGTAAAGACAATATTGGCGATCAGTTCATCAAGCAGCACAGCATCAGCACGCGCATCGCCTTCCTGGCGCTGCCGGTAATAGTCGGTGTGCAGCCAGAAATCGCGGCGGGTATCATACGCGGCCAACTGCATCACAAATTCATTATAGGCTTCATCCGCGATGCTGGGTTGATCGGCGGGGGCCACCGGCGTGGCGCGGGCGTCCAGGTTACGCAGAAACTGCTGCTGCGAATAGTACCCGCCCAGGGCATTCACCGTCGGCCGGTCGGTAATCGCCGTCGCGCTCCATTCCTGCTTCACCAGGTAAGAGACGCCCAATGCCACCACGGCAAACAGCAGCGCCATCCCGATAATCCAGGCTTTACCGCGCCACAGGGTACAAAACAGGCCGCGGATATCTAGCTCGTTATCCACCACCGGGGTCCTTTTGACAGATGTTGTCTCTTGAGTCATCACAGCCTCTGGTTAAGGTTGTTGCTTATTGCCGGAACGCCGCATGCGGCGTTTTAAACGCTTGATGTAACGCGCAACGCGCCAGGCGCGCTTGATGCAATAACCATAAAACAGGAATGCCAGCAGAAATAATGCCAACATAAACCATTCAGGGATAAAAGTAAGCCGCTCGCCAAGCACGCCAATCGCCGCCAGCAGCGCAGCCGCTAGGGTGATCAAGACAAACGCCTGGTTCGGGGTAAACCCCGCGCGCATGATCAGGTGGTGAATGTGCTGGCGATCTGGCGAGAACGGGCTCATGCCTTTACGCAGGCGGCGGTACATGATGGCGATCATATCCATCAGCGGGATGGCGATGATCCACAGTGCGGTAACCGGGTTGATGGCGTGGCTCACGCCCTGGGAGCTTTGCAGCAAGAGCCAAATGGCGGTAAAGCCGATCAGCGTGCTGCCTGCATCGCCCATAAACACCTTATAGCGCCGGCCGAGAATGCCAAGGTTAAGCAACACATAGGGTACAATGGCGGCGATCATGGCGAAACACCAGAATGCGCGGTCGGTATGCCCGCTCAGATAGAGCAGCAGCCCGAGCGCGCCGAACGATACGCAGGACAGCCCGCCGAGCAGGCCGTCAATGCCGTCGACCATGTTAAACGCGTTGATCGCGGCCCAGACGGCGAACAGCGTCACCAGGTAGCCAAAAGGGCCGAGCTGCATTTCCCAGTTGCCGAGCACGTGCCCGAAGCTGCGCAGATACAGGCCGGCGAAAACCATCATGGCGATACCCACCAGCGCCTGAACCAGAGCACGGATTTTTACGCTGATATCATAGCGATCGTCCAGCGCGCCAACCAATACCAGCACGCCGGCACAGGCCAGATATAATTTTCCGTGAGCAATCGTTTGGTCAGAGATCAGAAAGGCGAAGCACAGGCCGATATAGACAGAAATGCCGCCGACCAACGGGATCATCCCCTGGTGGCGTTTACGGTAGTTGGGTCTATCAACCAAGCCAATACGTTTTGCAACCTTGCGGGCAACAAAGAGAAAAGCCAAAGAAAACAGAAAAACAAATAGAAGTTCAGTACTCATGTGAGTAAGTTCACAGTTAACAGATCTCTGAGAAAGTAAGGCAGCTTAACACGGGCTACAGCAGGCACCAGATGTTGTACTCCCTTTCAGTCATTTCCTATGACAACAGTAATTGATTCCCATTACGTAATAGCCGTCCCCCACATTGAAACCATAATGTGGCATATGGATTGCCCGCTAATAATGTATATCCGTCATACTTCATGTTGCAGGCATATTGGCTTTGTGACCCGGCTGATCCTTCGCCCTCGCCCCTACGGGGCCGCCGCCTTCCTGCTACGCGAATTATTTTGGCTACAGAAATCCAAAATGATAAGTTACAAAATAACTTACGCTTTTATTACTGCTACTTATCGTATCCGTCAAATGCGAAAAACGCCACGCTTAGGCGTGGCGTTCTCCGAATTTTTTACTCAATTATGAGCGCTTCATCATATCGAAGAATTCATCATTGGTTTTGGTCATCGCCAATTTGTTAATGAGGAACTCCATTGCGTCGATCTCGCCCATCGGGTGAATAATCTTACGCAGGATCCACATTTTCTGCAGTTCTTCAGACGTGGTAAGCAATTCTTCTTTACGGGTACCGGAGCGGTTGTAATCGATCGCCGGGAACACACGCTTCTCGGCGATTTTACGCGCCAGGTGTAATTCCATGTTGCCGGTACCTTTAAATTCTTCGTAGATAACCTCGTCCATTTTCGAACCGGTATCCACCAGCGCGGTGGCGATGATGGTCAGGCTGCCGCCCTCTTCCACGTTACGCGCTGCGCCGAAGAAACGCTTCGGACGGTGCAAGGCGTTGGCGTCCACACCACCGGTCAGCACTTTACCCGACGCCGGCACCACGGTGTTGTAGGCACGGGCCAGACGGGTGATGGAATCCAGCAGGATGATCACGTCTTTTTTGTGCTCAACCAGGCGTTTGGCTTTCTCGATCACCATCTCGGCGACCTGCACATGGCGGGAAGCCGGTTCGTCGAAGGTCGAAGCGATCACTTCGCCTTTCACCAGACGCTGCATTTCGGTCACTTCTTCCGGACGTTCATCGATCAGCAGCACCATCAGCACGCAGTCTGGGTGGTTGTAGGCGATGCTCTGCGCGATGTTTTGCAGCAGCATGGTTTTACCGGCTTTCGGCGGCGCGACAATCAGGCCACGCTGTCCACGGCCGATCGGCGATGCCAGATCCAGCACGCGGGCGGTCAAGTCTTCGGTCGAACCGTTGCCGCGCTCCATGCGCAGACGGGAGTTGGCATGCAGCGGCGTCAAGTTCTCAAACAGGATCTTGCTGCGGGCATTTTCCGGCTTGTCGTAGTTAACTTCGTTAACCTTCAACAGGGCAAAATAGCGCTCGCCTTCTTTTGGCGGACGAATCTTACCGGAAATGGTGTCACCAGTGCGAAGGTTGAAACGGCGGATTTGGCTTGGAGAAACGTAAATGTCGTCGGGGCCGGCGAGGTAGGAGCTGTCTGCGGAGCGGAGGAAACCAAATCCATCCTGCAGTATCTCCAAGACGCCATCGCCGAAGATATCTTCCCCACTCTTGGCATGTTGCTTGAGGATAGAGAAGATAATGTCCTGTTTGCGCATGCGGGCAAGGTTTTCCAGCCCCATATTTTCGCCTAGAGTAATTAGCTCAGAAACCGGCGTATTCTTTAATTCGGTAAGATTCATAGTGGTGGGTTCTTAAACTCGGGGTATGTCTCGAACTTAGTATCGTGAATGGTATGGCAGCGTGATACGTGCCTGTTTACTGGGCGTTCGATCACCAGCTCGGCCCGGTAAGGTACAGCCTTACTGTGGACGCATGCGCTGACGGTGTAAGATCGAAGGTGCCTTAAAACTGATTTTTTGCAAAACCGTTTGATTGTTAAAACACCGGCTGGGTTCACTTTTCTTTCAGCGCCGACGCTTCAACACAGAGTAAAGCTTAGATTCTAACTCTTTAGATTTAAAACTTATGGCAAGTACTATATGCAGTTGTGGCTAAATTTAGCACGCTTCCTGGCGGGCGTCTAGCGTTGAATCACAATCTCGCCAGACGCCCTCCAAAGACACCCCGCCCGCTTACAGATTCGCGTTCAGGAAGTCTTTGAGTTGGCCTTTGGACAGCGCGCCAACTTTGGTCGCCGCCACTTCACCATTTTTGAACAGCAGCAGCGTTGGGATACCGCGGATGCCGTACTTCGGCGCCGTCGCCGGGTTCTGATCGATATTCAGCTTGGCGATGGTCAGTTTGCCTTCGAATTCTTCGGCGATTTCATCCAGAATCGGAGCAATCATCTTGCACGGCCCACACCATTCAGCCCAGAAATCGACCAGGACAGGACCTTCAGCTTTCAGTACGTCAGTGTCGAAGCTGTCGTCAGCCAGGTGAATAATTTTATCGCTCATGTTTTACTCCACAGGATTATGTCTACCTTGTTGGTGTAGCATTAACCAACCTAAGGTGACTTTATTTCACCGGATACGCTTTCGTAAAGCAATAGTTAGCTGATATTCTACCACACTATGAGCAAAACACACTTAACAGAACAGAAGTTTTCCGACTTCGCCCTGCACCCATTGGTGATTGAAGCCCTTGAAAAGAAAGGGTTTCATAACTGCACGCCTATCCAGGCGTTAGCATTGCCGCTCACGCTCTCCGGGCGTGACGTAGCAGGCCAGGCGCAAACCGGTACCGGCAAGACGTTGGCATTTTTGGCGTCTACTTTCCATTATCTGCTTTCCCACCCGGCGAAACAGGATCGTCAGATCAACCAGCCGCGCGCGTTGATCATGGCGCCAACGCGTGAGTTGGCGGTGCAGATCCACTCCGATGCACAAGCCCTGTCCCAGTCCACCGGCCTGAAACTGGGCCTGGCCTACGGCGGCGACGGCTACGATAAACAGCTCAAGGTGCTGGAAAGCGGCGTTGATATCCTGATCGGCACCACTGGCCGCTTAATCGATTATGCCAAGCAGAACTACATCGATTTGGGCGCCATTCAGGTGGTAGTGCTGGATGAGGCCGATCGGATGTACGATCTGGGCTTTATCAAAGACATCCGCTGGCTGTTCCGCCGCATGCCGCCGGTGGATCAACGCCTGAACATGCTGTTCTCCGCCACGTTGTCCTACCGCGTGCGTGAACTGGCCTTTGAACAAATGAACAACGCTGAATATGTTGAAGTGGAACCGGAACAGAAAACCGGCCACCGCATAAAAGAAGAGCTGTTCTACCCGTCCAACGAAGAAAAAATGCGCCTGCTGCAGACGCTGATCGAAGAAGAGTGGCCGGATCGCGCCATCATCTTCGCCAACACCAAGCACCGTTGTGAAGACATCTGGGGCCATCTGGCCGCCGACGGCCACCGCGTTGGCCTGCTGACCGGCGACGTCGCGCAAAAGAAACGCCTGCGTATCCTGGACGACTTCACCAAGGGGAACCTGGACATCCTGGTCGCCACCGACGTCGCTGCGCGTGGGCTGCATATTCCGGCCGTGACTCACGTATTCAACTACGATCTGCCCGACGACTGCGAAGACTACGTGCACCGCATTGGCCGTACCGGCCGCGCCGGTGCCAGTGGGCACTCCATCAGCCTGGCCTGTGAAGAGTACGCGCTCAACCTGCCGGCGATCGAAGCCTATACCGGCCACAGCATTCCGGTGAGCAAATACAACAGCGACGCGCTGCTGACCGATCTGCCGGCGCCAAAACGCCTGCAGCGCCCGCGCAACAACAACGGCCCGCGCCGCAATACGTCACAACGCCGCAGCAGTGCGCCACGTAACAACCGTAAACGTTCAGGCTGATAAATCATGCTCAGTTCCAGCACGCTTTATGCCGCCATTGACCTTGGCTCCAACAGTTTTCACATGTTGGTGGTGCGTGAGGTGGCTGGCAGTATCCAGACCCTGGCGCGCATCAAGCGCAAAGTGCGCCTCGCCGCCGGGCTGGATCAGAACAATCTCTTGTCGCACGAAGCCATGCAGCGGGGCTGGCAGTGCCTGAAGCTGTTCTCTGAACGCCTGCAGGATATTCCCCCCCAGCAGATCCGCGTGGTGGCAACGGCAACGCTGCGCCTGGCGAATAACGCCGACGCATTTTTGCAGACCGCCGAACAGATCCTCGGTTGCCCGATCCAAGTGATCAGCGGCGAAGAAGAAGCCCGCCTGATTTATCACGGCGTCGCCCACACTACCGGGGGGCCGGATCGCCGTTTGGTGGTGGATATTGGCGGCGGCAGCACCGAACTGGTCACCGGCACCGGCGCGCAGGCCTCGCAGCTGTTCAGTCTGCCGATGGGCTGCGTCACCTGGCTGGAACGCTTCTTTAGCGATCGCAACCTGGGGCGGGAAAACTTCGAGCGCGCCGAACAGGCCGCGCGCGATATGGTGCGCCCGGTGGTCGACCAACTGCGCAAACAGGGCTGGCAAATCTGCGTCGGAGCTTCCGGCACCGTGCAGGCGCTGCAGGAAATCATGGTGGCGCAAGGCATGGATGAGCGCATCACCCTGCAGAAACTGCGCCAGCTGAAGCAACGCGCCATTCAATGCGGCAAGCTGGAAGAGCTGGAAATTGAAGGCCTGACGCTTGAGAGAGCGCTGGTTTTCCCCAGCGGCCTGTCTATTCTGTTGGCGATTTTTCAGGAGCTGGGCATCGAAAGCATGATGCTGGCCGGCGGCGCGCTGCGTGAAGGCCTGGTGTACGGCATGCTGCACCTGCCGGTGGATCAAGACGTGCGCAACCGCACGCTGCGCAACCTGCAGCGCCGTTATCTGCTGGATACCGAACAAGCGGAACGCGTTAACCTGCTGGCGACCAACTTCGCCCAACAGGTGGCCAATACCTGGCAACTGGACGAACGATGTCGGGAATTGCTGCATGCCGCCTGCTTAATCCACGAAATCGGTCTTAGCGTTGATTTCAAACGGGCGCCACAGCATGCCGCCTATCTGGTGAGTCATCTCGACCTGCCTGGTTTTACGCCCGCCCAGAAAAAACTGTTGGCCACCCTGCTGCAAAACCAAAGCAACACCATCGATCTGGCGCTGCTCAGCCAGCAAAATGCGGTGCCGCCGATCATGGCGCAGCGCCTGTGCCGTCTTCTGCGTTTGGCGATTATTTTCGCCAGCCGCCGCCGCGATGACACGTTGCCGGCAGTGCGGCTGCGGGCCGGTAGCGATGAGGAACTGACGGTGATCCTGCCGCATGGTTGGCTTGAACAACATCCGCTGCGGGGCGAGGCGCTGGAGCAGGAGAGCCATTGGCAAAGCTACGTCCATTGGCCGTTGGTGCTGGAAGAGCAGAACTGAAGCCCGCTGCGCCAGCGGGTGTTTTATCGCGTTAGCACCGGCGTTCGAGCCAAGGCCGCACGCCGGCCCCGATCACGGCCGCCCTTGGCGGCTGGGGTAACCGCGCAAACCTCTTGCAGGCGCCCTAATTCCCACCCTTCGCCTTGGCCAACATCGCCCTGACGTTCGCCAAATGGCTCTGCCCCTTTTGCATCCGCTCTTGCGGGCTCACCACTTTACGCTCGCTTTCCCACTGCAAATCATCCTGTGGCAGCTCCAACAGGAAGCGGCTGGGCTCCGGCCGCACCAGCTCGCCATATTGGCGCCGTTCACGGCACAGGGTGAAAATCAGCTCTTTTTGGGCGCGGGTTATCCCTACATAGGCCAGGCGCCGCTCTTCATCGACGTTATCCTCATCAATACTGCTCTGATGTGGGAGCAACCCTTCCTCCATCCCCACCAGGAACACATACGGGAACTCCAGCCCTTTGGAGGCGTGCAGCGTCATCAATTGCACTTGATCCAGCTCGTCTTCATTTTCGCCGCGCTCCATCATATCGCGCAGGGTAAAGCGCGTGACCACCTGGGTCAGCGTCATCGGCTCTTCCAGATCGCTGCCGGTCAGCATTTCGGTCATCCAGCCAAACAGCGTATTGACGTTTTTCATCCGCATTTCGGCCGCTTTCGGGCCGGTGGAGGTTTCAAACAGCCAGCTTTCATAATCCACGCCGCGGATCAGATCGCGCACAGCCGCCACCGGTTCACGCTCCGCCAGTTGCGCCACCTCGGCCATCCAGTGGGTGAAACGCTGCAGCGATTCCAGCCCACGGCCGCTCAACGATTGGCTCAGGCCAAGATCAAAGCTGGCACGGAACAGGCTCTTATTGCGCTGATTGGCCCATTCACCAAGCTTTTGCAGCGTCGCCGGCCCAATTTCGCGCTTGGGGGTGTTCACAATGCGCAGAAAAGCGCTGTCGTCGTCCGGGTTGGTCAACACCCGCAGATAGGCCAGCAAATCTTTGATTTCCGGGCGCGAGAAAAAGGAGGTGCCGCCGGAAATCTTGTACGGAATGCGGTTTTGCATCAGCATCTTTTCAAACACCCGCGACTGGTGGTTGCCGCGGTAGAGGATCGCATAGTCGCCATAGTGGGTTTTCTTCACAAAGTGGTGGGCAATAAGCTCCCCCACCACCCGTTCGGCCTCATGATCTTCATTGTTCGCCGTCACCACCTTGAGCACTTCCCCGTAGCCCAGCTCCGAAAATAGCCGTTTTTCAAACACATGGGGGTTATTGGCGATCAGGATATTGGCCGCTTTCAGAATGCGCTCGCTGGAGCGGTAGTTCTGCTCCAGTTTGATCACCTGCAGCTGCGGGAAATCTTCTTTTAACAACGCCAGATTCTGCGGGCGGGCGCCGCGCCAGGAATAGATTGACTGATCGTCATCGCCCACCACGGTAAAGCGTGCGCGGTTGCCCACCAACAGCTTCACCAGTTCATACTGGCTGGTGTTGGTGTCCTGATATTCATCAACCAACAGATAGCGGATGCGGTTTTGCCAACGTTCCCGCACCTCGGCATTGCGTTGCAGCAACAGCGTGGGCAACAGAATTAAATCGTCGAAATCCAGCACGTTGCATGCCCGCATGTGTGTATCGTACAGGCCATAGCAATGGGCAAACAGCTTATCGCGCTCCGAGCGGGCCAACCCCATCGCCTGCTCCGGGTTAACCAGATCGTTTTTCCAGTTGGATATGGTCGAAATTAACTGCGCCACCAGCGTTTTGTCATTCTCCAGCCATTTTTCGGTCAGCTCTTTCAGCAGCGCCAGCTGATCCTGATCGTCAAACAGCGAAAAGTTGGATTTCATGCCCAACGCGGCATATTCGCGCTTGATCACCTCCAGCCCCAGCGTATGAAAGGTGGAAATCATCAGGCCACGCGTTTCTTTACGCCCCATAGTCTGCGCCACACGCTCTTTCATCTCGCGCGCGGCCTTGTTGGTGAAGGTCACCGCAGCAATATGGCGCGCCTGGTAGCCGCAGTGGTGCACCAGATGGGCGATTTTATTGGTGATAACGCGGGTCTTGCCGGAGCCGGCGCCGGCCAGCACCAGACATGGCCCGGTGACAAATTCGACGGCGTGTTGTTGGCTGGAGTTTAATCGCATGGCTCTTTTCTGCTCGGCTTGCATAACGTGGGAGAGGGATTGTAGCAGAAAGCCGCGCCGGGATTGAGAACCGCATGCAACGGAAAAGGCGCGCAATCGCGGGTATAATCAACGCCATTACGCATCAACGAAGGTAACCCCATGGCAAAGACCGCGTGCGCTCTGCACATCCTGGTGGATAACGAAAAGCTGGCCAACGAGCTGCTGGCCAAACTCAAACGCGGCGTCAGCTTTGACACGCTGGCGCGTAAATATTCACGCTGCCCGTCAAAACGCAACGGCGGCTCGCTGGGCGAGTTCAACAAAGGCGCCATGGTGCCGGCGTTCGATAAGGCGGTATTCAGCATTCCGCTGCTCAAGCCCTTCGGGCCGGTCAAAACCCAGTTCGGCTACCACATCATCAAGGTGCTATACCGCAATTAACCGCTGCCAGGCGGCGTAAACCGCCTGGCGCTGAGTTTACTGCGCGGCCGGCGCGTCGGCCGGCGGCGCCTCTTCGCTCACCGCTGCCGACGCAGGGGTCATGCTGCGTTCATAGGTTTGCTGCAGCTGCTTCATGCTCATTTCCGGCTCGCCTTTCGGCTGCACCAGTATCAGCGTCGCATCTTGCGACAGCTGCGCTTTCAGTTCCTGGTTCAGCGCGTCCAGCGTCAGATCGGCAAGCAACGCCTGGCGCAGCTTCTGATACTGCTCTGGCGCAATATCCACCACGCCGCTCTGCTGGGAGCGCAAACGCTGGCTCATCAGCACATCCGTATCGGTGCGCGCATAAGTGGCGAAAAGCTTGCTCAACTGATCGTTCTTCTGCGCAATCAGCGAATCAAACTCCGCCTGCGACAGGCCGTTATTGCGCACGTTGGCCAGTTCCCGCGCCACAAACGCCAGGCCGTCGTTCAGGTTATCATTCGGCGTGCTGATATGGATAGCGCACTGCGCGCGCTGATACTGCACCCGGCAGTCAAAGCCCAGGCTAACCTGCTTCTGATCGCTCTTTTCCAACGCCTGCTGCATGTGCCAGAACAGCCCTTCACGGGCGATATCGGCGCGCCAATAGCGGCTCAGGCTTTGGGAATCGCGGATCGGGTGCCACGGCGTATCCCACATGATTGACAGCCGATCCTGCTTCACATTCGGGCTCATCAGGCTCACCGGCTGTGGGGGCAACGGCCCCAGGGTCGGCACGGTGGCCGGCACTTCACGCTTACCGTCCAGCGGCGAAAACGCCTTGTTGATCTGTTCGCTCAAGCTGCGGCTATCCACTTTGCCCACCACGTACAGGGTCATGGCGTCCGGGGTATACCACTGCTGGTAAAATGCCTTGAGCTGCTCGATATCCACCGGGCGCTTCACCGGTTGGTTCGGATCATGCGGCAGCAACGTCGAGCCTTTCAGCCGGTAACGCCACCAGGCGTCCTGCGGATCGACCGGGAAAGTGCCGATCGGGTCAACATGGCTGTTGATAACGGCGTGAACCGTATTTTCATCGATCGCCAGCCGGCCGGTGGTATCCGCCAGCCACGCCAATGCTTCTTTCAGCAAATCCGGGCGGTTATTCGGCAGGCTGAGATTGTATAGGGTGAAATCATAAGAGCTGATCGCCGGCGGCAACGGCCGGCCGTTGTCGATGCCCTGTTGCCAAAGCGAACGCAGCTCCGGCTGAGTAAAACTTTCGCTGCGCGCCAGCGCCAGGCGCGGCAGAAAATGGGCAAACCCCGTCTGTTGGGTGGTCTCCACCAACGAGCCGGTATTAACCATCAGCCGCAGCTCAATGCGATCGTTCGGCCGCTGCGGCGTGCTAAGAATTTGCCATGAGAACCCGTTATCCAGTTTCCCCTGCTGCCAGGCCGGATCGGGTTGTAGTGTTTCAGCCTGCACGCTGCTGCTGGCCACGGCCAACAATAGCCCACCAACCATGAGATGAATTCTGGTGCCCTGCATGTGAACCCCTACTTAATGACTATCCAATTTCTATATATACCCAAAATAATTCGAGTTGCAGGAAGGCGGCTTTGCTGCGACAAATTCGTCAGGAACGAATTTGCCTGGCCTCTGGCCAGCCTCCGGTGAGAGACAAGGATGTCTCTCATCAATCCCCAGGAGCTTACCGAAGTCAAGTGACTGGGGTGAGCAACAAATCTGCCGGGAGCAGATTTGAACGCTGCCGGCAGCGGCCCCATCGGGGCGAGGCCCAGGGATGGGCCGAGTAATAAAGCCAACACACCTGCAACTTGAAGTATGAAGGGTAAACAAACACGGATATTCGCCTCAACGGAATATCCCACTGTATCCCGCAGAGTGGACACAGCTAACAACTACGCCCTGAGTTTCACGGTGGGGCAGAAAGCAGAAAGTGTACCATTGTGTTAGACCGCATGCCTTTGCGGATGTCACTCACAGGGTTAAAAATAATGGATAAAGGGATTTTTAATGCAAAAAAACGCGAAAACGGCCGGCCGGCCGCTGAGAAAAACAGCAATTTGCGGCGGTGATAGCAGAAAATAACGAGAGAAAACCAAAAGATAACCCCCTTCGCCTGGGGCTAAAGGGGGTCAGCGGCCGGGCAACGTCGGCGTTGCCCGGCAGGCGGCGTAGGCGGCGAGAATTGAATTTACGCTGAAGGCAGCGTCTTATCAGCCTTCTCAGCCGCGACGGCCTCCTTTGTTTTGCCCGAGAGCGTATCTTTCAACTGTTTCTCATCCAACTGCTTACACCATCTGGCCACAACCACGGTCGCCACGCCGTTGCCCACCAGATTGGTCAGCGCGCGTGCTTCAGACATAAAGCGGTCGATACCCAGAATCAGCGCCAGCCCGGCCAGCGGCAGGTGGCCCACGGCAGAGATCGTCGCCGCCAGCACGATAAAACCACTGCCAGTAACGCCGGCCGCCCCTTTCGAGGAAAGCAACAGCACCACCAACAGCGTCACCTGGTGCCAGATATCCATATGGGTATTGGTGGCCTGGGCGATAAACACCGCCGCCATCGTCAAGTAAATCGAGGTGCCGTCAAGGTTGAACGAATAGCCGGTTGGGATAACCAGCCCAACGACCGATTTTTTGCACCCCAGCCTCTCCATTTTCTCCAGCATGCGCGGCAGCACCGATTCGGATGATGACGTGCCCAGCACCACCAGCAGTTCTTCCTTAATGTAGGCGATGAACTTGAAGATATTGAAGCCGTTGGCGCGGGCAATGCTGCCAAGCACCACGATCACAAACAGGAAACAGGTGAGGTAGAAACAGAGGATCAACTGGCCAAGCTGCACCAGTGTGCCCACACCGTATTTACCGATGGTAAACGCCATGGCGCCAAAGGCCCCCAGCGGCGCCAGGCGCATGATCATGTTGATGATGCCGAAAATCACCCGTGAGAAGCTGTCGATCACGTTAAAGATCAACTGCCCTTTTTCACCCAGGTGATGCAACGCAAAGCCAAACATCACGGCGAACAGCAGCACCTGCAGAATATTGCCGCTGGCAAAGGCGCCGATGACGCTACCGGGAATAATGTCCAGCAGGAACGGGATCAGGCCCTGTTGCGAAGCCTGCTCGGCATAGACCGCCACCGCTTTGGCATCCAGTGAGCCGGGATCGACATTCATACCGGCGCCCGGTTGCGCCAGATTGACGATCAATAGCCCAATGATTAACGCAATGGTACTGACAATTTCAAAGTAAAGCAGCGCGATGGCGCCCGTGCGCCCCACCGCTTTCATGCTTTCCATACCCGCGATGCCGGTGACCACGGTACAGAAGATCACCGGTGCGATGATCATTTTAATCAGTTTAACAAATCCATCACCCAGCGGTTTCATCTGGGCACCAAGGTCAGGGTAGAAATGGCCAAGCAAGATACCCAGCGTAATCGCCGTCAGCACCTGAAAATAGAGGCTCTTAAAGATTGAGGTTTTCATATGAACGTCCTTTGGGGGAGATCAGCATCAGGTGGTTTATAACTTGTCCGTCCTGTTTATCGCCAGCGCGAAAATAACACCCCCATAACAACATGGAAATAAATTGTTGCGCCTACATACAGGTATTAATACGATTTTAAGAGCTGAAACGCTTCAGCTTGAATGGGAAAACCACGCATTACTTATGGTTTTGTTTAGTGAAACGAAACAGGGGACTTTGGCCGGCTCGCGCTTAACGCTGGCGCCGTTCAATTCAGGAATGGGGGTGCAGGCAGAACCTGGCTTCAAAGACTTCGCGCGGCAACGGGCGGGCAAACAGGAACCCCTGGCCGAAGTAGATACCGTGCTGAATCAACCAATCGCGTTGTTCCGCCGTTTCCACCCCTTCCGCCATCACCGGCAGGTTCAACACCTCGGAAATCACGCTGACGATACGCGCCATGGAATCATCCCCGGGCAGGCTGTGAATAAAGCTCTTGTCGATTTTGATTTGGTCGATCGGCAGGCATTTCAGGCGGTTGAGGTAGTTCAGGCTGGAGTAGCCCATACCGAAATCGTCCAGCGCGATCGACAGCCCCAAATCATGCAGTTCGCGCAGCAGCGCCAGCGCATGGTCCAGATCGTCAATGCGCACCGTCTCAGTAATCTCCAGCAGCAGTTTACGCGGATCGATCCGGTACTGCGCCAGAACCGTTTTCAGATGCGGCACAAAGTCTTCATGCTGCATCTGAATGGCGGAAATATTCACGGCCAATGGCAGAGTAATCCCCTGCGCCTGCCAGTCCGCCAGGATGCGGCACGCCTCTTCCAGCACCCAGTTGCCCAAGGGCACGATCACGCCCAGTTCTTCAGCCAGCGTGATCACTTCGGCCGGCAGCGAATAGCTGCCATCCCGTTGCTGCCAGCGCAACAACGCTTCAACACCAAACACCTGGTTACTGCGCATGTCGATTTGCGGCTGCAGGAACAGCGTGAAACGGCGCTGTTCGATCGCCTGCAGGATTTCGCTTTCCTGCGTCAGGCGTTTTTGCGTTTTTTCCGTCAGGCTGGGTTCAAAGAACAGGATTTTATTTTTGCCCATGCGGTGTGCGGACATCATCGCCGAGGTGGCGCTGCGCAGCAGTTGTTCCGCGCTGCCCTCATGATTCAGGTAATGGGCAATGCCGATACTGGCCGTCGGCCGTAGCGACATCTGCTGGATTTTCAACGGTGCGTTAATCTGCGCCAGAATACGCCGCGCCAGTTGCAGCGCATGGAGCGGCCGCTCAACGCCTTTGGCCAGCACGGCAAACTCACTGTTGGTCAATTGCGCCAACACCGCATTTTCATCAATGCATGCGCGCAGCTTGGCCGTCAGTTGCCGTAACAATGCTTCACGCTGTGCCGTGCTGAGCACCACGGAAGCCTCGTGCAACGTCTCAATGCCGATCACCAGCAGGTTGAAGCGCTCCGGGCGCAGGCTGGAAGCAATATGTTGCTCCAGCAAAGCGGAAAACAGCACCTGATTAGGTAAATCGGTAATCGGGTGGCGCGTACTGAGGCGGCTCATGTCCACATGGGCCTTGGCCAGCCTCTGCTGATTGCGATTATAGTAACGCACCAATAGCCCCAGCTCGTCATCCTTGTGCAGCACAGGCAGCATCAGTTGATGGTAC
The DNA here is from genome assembly GCF_039540155.1 of Gibbsiella greigii. Lineage (NCBI taxonomy): Bacteria > Pseudomonadati > Pseudomonadota > Gammaproteobacteria > Enterobacterales > Yersiniaceae > Gibbsiella > Gibbsiella greigii. The sequence continues at coordinate 126,657 of NZ_BAABEM010000020.1, forward strand.
GGCGCATCATCCACCGGCACGTTTTCCAGCTCGCGCGCGATGGCGCGCAGCGGATAGACCATCAGCCGATTCATGCACCAGGTGATCGCGACCGACAAAATCAGCGCCAGCAACAGGTAGGTGGAAAGCATGGTCGAAATCGCGCTGAGGATAAACTGGTACATACGGAATGAGTCGGCTTGCAGGACGAGATAGGCCAGCGGCTGGGGGTTGGCCGGCACCCGTTCCAGCGAATACAGTGGGACGGAGATCTGCACTGGCAGATCGAAAATCCGGGCAATCAACGGCGGCACCGGCCGTTCAGGCGGGAAATTGGCATGCAGCGCCTGGAACTCGTTCGGTAAAACAATATCAGCCCGGGTCAGAATACCGACCGGCAGCAACGAATTAAGCACCTGTTTCACCTTCGGCAGATCCATCCGCAGCACCGCGTCGGCCAAGGGTTGGCGCACCGAATGAGCGATGTTTTCCAGTTGCTGGGCGTAGTCATCCCTGCGCTGCTGCACAAAATGGAACAACTGAATCACGATAAAAATACAGATCGTCACCAGCGCCACACAGGACACCGTAGACATCTGCTTAATCGTCAATGAACGCCTAACCCGCAAAACTGCTCTCCATCATCCGGGCTGAAATATAAAAGGGGGGTGAAACAATACGCTTCTTCCCCCCTAAAGCCTGCCCCTGCGTTATCGGGCTTCAACCTAGGCCCATGCTTTGCGCTCTTTGTTTTGATAGCAAGCCTTGGGGCTACAACGGCGCCGCGATCGATGGCGGGACACCGCCTAAGTATACGCGATTGCCCGTGCTTTTTACCGTGCCAGGCCCGTAGCCAAAGTAATAAAAAGCGGGTTTCAGTCTTTTCCTAAGCAGATTAACAAAATACCTGAGAGGCGACACGCTGAATCTCGCGCTTTGCGTAGCCCGGTATGCGCCGGCGGCGTTCTTCGCCGGCGCAGGAAGCGAATGCTATTTAAAGTCCGCGTAAGGGGTCAGCGGCTGCGGCGGCAAATCAAGATCGCCCTGCCAGCCCGCCCATGAATAGCGTAAATACAGCAACGCATGGCTTGGGGCATAGTCTTTGGCCTGCTGGATATCCACCCCGGCGCCCAGCGCCCAGTGGCTGGTCAGGCGCCGCTCGACGACCGCGCGCAGCGTATAACCGATGCCGGAAGACGCGCTGCCTTCCTCCACCGTCAGCCGGTCTGTCAGCGATGCCGGCACCAGCCCTTGCAGCGGATAACGCCGCTGGTTCTGGGTTTTCGAATAGGAAACCGAGAGCGAGCCGCCCAGTTCGAATGACCAATTTTCAGTGCGTTGGCGGTAATTAACCGGCAGCCCCAGCGAAATATAGCGCTGCGGGCTGTAATAACCGCCCTGGCCGAGCGAATAACCGCTCAAATCCCGCTGGTAGTGCCACATCATGGTATTGAGGCCGACGGTGGCCCGCCGATTGTCTTCGTTAATCAGCTTGTAGTAATAGCCGGCCATCAGGCGCTCACGCAGGTTATCCTCCACGTTTTTGCCGGTCAGTTGATGGGCGCCGAGATCGGCCCAAACGCCGTGCGCACCGCCGCGATCGTAGCTGGCGCTCAGGCTGACGCCGGTGGCGCGCACCCCGCCCCAGGTGGTGCCGGTGTTCGGATCGCGCGCGCCGCCAAAGGCCAGCAGCGAACTGGAGATCGGCCGGCGCGAAGCCAGCAGCGTCCAGCCCATCTGGCGCCAGTCGCCGCTGTACGACAGCCCGCCGACCCAATCAACCACCTCAAATCCCATCGGCGTGGTGCCGAGATCCGCCGCCCAGGCCGCGTTTTTCCAGCCGGCTGCCACGCTGGTGCCGGTGGTTTTCTGGTGCACCCCACGGCTACAGTTCACCGTGGCACAGGTGCCGAACGTCTCCGAGTACTGCCCGTTTATGGTGGTAAAACGGCCGGCGTCCAGGCTGACGGTATCAGTGCGGAAAAAGGCGCGGCCGTCATCCAGCGGCATGTCCACCTGCAGCATGGTGTCATGGGCCTGGTAATCAGAAATGCCCCCGGTGCCGCTGGAGCCCCAGTAATCGTGGCCGAGCGTAACGTTAATATCCTGCTGGCGGTAAAGGTCCGCCGCGTCGGCACGGATGCCGCGTTTTAGCCAGTCATCGGTCGGGGCATTGCGCGTCAGCGCCGTGTAATGCGCGTTATCCTGCGGCACGGCCGGCGTAATGCCGCTGGCGACCATCGCCTGTTGGAAATCCTGCTGCGCCTGCGCCGGTTGCCCACGTTCACGTTCCAACAGGGCGGTGTCGCGGTAAACCAGCGCCGTGTCTTGCCCCGGCGGCTGTTGTTGCGCGGCCGCTTTCAGCGGGGTGAACAGCCCGGCGGCCCGATCGAGATCGCCCACGGCTCGCCAGGCGTTGGCGACGCGGCGCTGGCTATTCAACGTGGCCGTTTTCTGCGCCGGCAGCGCCTGCAGCCGTTGGCGCGCCATCTCCTGCCGGCCGGCGGCGACATAGGCCTCGACTTCGCCCAGCCGGGCATCCGCGTTGTCCGGCTCATGCGTCAGCACGCGCTGATAACTGGCCAGCGCCGCTGCGTATTCGCCACGCGCCAAAGCCCAGTCCGCCAGCAGCAGGTCGATACGGCGGTCCGCCGGCTGTTGCCGCAGGTAGGCGATAGCGCCAGCCTCATCACCGGCGGCGCGCAGCCGCTCGGCATGCGCGATGCGCAGTTGCAGGTTCAGCCGCTGCGCCAGGGCGCGCATCCCGTCATCCCACTGCGCCTGCGGTAGCGTGTACAACTGCGCCAGCGCCTGCTGCTCGCGTTCGCTGCTGGAAAGATAGAGCGCATAGGCATACACCCGCGCAGGAACGACCGGCCGTTGCCGGACCAATTGCAGGAACACGGCGTCAGCCCGCGCCGGCTGGCCAAGCTGGCGCAGCGTTTGTGCATAGCGATAGGTCAGCCAGGCATCGTTATGGTCAAGCTGTAACGCCAGGCGATACTTTTCCGCCGCCTGGCGCCACTGTTGCTGCGCCGCCAGCGCATCGGCCTCTTGGCGCAATATGCCCAGCCGCAGGCCGTCGAGCGTACTGCGCAAACGCTGTTGCTCGGCACGCGGCAGGCTGTCGATATAGGCGATCGCCTGCTGTGGCGAACGGCGCTGATAGAGCGCCACCAGCGCGCGCACCGCGCTATCGTTGCCGGGCGTAAGCCGCAGCGCCTGCTGGTAATAGCGCTCGGCCGCCGCATCATCGTGGCGCTTCACGGCCACATCGCCCAAGCCCACCAGGGCAAAAGCGTCCGTACCGTCGATCTGGCGCGCCTGCTGGAACTGCCGCTGCGCACGCGCCAGATCGTTGGCGGCCAATGCCTGGTTGCCCTCATTGATCGCCAGCCAGTAACCTGTGCTCTTGATCAGGCTCTGCCATTTATGCTTGAAATCACCGCTTTGGTCGGCGGCCAACGCCTGCCTGAACAGCTCCAGCGCCCGCTGGCGGTTGCCGATGCGCGCATAGGCCTGCCCGAGCGCGCCCAACAGCGCCGAATCGTCCGGCATGGCGGCCAGGGCCTTTTGCAGATCAGGCATAGCGCTGTGGCTGCTGCCCTGGTCAATCAGCGCCAGCCCACGGAGCCGCGCCTGGAAGGCCGGATCGGCCAGCATCGCCTGCTGGCGCGCCAGCTCTTGCCGCGCGCTGGCGGCCTGAATGCCTTGTTCAAACACGGCGAGGAAGCGCGTATAGGCCGCGGTGCTGGCGGGGCTGACCGGCATACGCCGGATCCGCTCCAGCCACAGATCGGCCGCCTCATTACGCCCCAGCGGATCGACGGCGATCTGGCGCAAAACGGCAAAACCCAGCTCATCCTGCTGCTGGCTAAAGAACAGGCGTGCCAACACGATACGCGCCTGCACATTGCCGGGATACTGCCGATCCAGCGCCTGCAGCTTGCCGATCGCCAATGGCGTTTGCCCCGGCAAGCGGGCGACGAAACGCCAATACTCCACCGCCAGATCGAGCGTTGGCGGTTCGCCGCCAAACAGTTCGTCATAGGCGGCCTTGGCCTCGGGCAAGCGCCCTGCCGTAGCCAGCAGGCGCGCCTGTTGTAGCTTCTGCCGCATAGCCGGCTGAACCAACCGCAGGTTCAGCACCGCCTGCCGATAAGCAGCAGACTGCGGCGCCACCGCTTTAAGCCTTGCCAACTGCTGCTGCGCCAAGGCCGCATCCCCCTGGCTCAGCGCCAGGCGCACCCGGGCGGCAATCACCTCCGGGTTGTCAGGATCGATAAGCTCCAGCCGGTGCAACGACTGCTGCACCAGCTCATGCTTGTAGCCGGCTTCGCCGATGCGCACCTGCTCAAGCAGCCATTGTTCGGGCGCGACCGTGGGCGCCGCCTGCGCAGCGGGCAACAACGCCAACAACCCCAACGGCAACAGCCATTCCCTGATGCTGAAATGCGCCATGGCGCTTAATCCCGGTCTTCTGGGGATAAGCGGCGGCGGCTAAAGGCCTTCAGGCCGCGCCATAACAACAGCCCAAAGCCCACTACCACTACCACCGCGATCAACGCCAGCCACACCGGGTGGGTGGCCAACGCATGCCATATCCACTCCCACCAGGGCAGGTGCCCGACATAGTAAACATCGCCGACGCGCAGGCTTTTCACGCCGGATTCACGGATCACCGCCACCGAGCCAAACACCGCGTTGCGTTTGCCGCTGTCCAGCATCGCGCCGTTGAGCAGCGCGTAGCCGCGCGGGCTGTCCGCCAACAGGGCGACAATGCTGCGCTGTTTATCAAACGGCGACTGCATGCCGACGATAGCGGCCATCGCGCCGTCAGAACCGATGGCGGTTCTGCTGTCCGCCCTGGCGTCCTCAGCCCGCACGGGGCCGATCGGCAACGGCACCTGGCGCTGCGGCTGGGTAATCCAGCTGCGGGTCGCCTCCAACAGCAGGTTGGCCTTTTTCTCATCCCGCAGCTCGGCCGGCAGCGCGCCGATCATTAAAATATCGGCATCGTGCTGTTTCGCCTGCGCCCAATCATCGCTCAGCGTCACCGCCAGCGCCGGGTAGCCGGTCTGTGCGCCGATGTTGCCTAACACGTTGAGCAAGGCGCTGATTTGCGCCGGCTGGGCGTGCGGGCTCACCAGCACCAGCGTTTGCGACAGATCCGCCAGGCGGCTGAACGGGAAACTGGCCCCGGCAAAAGCATGCAGATCCGGCATGGCGATAAAGTGGCGATACCCGGAAAAATCGATGGTGGAACTGCCGTCGATCACCGCATTATTTTTCGTAAACGAGTAAGTTTCACAGCGCCCTTCGGCCCCGCTGGCCAGCAGCGTGGTGTAATCGAAGTCAAAACGCAGCTGGTTGGTCAGGCCCAGGTTCAATGCCGGGATGCTCAGCGAGCGGTCAGCGTCAAACGGTTCCTGGTTCAGTGGCAACCGCAGCAGCTGCGTGCCCTGTTCACGCTCCGGCACCAGCGCAAACGCCTGCAGGAACTGGTTGTTCAGGCTGATATTCAGGCGCGATCCATCCTGCAACCGCGGCGCGGTATAGCGGTATTTCAACCGCATATCAATGCCATTGCTGCGCAGCAGAAACAGATCGGGCGGCAGATTAAGCGACAGGCCGATCGGGTTCGGCTGCACGCCGCTGGTCTGCAACTGCCCGGCATACTGCTGCAGCTCATCGAATGTCATTGGCCGATCGGTACGTACCCAGTTCGGCGCATCATATGGCTGGCGCGGCGCCAGTTGCGCCACGTTATCCACCGTCACCGCCTGGCCGCGCAACAAAATATCGCCCTGCGCAATGCCCTTCACCGCGGTGATCAGATCGTTATCGTCGCGCCCCAGCACCAACAGCAGTTTCACATACGGGTTATCCGGGTGATTGATCATCGCGACCGTCGGCTGATTAACCGGCGGGTAATCACGCAGGAAATCCGGGCGCTGGGCGTTGGTGGCGAACACCACCGCATGCTGCGCCGGCAGGCGGTTAAACAGCACCGGGAACGACTGCCCGCGCCACTGCGCCTGGCTGCCGAACCACGAAGCCAAGATACCGGCGGCGCGCTGCTGGGCAAGGTCCGGCTGGCCGGCGAACACCACCGGCAATGAAAGCGGCCGGTTGTCGCGTTGATCAAAGAACGGCTCCGGGAAATAGGACAGATCGTCCTTCAGCGGCAGCGCCTGGAAACGCAGATCAAGGGCGCTGGATTTGCTGACGTCCAGCCACAGCGAAGCATTGGCCGGGTTTTCACACAGGCTCTGATAGTGGCCGATAAACTCCAGCCTGACGCGGTTGAAGTCCGTGATGTAGCGCGGATCGATCGCCATCTGGATCCGGTTCGGCTTGCCGAGCATCTCGCGGGTCAGGGTGGTGACCCCCATCAGCTCGTCGTTCAAATAGACCTTAACGTGCGACTCCACCGGGATCAGCGCCGGCGACGGCGTATATTCGATATCCAGCGTCGCCAGGGAGACCACCTCATCGCTGCGCACGCCAAACTCCAGATGCCCATCCGGGTGGGTGCCGCGCAGCACAAATGCGCCCGGCAGCGTGCTAATTTGGCTAAAGGGCAGCCGCACATCGCGCACCGGCGCGGCCGGGGCCGGGGCCGGCGGCACGTTAGATTCGACAGGTAAAACGCTAAGGGCGCCGGCCTGCGGCAGACTGGCGGCTGGCGCGCTTTGCGCAGCCAAAGGCAACGAGCACAAGCTTATGAGCAAGGCGTTAAACCAGGTTGTTTTTTTCACCATCGGTATCATCATCAATGTTAAAGCTCACTCACTGACTACGAGCAAACAGGTATGGTCACAGCCCCAGCGCTGCGATGTTTGGCGCCATCCCACTCTGGCCGAGAGGGATAGCCGGTTACTACGGTATTCTGGCGCTGGCCGTGCGTTGCTGCCCCACACCATGGGGGAACAGCGATAGCACCCACATCAGAAAGTGCAGGCAACTGCCCAACACGTTACGCACCAACGGCGGCGCGTAGTCAGTCATCCGTTGATAGCCGCGGAACCCCAGCATCAGCACATCGCGCAGGCTCTCAATCGGCTTGTCTTCGGGGAAACCGTCCTGCCACAGCGCCCAGGTGTCCGCGCGGGCAAAGGTACATTGGATAAAATCAATATGTTGCCGGGTAGAAAGCGCGAGCATACGCATCCCGACCTTGTACCCGAAGGCGCGCGTCACTACCAGTGGGAAACTGAATTCCTGTTGGCCGCGTTTAAGCAGCAGTTGCACCTGGTCGCCCGGTTGCAGCCGATCCGCCACCCGCATCTCCACCCCCACGCCGCCGTCGGAGTAATCACGCAGGGTACACGGGAACAGGTGCCCGTCGGCGCGGGCCACGGCCGCCGGCATGGCTATCTCGACACGGTGCGACTGGCGCATCTGCTTGCTCTCCACCGCCACGGCCATCGCCCCGCCAAGGATAATCATGTTGTACAGCACCCAAACCAGGCTGATGAGCACCGTCATCACCTCATCCGCCGGCCCGTTAAACAGGCGCCAGATGCCAAACCCCAGGCCGGCCAGGTTCAATAGCACCAGGAATAGATAGGGGCGCGTGATCACCCAATCGACGTGCTCGTTTTCAACCAGGCCCCCTTTGGCGGTAACGTTGAATTTCCCCTTGTGCGGGTTGAGCAGCGCCACGGTGGTCGGCCGCGCGATATACCATGCCAGGACGGTTTCGTAGATCTCACTCCAGAACGAGTGGCGGTATTTGCCCTGAATGCGCGAGTTGGTCAGGCTGGAATGCACCATGTGCGGCAACACGTACAGCGCGATCGCCAGCGCCGGCGCCCAGATGATATAGGCATGCAGCAGCAGAAACGCCAAAGGCGCAATCAGGAAAATCAAACGCGGGATACCCGACAAGAAGTGCAGCATGGCGTTGGCGTAACAAACGCGCTGGGCAAAGGCGAGCCCCTTGCCAAACAACGGATTATCCAGCCGGAAGATCTGCACCATGCCCCGCGCCCAGCGGATACGTTGGCCAATGTGCGCCGACAGGCTTTCAGTCGCCAGGCCGGCCGCCTGGGGAATGCGAATATACGCCGAACGGTAGCCAAGCCGGTGCAACCGGAGCGAGGTATGGGCGTCTTCAGTAACGGTTTCCACCGCAATACCGCCGATTTCATCCAGCGCGCTGCGCCGCAGGATGGCGCAGGAGCCGCAGAAGAACGTGGCGTCCCACATATCGTTGCCGTCCTGTACCAGGCCGTAAAACAGCGTGCCCTCGTTGGGCGCGCGGCGAAAGCGCCCCAAGTTGCGCTCAAACGGGTCCGGCGAGAAAAAGTGGTGCGGCGTCTGCAACATCGCCAGTTTTTTATCCTTGAAGAACCAGCCCATGGTCAGTTGCAGGAAGGAGCGCGTTGGCACGTGGTCACAGTCGAAGATGGTGACAAACTCGCCGCTGGCCTGTTTCAGCGCATTGTTGATATTGCCGGCCTTGGCATGCTCATGGGTTGGGCGCGCAATGTACCGCACCCCGACTTCTTCGGCAAACGCTCGGAATTCCGGGCGGTTACCGTCGTCCAGGATGTAAATGGTCAGTTTGTCTTTCGGCCAGTCGATGCCCAACGCCGCATAAATGGTGGGTTTAACCACCCCCAGATCTTCATTGTAGGTGGGCACCATCAGATCGACGCTCGGCCAGTTGCCGCGATCGGCCAGCAGCGACACTGGCTGGCGATTAAGCGGCCATACCGTCTGGAAGTAGCCCAGGATCAGCACCACCCAGGCGTAGGTTTCCGCCACCAGCAATAGCAGGCCGCAAACCAGGCTAAGCGGATCGTCCCAGTTCAGCGTGGCGGTATAGCGCCACCACAGGTAGCGGCAAGAAACCGTCAGCGACAGCACAATCAGCATCAGCACCGGCAGGCGCCCCGGCACGCGGCGCACTACCATGGCCACCGCCCACAGCAGCAGCACAAAGACAAACTGCGCCACTAAATCAAACGGTTGCGAGATACACAACAGCGCCAACAGCCCCATAACGATGCCGACGACGATATACAAGGCCTTACGTACCGCCGGGGGCAGCCGGTTCAATCGGGCGTTGGAGCCCGGCCCGATGCCGCTGGCGTGCAGCCGTTGGGGAATCGCCGCCAGCAGGCGGGCATAATCACGTTGCAACCGTTGCCAGCCGGCGAAAGGCGCACGCGGGGCGGCGATGCGTTCGTTGCGCAACACCAGCAGCCACAGCCCCTGCAACAAATAGCGCAAGCTGTCGCCAAACCGCGGCCGGCCCGGCGTAATATGCGGGAACCAGTAGCGCCGGCTCGCGCGGATACGTTGCCAACTGGGGGATTCGAGGCGCAGGAAACACCAGCCGAGCGCCGCCAGCAACGTGGCGAAGAAGGCCACCAACGCCGCGGCGCCCTGTTGGCGATAGGCGCGGTAACGCGCCTGGATCACGCGTTGCACCGGCGGCACCAGAATCAGCGACAGTACCCGGCTCATAAGGCAGCCTTGTTCAGATGCAGCAGGCACCAGTTGGCCAGCGTCAGCACCTCATCGGCGGCCAGGCTCTCCGGGCGGTATTCTCCCAGCGGTTGTTTCATCAGTAACGCTTCGGCCAGCGCTTCATCGCGATGGATCACCACCGGCAACAGGGCGGGCAACGTATTCAACCAAAGCTGGTGTAGATCCTGCTGTATCTGGCTGGCGGAGGAATAACGGTTAATCAGAAAATGGCTATGCGGTAACGGGGTATGCCGGTGCAGGCGCACATGGCTGTTGGCATCCGGGTTGAGCAGCACAAACACGCTGTCGGCGAGTGGCAGCAGCGCCTGCACATCGTTGCCGGCGGGAATATCCAGCAAAATCCAGCGGTACCGGCCGGCAGCCTTCAGCTCGGCCAGGCGCAAGGGCCACGCCGGTGATTGCTCCGGGTTCTGCCGGCATACCTCGCTGGTTTCCTGTTCGGTAAGCTGGCCGAACGGCAGAAAATCCAACCCTTCGCAATAACGCAGCGCGGCTTGCCGCCAGTCTTCGCCGTCAAGCTGTGCGCGAGCCCAGCCGCGCGCCAGCGCCAGCGGCGTATTAAAATGCAGGCGCAATAGGTTATCCGGTGAAAAATCAATCACCAGCACGGATTCCCCCAGTTGCCGTAGCGCCCACGCCAGCGCAGCCGTTACCGATGTGGTACCAATACCACCTCGAATTCCCTGTAACGCAATAACCGGCATACGCTAATGGCTCCCGGCGTCCTGCGCCAACTCGGCCAGTAACGGCCAGTTATTCATCATTTGCGTTAAGCGTTCCTGGCTCGATATATCGATGTAATTCAACGGCGGCAATGCAAATGTCTGGCTTAATGCCTGTAAGTCGTCCCGTGCCTCCGCCAGCGTATTGGCGGAGTGGGATAATGGATGCGTCATTTCACAGCCTTAAAAAAAGGGCTAATACGGTTCACTATAAACAATAAATAATAGATAAGATAATTCTTAACTCATATTACTTTATTCACTAGGATTTTTGCTATTATCAAAATCGACAAACGTCATTGAAGGCCAAACGCCATCATTATCCAGCCCCCGATTAGCGGGGAGTTCAGGGCTAATTTGGCGCTGTACGCACCGTTTGGCGCCATTGAACCGGTTATTGATATCTGGGCGGCGAATTTTAAAGAAAGTAGATAAAAATCTTATGGCACAATCCTTTTCGTTAGGTCTTCGACAAGTTTGGGAAGATCTTTCAGTGATGCAGTCCCCCGGCTTTTACTGGGTCAACAGCAACCGCCAATCCGACGCACAGCTGTTCTGCCAACAAGTTATCGCCGCCCAGCAGGAAGACAGCCGGGCAGCATTAATTTGCTGCGGCAGCAAACCAGAAAAGTTAATGGCCGGGATCAAAGCGCCCGCGTTGAAAAAACTGCCGCTCTATACGCTGCCGGAGAAAAAAGCGGCGCTGCTCTCCCTGCCTGACGATCTGATGCGCGCCCTAAACCCCAGCCGCCGCCTGCTGATTCTGTTTGTCCACGCCAGCCAATGGCAAACCTTTACTACCCAAGAGTTGCACACCTGGGCCGATGACCTGCGCCACTGGCTGCGCCGCCGGCACTGCACGCTGCTGATCCTCAGCCATGGCAATGGGGTAAGCCGGCTGCGCGACCAGCTTGGCACCGCCCACCAGATCCTAAGCGGCCTGGCCCACCTGCAATGGCAGCAGGACAGCGCGCAATATCTGGTGAACTGGTGGAGCACGCCAAAAAGCATCAACGCCAACCAATTACTGACGCTTGTCCCCGGTGAACTGGGTTGGCAGCCGTTTGAAGAGCATGGCAGGCCACTTGCAGCCGCCTCGGGCCGCAACGATGAAGAAGAGTACCTGGCGGAAATCGGTATTCTGGAGGGCGCCCCGCCGCTCTCCCGCAGTTGGCGCCTGTTTGACAACAATACGCAACTGGCCCAACACGGGATGCTGCAGCTTGCCGCCACGCTGATTTTTTCGCTGGCCCACACCGAGCAAATAGAAACGCTGGCCTATCATATCCACAACCTGCGCCGGCTGCGCGGCGACAACATGAAGATCGTGGTGCGTGAAATGAAGCCCAGCCTGCGCTACAGCGACGAGCGGCTGCTGCTGGCCTGCGGCGCCAATTTGATTGTGCCGCACCTGGCCCCGCTCTCGCGTTTCCTGACCATGCTGGAAGGCGTGCAGGGCCAACGCTTCCCGCGCCACGTGCCGGAGGACATTGATATCCTGCTGGCCGGCCTACGGCCGCTGCAGGTGAAGGGCTACATGCGGCCGGGCGACTTCACCGACACGGTGCTGAAGCTGATGGAAAACACACTGTTGCCTGAAAACGGCAAAGGGGTGATGGTGGCATTGCGCCCGGCGCCCGGGCTACATGCCGAACAGGCGATGACCCTATGCCACCTGCGCCGGTTTGGGGATGTGATGACCATCATCCAGGGCCAACTGGTGCTGTATCTCTCCACCTGCCGCATTAACGATCTGGAAACGGCCTTGCAGCATATCTTCCGCCTGCCGGTGGATGAAGCATTCAGCAACCGCAAAGTATGGTATCAGGATACGGATATTATCTCTGAAATCAAAGCGTTGAGTCATGCTCAGCCCGCCACTCAGGCAGGGAAAACGGCGCTGCCCGTTTTCCCTGCCNGTGCAACTGGCCATCCTGTTCGCACTGATTTTTATCCCGCTCGGATACGCGTTCCACCGGCGTTTTCCCCATTGGCGGCAATACTGGCTGAACCTGTTTTTATCACCGCGTTATTTGAAATCCGCTGGGTTATGGGTATGCGAAGGTTCTTCACACCACATAAAACATAAAAAATAGACCATGAGTGAGAAAAAAATAACGCCGAGCGCCAATGCGCCATGGCGCTACTGGCGCGGCCTCGGCGGCTGGAACTACTACTTTCTGGCCAAGTTCGCCCTGCTGTGGTTTGGCTACCTCAATTTTCATCCGCTGCCGAACCTGGTGTTTATGGCATTCCTGCTGATGCCGATCCCAGCATTGCGGCTGCACCGCTGGCGCCACATGATTGCGATCCCTATCGGCATCGCGCTGTTCTATCACGATACCTGGCTGCCCGGCCTCAGCAGTATCCTCAGCCAGGGCTCACAGGTGACCAGCTTCAGCGCGGCATATCTGCTGGAGCTGATTAACCGCTTTATCAACTGGCAGATGGTGGGCGCCGCCTTCGTGTTGCTGGTGGCCTATCTGTTTTTATCGCAATGGATACGCGTAACGGTATTTACCGTCGCGGCGTTGGCCTGGCTCAACCTGCTGGCGATCGGCGGCCCGGCGTTTTCCCTGACGCCGGCCAGCACCGTGGCAGCCCCTATCGCCAATGCCCCCGCGCCGACCGCCGCGGCCGACACCAGCCCCACGGCCGCCAATGGGCCGCCGACCAACGCCAACCTGAGCGCCTATCTGGAACAGTTCTACAGCCAGGAGAAAAAGCGTATGACGGCCTTCCCGGCCGCGCTGCCGGCGGATGCCCAACCCTTCGACCTGCTGATGATCAACATCTGTTCCCTGGCCTGGGCCGATCTGGACGAAGTGAAGCTGGAGCACCATCCGCTGTGGGCCAAAATGGACGTCATCTTCGACAACTTCAACTCGGCGACCTCCTACAGCAACCCGGCTTCCATCCGGCTGCTGCGCGCCAGCTGCGGGCAACCTTCGCATACCGATCTGTACCGGCCGGCCGATCCGCAGTGTTATCTGTTCAGCAACCTTGCCAAACTGGGCTTCAAGGAACAGCTGATGCTGGATCACTCCGGCGAGTTCGGCCACTACCTGAAAGAGATCCGCGAACAGGGGGATATGCAGGCGCCGCTGATGTCGCAGGCCGGTATCGGCCACGAGATGACCTCGTTTGACGGCGAGCCGATCCTCAACGATTTGGCGCTGTTGAGAAACTGGCTGGCCCAGCAGAACAAGAACAATGCGCCACGCAGCGCCACCTTCTTTAACATTATTCCGTTGCATGACGGCAACCGGCTGGTTGGCAGTAATAAAAGCGCCGACTATCAGCCGCGCGCCCAGCAACTGCTGGATCAGTTGAACACCTTCCTTGACGAGTTGGAAAAATCCGGCCGCAAAGTGGTGGTGGTGATCATACCGGAACACGGCGCGGCGTTGGCCGGCGACAAGATTCAGATGTCGGGCCTGCGCGATATTCCAAGCCCGAGCATTACCCACATTCCGGTGGGCATCAAGGTTATCGGCTCGCAGGCCGCGCATACCGGCAGCCCGTGGCATGTGAAGACGCAGAGCAGTTTCCTGGCGCTGTCGGAGCTGGTTTCACGATTGGTGGACGGCAAGATCTTTTCCGCACCGAGCGTTGACTGGCAAACCCTGACGCAGGGGCTGCCGCAAACCGCGGTGGTGTCTGAAAACGAAAACGCGATCATGATGCAGTATCAAGATAAAAATTATATTCGCCTGAAGGGCGGCGACTGGGTGCCGTATCCGTTGTAATCCCCACGTCGCGGCAGAACGCTATCGGCCACGGGTGGCCGATAGCGGCGAGACCAACAGGGCGGCTTGCCTTCTTCGCCGCCCCTTCAGCGAAGCGTTGATTTATGCCTCTTGTACAGCCGCTTCATCCTGATCGACGGCAAAACAGGCCACCTGCTGATCGCCATACGCCCGCAGTTGCGGCGGCTGCTGCGTACAGGCGCCAAAAGCCCGGCGGCAGCGGGCATTGAACGCACAGCCCGGCGGCGGGTTCAGCGGGCTGGGCAGCTCACCGGTCAGTTTGATGCGCTCACGGCGTAACGCCGGGTTCAGGCGGGGCGTAGCAGACAGCAACGCCTGCGTATACGGGTGGCGCGGGTTGCTGAAAATCGCCTCTTTGCTGCCTTTCTCGACGCAACGGCCCAGGTACATCACCATCACCTCGTCCGCAATGTGCTCCACCACCGACAGATCGTGTGAAATGAACACATAAGACAGCCCCAGCTCCTGCTGCAAATCCATCATCAGGTTCAGCACCTGCGCCCGCACCGAAACGTCGAGCGCGGAAACCGGCTCATCGGCGATCACCACGTCCGGGTTCAGCATCAGCCCACGCGCAATCGCGATACGCTGGCGCTGGCCGCCGGAAAACATATGCGGATAGCGGTCGTAGTGTTCCGTTTTCAGGCCCACTTTCGCCATCATCGCCAGCGCCTTTTCGCGCCGCGCCGCCGCACTCTGCGAGGTGTTGATCAACAGCGGCTCTTCAAGGATCTGGCCGATTTTCTTGCGTGGGTTGAGCGATCCATAAGGATTCTGGAACACGATCTGGATCTTCTGCCGCCGCAGCTTCTCCGCCGTGATGTCCGGCTTCAATAAATCCTGCCCCTGATAGTACAGCTCCCCACCGGTTGGGGTTTCAATCATGGTCAGCAAACGGCCGAGCGTGGATTTGCCGCAGCCGGATTCCCCTACTACCGCCAGCGTTTTACCGCGTTCCAGGGTAAAGGAAACCCCATCCAGCGCTTTTACCAGCCGCTCGGGGGCAAACAGCCCCGTCTTCACCGGATAGTGCTTTTTCAGGTCTATCGCCTGCAATAAAGGGTGATGTTGGCTCATAACGTTGGCCTCCCCGCATCATCAAGCGGTGTGTGACATTTAACCAGACGGCCGGTAATGCTGCGCAGTTCCGGTTCTTCAGCGCGGCAGCGCGCGTTGGCATACGGGCAACGCGGGTTGAGCAAACACCCGCCTGGCCGGTCGTATTTGCCCGGCACCACGCCCGGCAGCGAGGCCAGGCGTGCCTTATCGGCGGCGAACTCGGGCAACGCGCGCAACAGCGCCTGCGTGTAGGGGTGGCGCGGCGCGCTGAAAATATCCGCGGCGCTGCCGGATTCCACCACCTGCCCGGCGTACATCACGATGATGTGGTGCGCCGCTTCGGAAACCAGCGCCAAATCGTGGGTAATCAGCAGCAGCGCCATATTCTCACGCTGTTGCAGCTCCAGCAGCAGTTCAATAATTTGCGCCTGGATGGTCACATCGAGCGCCGTGGTCGGCTCATCCGCGATCAACAGCTTCGGCCGGCAGGCAATCGCCATGGCGATCATTACGCGCTGGCTCATACCGCCGGAAAGTTGATGCGGATACACATCCAGCCGCGAGGCGGGATCGGGAATGCCGACCTGGGTCAGCAGATCGATCGCGCGGCTACGCCGGGTGCGGCGATTGCCGCCCTGGTGTACCTTGAGCGCCTCCATGATCTGGTAGCCCACGGTGTAGCACGGATTCAGGCTGGTCATCGGGTCCTGAAAAATCATCGCCACTTCTGAGCCCACCAACTGGCGCCGCTCTTTTTCAGAGATCTTGCGCAAATCCTGGCCGTCAAACTCCAGCTTGTCAGCCATGACTTTACCGGGGTAATCAATCAGCCCCATGATCGCCAGCGAACTGACGGATTTACCGGAGCCGGATTCACCGACGATGCCGACCACCTGCCCGCGATCCACGCTGTAGCTGATGCGGTCTACCGCTCGAAACGGCGTGCCTTCATCACCGAAGTGCACCGATAGCTTGTCTATATTCAATAACGCCATGTTCCGTTCCTCGGTTACTGCTTGAGTTTGGGGTCGAGAGCATCGCGCAGGCCGTCCCCCATCAGGTTAAATGCCAGTACCGTCAGCAAAATAGCCACGCCGGGGAAGGTCACCACCCACCAGGCGCTTTGCGCAAACTGCAGCACATCGGAAAGCATGGTGCCCCACTCCGGCGTCGGCGGCTGGGCGCCCATACCCAGGAAGCCCAGCGCGGCCATATCCAGAATCGCGTTAGAGAACCCCAGAGACGCCTGAACGATCAGCGGCGCCAGGCAGTTCGGCAGGATATTGACAAACATCTGGCGCAGCGCGCCGGCGCCGGCTACCCGCGAAGCGGTAACATAGTCGCGGTTCACCTCAACCAGCACCGCCGAACGCGTCAAACGCACATAGTGCGGCAGGGCGACAAAGGTCAGCGCCAGCGACGCATTGACTATCGACGGGCCGAAGATCGCCACCAGCACCAACGCCAGTAGCAGGCTGGGCAACGCCAGCATGATATCGACCACGCGCATGATCGCGGCATCCACCACGCCGCCGTAATAACCCGCCAACAGGCCGAAGATCACGCCCAGAATCAGCGAGAGCACCACCACCAGGCAGCCCACCAACAGCGACAGGCGCGCGCCGAACATCAGCCGCGAAAGCACGTCGCGGCCCACGTCGTCCGTTCCCAGAATGTAGCTCCAGCTACCGCCTTCCTGCCAGGCCGGCGGTTTGAGCAATGCATCGCGGAACTGCTCCGCCGGCGCATGCGGCGCCAGCACCCCGGCGCCGATGGCAATCACCAGCATCAGGACGATATAGACCAGGCCGACCACGGCCCCTTTATTGCGTTTGAAATAGTGCCAGAACTCCTGCAGCGGGGTCATCGGCGTTGGCGCAGCGTTAACCGCCGGCTCAGTGATTTGAGTCATCGTGGCGCCCCTTATTTTCTGTGCCGAATGCGCGGGTTAATCACGCCGTAGAGCACGTCTACCAGCAGGTTAACCAGGATAATCATACAGGCGACCAACAGCACACCCCCCTGCACCACCGGATAGTCGCGGCGCTGCAACGCATCAATCAGCCAGCGCCCTAACCCCGGCCAGGAGAAAATGGTTTCGGTCAGAATGGCGCCCGCTAACAGCGTGCCCACCTGCAGGCCGATCACCGTGACCACCGGCAGCAGAGCATTACGCAGCGCATGCACCACGATCACCCGCATGCGGCTCACGCCCTTGGCGCGGGCGGTGCGGATATAGTCTTCCCCCAGCACTTCCAGCATGGATGAACGGGTCATCCGCACGATCACCGCCAGCGGAATGGTACCCAGCACTATCGCCGGCAGGATCATGTGCATCACCGCATCCTGAAAATCCCCCGGCTCGCCCCAGAACAGCGTGTCGATGAGCATAAAGCCGGTGAGCGGGTAGCTGTCGTCCAGGAACACGGTATCGCTGATGCGCCCCGACACCGGCGTCAGGTTAAGGTGCACCGACACCAGCATGACCAGCATAATACCCCACCAGAAGATCGGCATTGAATAGCCGGTCAGTGAAATACCGACCGCGGTATGATCGAAGATCGAACCGCGTTTTACCGCCGCCAACACCCCAACCGGGATGCCAACCAGGATGGCGAAAAGCATCGCACAGATGCCCAGCTCCAGCGTGGCCTTAAAGCGCGGCACGAACTCTTCCCACACGGCGATGCGGCTTCTGAGCGAGGTGCCCAGATCGCCTTGCAGCACATGGGAGACGTAGGTGAAATATTGTTGATAAAGCGGCTTGTCCAGTCCCATTTCCGCCATCACCTGGGCGTGGCGTTCGGCGGATATCCCGCGCTCGCCGGCCATAATGGTGACCGGATCGCCGGGGATCATGTGGACAAAGGCAAAGGTCAGCAACGTAATGCCGATAAACGTTGGGATGACTAACCCCAAACGTCGGAGTATGAACTGCAGCATATTCCGGGTTCTCTGTATAAAATGCCCGGCGGCTCATCGTCCGCCGGGCTTATTAATGCTCACACGCTTTGAAACGCTTCTCACGGGAACAGGCCGCCGGCATGCTGGATGCCGTGGCAAACCTGGCGGTTAATCCAACGAAACGCTCTCAAAGTGATGCTTACCAAGCGGATCCACCACGTAGCCCTTCACTTCTTTACGCACAGGCTCGTAAACGGTGGAGTGGGCGACAAGCAGCGCCGGTGCCTGATCGTGCATCACCACCTGCGCCTGTTGGTACAGTGCGACGCGTTTGTCATGGTTGGCTTCGGCGCGGGCCGGTTGAATCAGATCTTCAAACGGTTTGTAGCACCAGCGGGAATAGTTGGAGCCGTCTTTTGCCGCCGCGCAGCTAAACAGGGTGGCGAAGAAGTTATCCGGATCCCCATTGTCGCCGGTCCAACCCATCATCACGGTCTGATGTTCGCCGTCTTTAGCTCGCTTGAGGTATTCACCCCACTCGTAGGAGACGATTTTGGCTTGTACGCCGATTTTCGCCCAGTCGGACTGGATCATTTCCGCCATGCGGCGGGCGTTCGGGTTATACGGCCGCTGCACCGGCATCGCCCACAAATCGATGGAGAAGCCATCCGGCAAGCCGGCTTCCTTCAGCAGTTCTTTCGCCTTGGCCGGATCGTAGGTGTAATCCTGAACCGCGTTGTTATAGCTCCACATGGTCGGCGGGATCAGGTTCTTGGCCGGCTGGCCTGCCCCCTGGTATACCGCTTCGATAATCGCCTGCTTGTTGACCGCCAGGGTCAGCGCCTGGCGCACCTTCACATTATCCAGCGGTTTTTTCTCGACGTTGAACGCCACGTAGCCCACGTTCAGGCCGGGTTTTTCCAGCACGGTGATCGATTTATCCTGCTTCATGCGCGCCAGATCGGCCGGGTTCGGGAACGGCATCACTTGGCATTCGTTTTTCTGCAGTTTGGCGTAGCGCACGGAGGCATCCGGCGTGATAGAGAACACCAGGCGATCGATTTTCGGTTTGCTGCCCCAGTAGCCGTCAAACGCCTTGTAGAGGATGCGCGAGTCTTTCTGGTACTGCAGCAGTTGGAACGGGCCGGTGCCGATTGGGTTGAGATCGACCTTTTCCGGCGTGCCGGCTTTCAGCATGTTGTCGGCATATTCCGCCGACAGGACGGAGGCGAAGTCCATCCCCAGATCGGCCAGGAACGGTGATTCCGTCCGGTTCAGGCTAAAGCGCACGGTGTAATCATCCACTTTCTCAATCTTGGCGATCAGATCCTGCATGCCCATGCCGAGGAAGTATTCGTAGTTGCCGCCGGACACCTTATGGTAAGGGTGCTGCGGATCCAGCTGGCGCTCGAAGGTATACAATACGTCGTCGGCATTGAAGTCGCGGGTCGGTTTGAAGTCTTTGTTGGATTGCCACTTCACCCCTTTACGCAGGTGGAAAGTATAGGTTTTCCCGTCTTCACTCACCTCCCAACTTTCCGCCAGCCCAGGCTCCACTTCCGTGGTGCCCAGCTTGAATTCCAGCAGGCGGTTATAGATCGGCACCGAGCTGGCATCGTAGGTGGTACTGGTGGTAAACAACTGCGGGTTAAACCCTTCCGGCGAGCCTTCTGAACAGAAGACCAACGTTTTTGCCTGCACGCCGGCGGCAACGGCCAGCGCAACCAACCCGATACCGAATTTCAAAATTCCCAATTTACCCAAGGAACGTGTCATCGTTAGTGCCCCATTCGTGTGATGTGTGTGTAGCCGAGAGTTCTGATCCACTGCAGCAGCGGTGAAAACTCACGGCTAATTACCGCCCAGCCTTATATTTTTTATTACACGGCCAGTACGATGGTCGCCTGAAAGCAAAGAAAGGGAGATATCGCACATGCGCACCGGCAGGCACGCATCGCAATAGGAAATTTACGCATCGGGAACTCATAACCGCATGCGCCCAACTCACCCCTGAGGCTACCAAATTGCCAACTGTTTGGGGTGGCGTCAATATAACCTGTAGGGTTTTACGCGGTTTGAGAGAAACAACAAACAAACATAAAAAACACCAATTATTAACATAATCGGAACTTAAATAAGGCATATAAGCCATAAATCAGAATTATTATCCGGTAAATTATTCAAACGCCACATTTGAAACCGATAAAAAACAAAAAAATACACCGATTAAGTGATGAATATTTACTCGATAAATTTCACAATAGTTGCTAAAAACAGGATGAAATACTGTATCGCCGGTTAAGAGCCTTGACGATTGATGGTTATTTGAACAACAAAACGCAACAATCTGTGCGGCGTGAAAAAACTTTTCACTGTAAAAAGATCGTTATCGGCATGTTATACTGTTATAACGTGCTACAAAAGAGGATCCCACGAAGGCATATTCCCCTGATGATTGTGCGTCTATCCTGCTGAAAAGTAACCCCTCTAAGCCCGAGATAGACAGCAACCACTGTTGTTGCAAAACACACTGCGTGCACCTGTATGTAGGTATGTGGGCGTTATCGTTATTCATCAGCCGCGGAATTTGCCAGCACTTTATCTTATTGAATTCACGGCAACTGATGCCGTATTAACAATATCGATGTACCGCCCACATAAAGGATGCGCGAATGGAGTGCCAGCCGTTGAATACATTCATGCGGCGCACCAATGTCAGAAAGGACTATCACGAGCCTGGGATTTGCAACAGTGCTGCATAACCACTGCAGCACTGTCGTGAAAATGACAGGTAGGACTGAAAATGATCCGGCGAAAATCCGCCGCTTATACTCTCTGCATGGCCGTCAGGGCATACGTCAGCCGGAATAGGTCAATTCACGCAGACAACGCCCCACTACGCTGGCGTAGGACGGCCCGATTGTCACTGCACAGTGCTCTCCATGTCTGGCCGTTTATTCGCCCATGCTCCCCTGAGAGGTTTCGAAAAAATAGCCAGCACAGCGATGAGACAGATTTCAATCGACACTGACCAGCAAATATGACCGATAAGCTCGCTCCAGAACTCATAACCATTGAGGTCCCAAAGCCATCCGGTTTTACCGTGAAGATATACAGGATTCCGGAAGCCGAGGGCTGGAATGAGCAGACCATGCATGACAAGCGTGATAACAATGCCGTAGGCAGCGCCATACCAGAGTCTTATTTTAGGGGTAACTGCTGCAAAGAGGACATACAAGAAAGCAAACCCAAAACTGAAAAGCCAGTGATAAAGCATCACCGCGCCTGGGATGGTTACGCCCTGATAAATATAGTCCAGCGAATGAGAGTTAATTCCTAATCCGCCAAGCCAGGCATCTATATTAAGAGCCGGGGGAGATATCTCTCCTGTAACTCTTGGCGGCATATTAACCTCAGTACCCGATTTCACCAATGAACTGATGGCTCCACCAATGAGTGTAGCCCAAACAAGTATGCCAATATTGATTTTATTCCAGATTTTCACAGCGATATCTTCCTTAATAAGAGTTATGCAGGAGTTTGGTGAACAATGGAACAACAAACGCCTTTACGCGGTCATTTTAAGTAACTATTTTACTTAAAATCAATATATTGCTTTGTTTTGGATATGGGCACGATTGTCAACATGCGAGTAAACGAGCCTTCCGCCTATGACGAAGTCCTGTATTTCCATAAACAGCTCACCAAACGCCTCACACCCAGAGGATGGCCACAGGGAAATGGCTTGCCGTGATGACATTTGATAGTGTCATTATGGTATTTGATTCGCCTGTGTCTCACATCCGGCGGACATTTCCTTTCACCTTTCAGCAGTGACAGTGCCGGATTTTATTATGTAACAACGCCACCGCAACGCCCGATGAAAACCGCCTTCGGCGGCACGGTTTTCCCAAACTGCAGACGAAAAAAAACCTGCTTATGAAAGCAGGTTTCTCGAATGTGGTCGGCGAGAGAGGATTCGAACCTCCGACCCACTGGTCCCAAACCAGTTGCGCTACCAAGCTGCGCTACTCGCCGATGCGGGGTAAATCGTTGTAATCTTGATCGGCAGTAGCCAACATAAGGGATTGGTCGGCGAGAGAGGATTTGAACCTCCGACCCACACGTCCCGAACGTGTTGCGCTACCAGGCTGCGCTACTCGCCGATGCGGGGCGCATCTTACTGCTGGCGATAATAGGCGTCAATCACTTTTTTCCGCCGGCCCTTTAGCTGGCGACAAAATCAGCGCATTAGCCAAAAAACGCGCTACGCGGCCGCGGCGCAGCGCATTTCTCGTTATGCCTGCGGCGCCAATTTTGGTGACTGCGCGCGCAAGAACGGCAGCAGGAACAGCGCAGACAGGCAGGCAGCGATGGAAATCACCACAAAGAAGCCATTCCAGTGCCACACTTCCATCACCCGGGCGATCGGGTAGCCGGACAGCGCCGCGCCCAGGTAGGCAAACAGACCGACAAAACCGGTGGCGGCGCCCGCCGCATCTTTATGCGAGCATTCAGCGGCCGCCATGCCAATCAGCATCTGCGGGCCAAAGATAAAGAAGCCAATGGCGAAGAAGCAGGCCGCCTGCAGCAGGTAGGTTACACCCGGCATCAACCACAGTGCGGCGACCGACAGGAAAATACCTATAGCGAAGATCAGGTTCATCGGGCCGCGGTTGCCGCGAAACAGCTTATCAGAACCCCAGCCGGCGACTAGCGAGCCGATGAAGCCGCCCACTTCAAACAGCGAGATCGCCGAGTTGGCGGTCATCAGCGAGTAGCCTTTCTCCTGCGTCAGGTACAGGTTGCCCCAGTCATTGATCGCCGTACGCACGATGTACACCAGCACATAAGACACCGCCAACAGCCAGATGTATTTGTTGGTCAGTACGTAACGCTTGATGATTTCACGGCTGCTCAACCCTTGCCCTTCGGATTCCTGCACCAGCTCCATGGCATCGTTACGCCATTTCCCTACGGTCGGCAGCCCCATGCTGCCCGGCTTGTCGCGCAGGCGCCAGCACATCAGCAGCCCCAGCATTACGCCGATAATTCCGGGGATAATCATGCCGTAGCGCCAGTTGAAATGCAGTGAAATAACGCCGACCAACAGCGGAATCAGCGCCCCGCCAAAGTTATGCGAGGTATTCCACATCGCCCACCAACCGCCGCGTTCGGAGCGGGAGTACCAGTTAGTGAGAATTTTCGAACACGGTGGCCAGCCCCAGCCCTGGAAGAACGCGTTGAGGATCCACAGCGTGCTCAACATCAACAGTGACGAGCTCAAGCCAAAGAAAATGTTCAACACACCGGTCATGATCAGGCCCAGCCCCATGAAATAACGCGGGTTGGAACGGTCGCTGATCATTCCGGAGATAAATTTCGAGCAGCCGTAAGTGATATAAAACAGCGTGCCGAGGATGCCGACGTCAGACATCGTCAGGCCAAGATCGCTCAGCATCGCCGGCATGATGAAGTTGAAACTTTTGCGCGTGAAGTAAAACGCCGCATAGCCAATGTACATCGTCCACATCAGCTGAATACGCCAGTATTTGTAGGTCGAATCGATCTGTTTTTGATCGGTTATTTTCGGCGCATCCGGGCTACTTTTAAGAAAGAACCACATGTGAAACCTCAGAGAATAAAAAAGTCGCGCTATCTTGCCGCGCGCGCGCGCAAATGCCTTACGCCGATTTCCCAATCGGGCCGGGACTATTTCCTAGTTTTCCTGTTCTTGCGGCGAAACTGCGGGTAATGTCACACTCAGGCAAGTACCGTGGTCCTGCATTAATTGCAAACTGCCGCCCAGCGCGCTGATGCGCTCTTGCATGCCGCGCAGGCCGTAACCCGGCTGGTGGCTGCTCGGATCGATGCCCTGGCCGTTATCGCGAATAGTCAGCCGGATGACGCGCCCACGCAGGCGATCGTCCTCCAGGCGTGCATCCAGCGCGATCTGGCTGGCGTTGGCGTGGCGGCAGGCATTGGTGATGCCTTCCTGGCATACCCGATACAGGGTGATTTTCAATGTGTCATCCAGCAACGCGTCCGGCACCTGCCACTGCACCACACTCACCAGCGAATCGTCCTGCGGCAACAAATCGCGCAGCATTGCCGCCACCGCTGCCGACAGCGGCAGGTTGTTCAGCGCCGCGGGCCATAGCTGAGCCAGCACGTCATGCACGCCGTCGTACACGCGCAGCGCCTGCGCTTCAATGGTCTCGGCACAGACGATCAGCGGCGGCTGCGCGGCAAGACGTTTCACAATGCTGGCCTGAGTACGGATAACGGTGATGGTCTGGCCGACTTCATCATGCAGTTCCCGCGCCACTTCGCGCCGGGTGCGCTCTTCGGCCGTCACCAATGCGCGCGCCAGTTGGCGGTTCTCATTCAGGCGCAGCCGCAGTTGCAGGTTGAGTTCGCGCTGGCGCTGGATACCCGCGCCAAGCAGCAGCCCGGTCAGGCTTTGCGCTAAAAGAGAAAGCAGCAAATCGCGGTGAGCGTCCTGGCGCGGCGGCTCATTAGCTACCAGCGCCACACCGTTGAGCAAGGTGGCCAATAATGCCCCCTTCCAGCCGTAGCGGTAAGCCATAAAGACGATCGGTATCGCCAGGCAAAACGGCGCGAAACGGCGCAACTCCACCGCATTCACCTGCTGTTGCAGCCAGATGCTCAGGGCAAACAGCAGCAGATAGCCCCCCAGCGGCAGCAGGCGCAGCCGCACCGGCTGATGGATAAGCCCGGGTTCCAGCGGCACCCAGATCTGGCGCATCAGGTAATGCCACAGCAGCAGGCAGGTCGGCGCCACGGTAAACCCCCCTGCCAAGCCAAACAGTAGCACCCGCCCCCCTTCGCCGCTGACTATCTGCCATACGGCGGCCTGCAACAACGCGGCGGCGGCGACCACCGCCCCTTGCTGCAACGGCCAGCGCCACTCGCTGCCGCTTTGCTGACGGCGCAGCAACCACGGTGACATCAGCATACTGAGCAACGTCGTCAGCACCAATACCGCCAGCGACGCCCACAGCGCCGGCCCGTAACCAAACTGATCGGCCAACAGCCACATCAGCATCACGTCCGCCAGCAGAATGCCCGGCCAGAAACGGTATGGGCATTGCAACAAGATGCCCATGCGCAGGCCAAACGGGAACAACAACAGGGCCTGCCAGGGCGGATCAATCATCGCCGTGCCAATGCCCCACAGGCAAAATGCGCTGGCGGCATAGAAAAAAAGCAGCGCCAATTGCGTGATAGCGCGTTGCATCATAGGTTGAGCATCCGCTGCGCCAGCTCGACGTTATTGTTGATGCCCAGCTTGGCGAACAGGTTGGCGCGATGCGCATGCACGGTTTTGGGCGATAGCCCGAGCACGGCGGCTATCTGGCGCACCTCTTGCCCTTGCGCCAGCAGCAGGGCGACTTCACGCTCACGCCGGGTGAGCGGATCGACCTTCACCCGCGCCAGTTGCTGTGCGATTTCCGGCATCAGATAAACCCCACCGCCGGCCACGGTGCGCACGGCGGTGATCAGATCTTCCGGCTTGCAGCGCTTGGAAAGAAAGCCGCTGGCGCCGCGCGCCAGCGCCATTTCCACCAGCGCCGGATTATCGTGCATCGACAGCATCACTACATGGATGGCGGAAGGAATATCCGCCAACAAATCCAGCCCGCTGCCGTCGGGCATTGAGATATCGCAGATGCAGACATCCACCGCGATCCCCGGCAAGCCAGCGCGCGCCTGGGCACCACTGCTGAACTCCCCCACAACCTGAATATCCGTCTCCAGCGAAAGCAACTGTACGAATCCAGAACGGACAATGTCATGATCGTCAATAAACGCCACGCGTAAGGCCATGGATATCTCCGATGTCAGGTAAAGGGCGCAAATTATACCCCCATGCTGGCGCGGGATCGAAGGTAAGTATTAGGCTAAGCGAAAAGCGTCCCCCTGCCGGGCGGCAGGGGGATAGACATTAGCGCGAGGCGGCGGCTTTCAACGGCGGCGCGCTGCACCAGTTGTTTTTCGCCACGATGCCGCCGTCCGGCGAGCTGTAGCCAAGGCAGCCGAGGATGGTATCGAACAGTTCCACATGGCGGTGCGTTTTGCCGATGCGCTGCTGCGCCTGCAGTTGTTCAAAGGCTTTCCGGTTATGTGAGTCGGCCAGGTATTTATCCGATGCCCACACCAGCATCGGCACCCGGAACTGCTCCGGCGGTGCCATTTCGCGCGGGGTGCCGTGCAGGTGCGAGTTCTCGCCGATCGACTCGCCATGATCGGAAGCGTAAAACACGATGGCCTTTTTATCGCGCACTTGATCAATCACGTTGTCGATAAAGCTGTCGGTATACAGCACCGAGTTATCATAGGCGTTAATCAACCGCTCCTTGGAGCAAAAATCATCCACCCCCATGCATTCCGGCTGGTAACGGGCGTAGCTGCGCGGGTAACGCTGCGAATACAAATAGTGCGAGCCTTTGGTATGCAGGATCACCAGATGCTTCCCTTTAGGATAGCGCTCCAGCGAAGCCTTCATTTCATTCACCAGCAGCATATCATCCACGGATTTACCGTCGTTGCGCTTTTCAGAGGCGATCATCTCGCGGAATGAATAGCTGTTTGGGTCGGTATTATTGTAAAACCACACTTCGCTCTGCATGGCGAACAATTCGGAGGTGAAGCCCAGTTCTTTCAACACCGCGAAAATATTCTGCTCTTTCAGCGTGCGCTGCGGGTTATCTTCGGTGCCGCCTTCGCGCACGAACATACAGCGCAGGGAAAGCTTGGTTGAGGTATCGCAGGATTCACCGCGGAATGCCGCCAGGTTTTTCTCTTTCGACAGCTTCGGCGTGGTATCGCGCCCATAACCCAGTATCCCCATATGATCCCAGCGCGTGGTTTCACCGATGATAAACACCACATAAGTGTCATCAATACCCGGCGGCGCCACGTAGGTGAAATGTTTGGACGGATCGAACAAATTGGCCGCGTCCTGGCTCTCGTCATAGCGGGTGTAAGCAAACAGCCCCAGCGCAGAGAGCCAGTTGGACGGCAGATAGGAGTGGGCCACCACCCCGCCGTAGCTTGGCAAATCGATATTGGTGATTTTTTCCTGCGCGCTTTGCGCCTTATCCAACATCCGCAGCGGCAGCCATACCAACGCCACCACCGCCAGCAACACCAACAGCGGGCGGATGCGGTGCCCCGGCTGCTTCAACTGTTCGATCAGCGTGTCGCGCAGGTTATTTTTCCAGATCAACAGCAGCGGCAAGGCGCTAACCAGCACCATCCACACCACAAAGTGCAGGCCAATCACCTCTTTGGAGAGATCGATATCGGTGGTCATCACAGAGACAATAATCCCGTAGCCGATCACCACGTTGAAAAACGTCATGTAATAGCTTGCTGCCACCGAGATGAGCACCAGAAACGAGGCGACGATACGATAGAATAATCGCCCGCCCAGTGAAACCAACCGCATGATAAAAAAGGTAAACAGGACGATGGCAATCACTTCAGTGATCGCCGCCACCAGTTTGATTCCTTGCAGGCCATGCGCCAACGAGTCAAAGCGGCGATAAAAAACAGAAAGGTTTAAAAAGATGCCGATATAAATCGCTAACAATAACGATAAATTCTGCTGTGATAGCGATTTTACTTTGTTCATGTAACGCGGTGGCTCCAGAGGACATAAAAGATACTGATGTATTCAGACAGTCACTATGTTGGCAGGTTCAGCCAATCGGCAATAAGCACTGTTTTACCGGTAATAATCAAGAAAACTCTTAGCAGATGGGGCCTTTTTTACCGTTTTTTGTGATGGCGATAAAACTATATCCAAAAAAATAATTCGAGCCCTAGGATAAAATGCAAAAGCGTGTTGAACAGCGCTGGCGCAGGATGCGGCCCTGGGAGCCAAGCCGACGCATCCGCAATTTGAAGTATGCAGGGCAGTACAGCGGAAAAGGCGGGGCGCCCTCCCCCCACCTTACCGAATAAGCGCCTGCGAACGGTTACTTAACGTTCAGCGTTACATCAATATTGCCGCGGGTGGCGTTGGAGTAAGGGCAAACCTCATGTGCCTTTTTCACCAGCGCTTCCGCCACGCTACGTTCAACGCCGGGCAGCGTGATATCCAGTTGCACTTCAATGCCGAATCCGTTCGGGATTTCACCAATGCCCACGGTTGCTTCGATCGCGGCGTCGGCCGGGATTTTCACTTTTTCTTTGGCGGCGACAAATTTCAAAGCGCCGAGGAAACAAGCGGAATAACCCGCGGCAAACAGCTGTTCCGGGTTAGTCACGGCCCCGCCGGCGCCACCCATTTCTTTCGGCACTCCCAGTTTTACATCCAGTACGCCGTCAGAGGACGTGGCGCGGCCATCACGGCCGCCGGTGGCTTTGGCATGCGCCTGATAAACGACTTTTTCAATAGACATAACTACCTCTTGTTGCTTGCAGGTTAGTGGATTTGACGCGTGATTTATCAGGTAAACGCACACGGCAAAATAACTTTATTTGCGATTTAATCGCTAGCTATTTATTAATTAAATCTTATAGTAAAAACACGTGCCAATGATTCACAATTGGTTGATCAGACTGCCGCGCAGCGATTCAAGCCGCTGCTTGATCTCCAGCATTTCATTAACGCTGCAGTCGGTCGCGCACATCACCGCCTCCGGCACCGTGCGGGCTTTTTCACGCAGCGCACGCCCGGCATCGGTCAGCGCAACGATCACCTGCCGCTCATCCTCGGCGGCCCGGCGGCGCAGCAGCAGGCCCGCGGCCTCCATGCGCTTGAGCAGCGGCGTCAGCGTGGCGGAGTCAAGAAACAGGCGTTCACCGATGGCCGATACCGTCAACGCGTCCCGTTCCCACAGCACCAGCATCACCAGATACTGCGGATAGGTCAGATCGAGCTGATTGAGCAGTTTGCGATACACCTTGTGCAACGCCAGGTTGGCGGAATACAGGGCAAAACACAGTTGCTGATCGAGCAGCAGCGTGTTTTCCGCGTTGAGTTGTTCAGGGTTTTTATTTTTCATCATTCGAATATATATAGTGCACTATGTAATCGCAAGCTATTTCTTTTTGAAGTGAATGTGTTATTTTTCTCTATAGGCAACAGGCCCATCCGCTGGCGAAAGGAAGGAAAGGATATGACTGCAACATTGGAAGAACGCGCCCGGCGCTACGCCACACAGGCGCATGCGGCCATCGATCAGCGCCGAAAATATACCAACGCGCCTTATATCGTCCACCCGCAGGCGGTGGTGGAACTGGTGCGCACCGTGCCGCATACCGAAGAGATGCTGGCCGCGGCCTGGCTGCACGACACCGTAGAAGATACCCCGACCACGCTTGCCGACATTACCAGCCGTTTCGGCCCGCAGGTGGCGCAACTGGTGGATATGTTGACCAACGTCAGCATCCATGGAAGCGGCAGCCGCTTTATCCGCAAAAGCCGCGATCGCCGGCACAGCGCCGGCGCCTCTCCGCAGGCCAAAACCATCAAGCTGGCGGATGTGATCGACAACACCCGCTCGCTGCTGGAGCACGACAGCCAGTTTGCCAAAACCTACCTGCTGGAAAAACAACTGTTGCTAGAAGTGCTGACCGAAGGCGATCCGGCGCTATGGCGCCAGGCCAGCCAGATCGTGGAACAGGGGTTGGCGCAGCTAATGCTGCCGCCCCACAACGTGCCCGCCAGTTGGTTCGACGCCGCCCGCCAGCGCTACCAGAAAAACGACGCCGCCTAACCGTTAGAACGTCACCACCGTTTTCAGTGCCGTTACCCAGGCATCCTGCGTGTCACTCACCCCACCAGGGTGATGCCAGTACTGCAGGCCCGGCTGCAACTGCAGCCACGGCGTAACTTCAACGCGATAATACAGTTCCGCCGTGACCGAATGGCCCGGTATCGGGTAGTAGTTTGGATCGCTAGCGCTGCTGGCGTTATTAATTTGGTTCAGGTAACGCAGGTTATCTTTATAGCTGTCGCTCACTTTCACCACGGAAACACCCAACCCCAGCCAGTCGTTTGGCCGCGCGTCAAACATACCGCGATAGCGAACGCTGGCAGAGGTGGTGTAGTGGATATAGTTGGAGCGCTTATCGCCCACGCCCAGGCTATAAGACACGCTCAGGCCGCGGTTGGCATCGTCCGCATGGCGCGTCACCTGCTGATTAAAGCCGGTATACAGGAACCAGGTGCGGTCATGGGTGCGGTAACCGTCTGGATCGGTCGCGCCCGGCCCGCCGGAGACGCCACGATACAGATCCTGCTGCTCCGCGTTGGTAAACAGCACGCCCAGGTTATAAATCCCGGGCAACTGATTAAAGTAATTGGTTTTCAGCTCCAGCTCCACCGGCAGCAGAATGCCCTTGCTGCCCTTAGTGGACCAACTCCAGGCATGGCTGCGGCTGGTCGCCTGCGGGTTTTGTTCCAGCACCCCGGTCTTCAGGGTCAGGCCATCGGTGAGCTTGTACTGCAGGGTAGTGCCCCAGTAGTGCACATTCCAGTTGTACCAGGTGAGCGAACTGGCTGATTTGCCGCCGCACAGGTTCAGGGTTTGGAAATCACACGGGATAATCTGATCGAAATCCTGCACTTTATTCATCAGGCCAATGCGCCAATGCAGGCGGCGATCGTCAAAGCTGCGGCTGAATGTCAGCCAACCCAATCGGGTAATCGACTGGCCGCCGTAGCTTTCCTGCGACAAATCGGTGATATTGACCCGTTGATCCTGCAACCGATCGCGCGTCAGGCTGTTGTCATGGTTACGGTTAACGATATTCCCCTCGATCGCCGCATCCGGGATGCCCGTTAATGCTTCCAGGTCCTGGCTGAAGGTAAGTGCGAACTGATCAATATAAGACGCCTGTTTATCATGGTTGTACCCGCCGCCGGCGTTATAGGAGATCTGGCTCAGGTAGCCCAACGTATAGTGGAAGCCGTGATCTTCCAGGATCGGCCTGATCCCCAACATATCCCCCAACAGCCCCGCTTTCGGCGGCTCAAAACCCAATGCAACCCCTTGCCATTCGGGTGTTTCAGCGCGTTCGGCTTGCGCTGCTTGCGCCTCTGCGCTTGTGCAAACCAGCAGGGCGGCGGTAAAGGCCGCCGCGCCGGATAACCGATATTTCATTTTTATTCTCCTTATCGACGCAAATATGCGCATCACTTTCTGTAGGCCACAGCAATCCCTGGGCGGTAATACCCATTGTTGGTAAAAGTTATTTTTCAAGCGGCGGCCGTTGATCGGCCCAGACAATGCCCAGGCGTTGCGCCTGGGCAAATAGCGTGGCGTTTAGCCCTTAACTTTCAGGCTGCCGCCGTTGCTTTGGATCACATCGCGATACCAATAGAAGCTTTTCTTACGGCTACGCGCCAAGCTGCCGTTGCCGGCATCGTCGCGATCGACGTAAATAAAGCCGTAACGCTTGGACATTTCCGCTTTGGACGCGCTGACCAGATCGATCGGCCCCCAGCTGGTATAGCCCATCACTTCAACGCCATCGTCAATCGCCTCGCGCACCTGTACCAGGTGATCGTTAATATAATCAATACGATAGTCATCATTGATGCTGCCATCCGCCTCAACGCGATCCTTAGCGCCCAGCCCGTTCTCCACGATAAACAACGGCTTCTGGTAACGGTCATACAGTTCGTTGAGCAGGAAGCGCAGGCCGATAGGATCAATCTGCCAGCCCCATTCGGAGCTTTGCAAATGCGGGTTCGGCACCATGTTGAGAATATTGGCGCGCGCCGTGTGGTTCAGCGCTTCGTCGGCGGTGACACAGCCGCTCATGTAGTAGCTGAAAGAAATAAAATCGACGGTTTCACGCAGCGCCTGTTTGTCTTCTTCGCTGATATCAACGTCAATACCGTTTTCGCGGAAGAAGCGCTGCATATAGGCCGGGTAGTAGCCGCGCGCCTGCACATCGCCAAAGAACTGCCAGCCGCGGTTCTGGCGTTGGGTTTCCAGCACGTCTTCCGGCCGGCAGCTCAGCGGGTACAAAATGCCGCCAAGCAGCATATTGCCGATTTTCCCGCCCGGCACCAACTCATGGCAGGCTTTCACCGCCCTGGCGCTGGCCACCAATTGATGATGAATGGCCTGGTAGACGTCACTCTTGCTGCTGCCTTCCGGCAGGCCGACGCCGGTGAACGGCGCGTGCAGCGACATGTTGATCTCATTGAACGTCAGCCAATGCTTCACCTTGTGTTTGTAACGCTCAAACACGGTGCGCGCATAACGTTCAAAGAAGCCGATCACCTGTCGGCTGCTCCAGCCGCCGTATTGTTTCACCAGCCCGTAGGGCATTTCATAATGCGACAGCGTAATCAGCGGCGTGATGCCGTATTTGGCCATTTCATCAAACAGCCGATCGTAAAACGCCAACCCGGCTTCGTTCGGGGTTTCTTCATCGCCCTGCGGGAAAATACGCGTCCAGGCGATGGAGGTACGCAGGCATTTAAAGCCCATTTCCGCAAACAACGCGATGTCTTCCGGGTAACGATGATAGAAATCGATCGCCACATCCTTGATGCCGCTGTCGCCAGGGGCGCGCGGCGTTACCGGGCCGAACACCCCGGCAGGCTGCAAATCGGAGGTCGACAGCCCTTTGCCATCCTGCTGGTAAGCCCCTTCCACCTGGTTTGCCGCCACGGCGCCGCCCCACAGGAAATTGTCTGGAAACTTGCTGGTCATCGTTATCTCCTCTTAACGTAATAAAGTCAGCAGCGGTGCCTGTTCCTGCACCGGGCCGAGATCGGTGGCCAAAACGTCAATGTAGTCTTCAGTGTTGCTGATGATGATTGGCGTTGTGGTGTCGAAACCCGCGGCGCGGATGGCCGCCAGGTCAAATTCAATCAGTAGATCGCCTTGCTGAACCCGATCGCCTTCGGCAACGTGGGCGATAAAGTGCTGGCCGTCCAGCTTGACGGTGTCGATGCCGATATGGATCAGCACCTGTGCGCCGTCATCAGACTCAATGCCGATGGCATGGCGGGTTTTGAACAGTGAAGCCACCGTACCGTTCACCGGCGAAACCGCCCGCCCCTGCTGTGGCACGATGGCGGCGCCTTTGCCCAGCAAGCCGCTGGCGAAGGTCGGGTCTGCCATCTGATCCAGTGGCAGCACGTCGCCGGCGATCGGGCTGGCAATCAACGTCTTGCGGTTCAGCGGAGCGGCGGAAGGTGCGGCCACCGGGGCCTCTGCTTCTGCCGCCGGCTGCGGCGCCAGGCCGAAAAGATAGCTGGTGATGGCGGCGAAGAAGAACGACAGCAGCGTACCGGCAATCGCGCCCAGCACGGTGGCGTCAAAGCCGGTAGGCGGAATAATTTGCGCGAAGGAAAACACGCTGGCCAGGCCGAATGAGTAAACCGCACTGTGGAAATAGCCGATCACCGCCCCGCCCAGCGCGCCGCCGATGCAGCCGAAGATAAACGGCCGTTTGTTCGGCAGGGTAACACCATAGACCGCTGGTTCAGTGATGCCGAAAATCCCGGCGGTCACGGCGGAACCGGCCATCACGCGCAGTTTGGCGTCGCGGGTGCGCAACATCACCCCAAGCGTGGCCCCCACCTGCCCCATCACCGCCGGCAGCAGCAACGGCACCATGGTGTCACGGCCCAGCACGCTCAGGTTGTTAATCATCAGCGGCACCAGCCCCCAATGCAGGCCGAAGATCACGCACACCTGCCACAACGCGCCGATCAGCGCCCCGGCGACGATCGGGTTAAACGCGTGGATCGCCTGGTAGCCGTTGGCCAGCAGGTGGCTGAGCCAGGTGGCTGCCGGGCCGATCAGCAGGAACGTCAGCGGTACGACAATCGCCAGACACAGCAGCGGGCTGAAGAAATTGCGCAGTGCGCTGTGTAGCATGCGGTTAAACAGCGGTTCCAGCTTGCAGGAGAGCCAGGCGGCAAAAATAATCGGGATAACCGACGAGGCATAGTTGATGAACGTGACCGGCATGCCAAGGAAGTATTCCGTCGCCGCGCCCGGCTGCTGCGCGGCGTCGAATGCCGCGATCATCAGCGGATGGGTCAGCGCGGCGCCGATAGTCATGGTGACAAATGGGTTGCCGCCAAACTTTTTCCCGGCGGTGTAACCCAGCATGATCGGCAGGAAGTAGAACAGCGCGTCGCTGGCAGCAAACCAGATACGGTAGGTTCCGCTCTCGGCCTGCAGCCAACCGCAGGCCAACGCCAGCGACAGCGCCCCTTTCAGGATCCCCGAAGCCGCCATCACGCCCAGCAGCGGGGTAAAAATCCCGGAGACGATATCGATAAAACGGCTGAACAGGTTGTCTTTCTTGCCGCCGTCATCCTGCGCGCCCGATGCGGCTTCCGCCAACCCGGCCGCCTGATTAATCGCGGCATAAACATCGCCGACGTGGTTGCCAATCACCACCTGGAACTGCCCGCCGCTCTCTACCACCATGATCACGCCGGCGTTTTTCTTCAGCGCTTCGGCGTCTGCCTGCTGGTTGTCACGCAGTTTGAAACGCAGCCGGGTGGCACAGTGCACCAGGCTTTTTATATTGTCGCGGCCACCGACGCCGGCCAAAATCTCACTGGCTAATTGTTCATATTTCATTTTGTCATCCTTAGCTACGTCCCTTGCCGTCTGGCGCCAACCGCGGTGGCCAACCCGCCGTGGGCCAAATTCGGCGCAAAAAAAAACCTAAACCTCACCGCCTCTGGCCCCAATGAGAGGTACAGAAGCACGAGGTTTAGGTTTTGCCTGTGAGAACAGTGACAACCCTAAAATGGCTGAGCCATGACGGTAACACTGCCGTTTTTCTCTGGGCAAGTGCTTGTGCGACGAAATTTGCAAAGTGTGATCTGGCGTACAGATTGCTGCCGCCGCCCTGGTGGCGTGCGAATATAATTAATTCTTATGTTATTGAATTAATGAATTTCAAATCACCCCATCATTGCCGGCAGCAACCCAGCTGGATTCATTGCGCGAAAAATACGTAAAAAACCCATAACCTCATCAATAATTAGCGATACAAACAAATCTCTCCAATCAAACCCGCAGCGCCTGCGCCTGGATTAAACGGCATATCCCGTCGCCAAATTCGCTATTTCATTGATGTATATCACACCAAATACATTAACTTATTTTATTGATGTATAGACAAAATACGCGGCCGGGATTATTACTGTGCGGGAAGGAACGGGATTTGCTTTTAAGGAAAAATGCAGCCATGACATTGCGCAACGAGATGGGGCGGGTGCTGATCACGGGCGCCGCAGGGCGTGTGGCAACGGTATTCCGCAAGGCCATCGGCGATCGCTACCCGCTGCGGTTAGCGGAACGGGATACCGCAATGCTGACGGACGTCGGTGCTAACAATCAGGCCATCGCCTGCGATATTACCGATATCGCCGCTTGCCGCCGGGCCTGCGCCAATATCGACACCGTCTTGCATCTGGCGGCCGATACTTCGCCCAGCGCCGGTTTTTATCCCTCGCTGATGAACAACAACATTCTGGGCACGGCCAATATTTTCCGCGCAGCCAAAGAAGCGGGCTGCCGGCGCGTGGTGTTCGCCAGCAGCGCCCAGGCGGTTGAAGGCTACCCGCTGGATTACCAGGTGCGGCCGGAAGATACCCCCAGACCGAAAAACTTCTACGGGCTCAGCAAAGCGCTGGGCGAAAGCATCGCCGCCTATTATGCGCATCAACAACAACTGTCCGCCGTCGCCGTGCGTTTTGCCAATTTCACCACCCTGGCTGCCGATAAACGCCCGAGCGCCCGCGATATGAGCGCTTACCTCAGCCACCGCGACGCCGCCGATCTGCTCGATCGCTGCCTGCGGGTGAAAAACGTGCAGCATGCCGTGGTGCACGGCATCTCCAACAACCGCTACAAACGCCTGTCGCTGGAGGAAACCACCCGCCTGCTCGGCTACGTTCCGCAGGACGACGCCTTCAGCATCCTCGGTTTCCTCTAGGCGGCCGCTACAGCTTATTGTCGATGCGCTGCAGCAGATACGGGTAGAACGGGTTGGACGCGATACGCATCAGCGTATCGAGATCCACCACCAGCACCGAGCGCTCGCCCCGTGCGGCAATGGTCCCCAGGCTGATGCCAAACTCATCGCGCTGCTGCGGGTAGCGGCCATACAGCGAGTCGCTGACCGGGAACGGCAGGGCAACGTGAGAAAGCGAATAAATATCCGGTGGATAGTTCAGCCCCAGCGGCTGCGCGCTCTCCGCCGCCTCGCCCGCCGGCGTAATACGGGCTATCGCTTCGCTGCTCTCCGGCGATGCGTTGGCGATCACCGTGGTCTGGTAGCGGCGTGGCGGCGCGGGCAGCAGTTGATTGACCGCCGCGGCGGCATTGGGCCGCAGCAGCGGGCCGAAGTTCACCGTGCGGTTTACGTCAAACAGCACCAGTTCGCTGCCGTTGGCCGGCAGTTCGTTATACAGCGCGCGGATCACCGCGCGGGTGCTGACGGTGGAATCCATCACCGACTGGAACGTCAACACCGGCGGCAGCTTATCCAGGCGCCCTTCACGCGCCGCCCGGGCGATCTCCTGCTGCAGCGAACGGCTAAGCAGGTAGGACTGGCGCGCGCCGTTGACCGGGAATGAATTGTATTTAAACGGGTTAAACTCCGGCAGCACGCCAAGCCAGGCGGCTTTGGCGAACGCCGGGAACACGGCCGGCCAGCCGGCGATCCCGGCAAAGCGGGCAAAGCTGGTGACGCCGATCATCGGTGAAATCAAAATCAGCCGCTGCGGGGCAACCAGGTGCGGATCGTTCAGCGCGTCCAGCGCGTATTTCATCGCCAGCGCGCCGCCGTTGGAAAAGCCGACGATGTGCAGCGGCTTGTCGGCGCCTATCCGGCTATGCGCCTCGCGCACCGCCAGCCGGGTGGCGGCCAGCCAATCACGCCATTCAATATCGGTCAGCGCACCGGGCACGGAGCCATGCGCCGGCAGACGAATGCCCACGGCAACATAGCCGTGCTGGCGGTAATTCTCGGCAATATGGCGCAGGCTATAGGGTGAATCCGTCAGGCCGTGCAACAGCACCACCGCGCCGCGCGGCTCCCCCTGCGGCATCAGCTCATAGGAACGGTTCCAGTCCTGGGCGAAATGCCCCGGATAAATCGGGCTACCGGCAAAATAGCGGTTAATCGGAATGCGTTCACTGGGATCAAGCTTGTCAGTAACCTGGTTTTTTACCTCATCAAACACCCGCTGCTCGGCGGCCAGGTAATCGGCCCAGGAGGCTTTGTCCAGCTCAGCGCTGCTCATTTCATGTGGCACAAAAGTGTGCCACGGCTCCAGCGCAGGCCCACGCTGGCTATCGTAAACGCGCACCGCAAACAACGTCAGCAATACGGTGGCTATCACCACCACCAGCCGTTTGGTCCACCTGATCATTACCCTGGAAAGCATGCCTGCTCCTGATTAACGCAAAATTCACCGTGATTATAGCGCGCGGAATACGCGGGAAAGGGGTGTTGAAGATAGTTAGGGCCGGCAACACCGGGACAAGCCCGGCGCTAACTGGGGAAATCACGGTTTTTCGGCGATTTTCCGCAGGTATTCATTATTTTTAAACGCAATAATGATCATTTCAAAACAGACGCGGGTAAAAATACCGCCGATGATGATCGCAAACAAGCCGCGAAAAAACTCACCGTAAAACATCGCGCCGACGCCGCCGAAAACAATGCTCAGCAGGCACAACCAATACACGGCGGTGATGATTTTCGGGGTGAGCATTGCGTCGAAAAAGAAAATATTCCTCATTGTAATCCTTCCATATCATTAACCATCCCAGAGGCGCGAGCGCCCATCTGCTGCCAGGCAGCACTGAATAGTAGGAAGTTTTACCCCGGAATATCAAGAATAAACCTCAGGTTATTTCAACCATCCGGCCTGGTGGCCAGTGAGGTATCAGTCAGCAAACGACGGATCTTCGCGCTGCAGCAACAGCTTCATCTCGGCAAAATGCCGCTGGGAAAAATCACGGATCTTCTCCCAGTCACGTGCGGTCTTCTCCGCCACCGCCGCATCCAGAATGCGCAAAGGTTGCCCGGTGGCGTAGGCGTTCACCAGAATTTGGCAGGCGCGCTCCAGCGTCCAGATATCATCGAAGGCTTCGCCCACCGTAGGGGCCGTCACCATCACACCGTGGTTGCCCATCAGCAGGCGGCTATGCCCCTGCAGCAACGCGGCCAGCCGCGCCCCCTCCTCTCGCGTATCAGCCATGCCGCCATACAGGCTGTCGAGCGCCACCCGGTTGAAATAGCGCGCGGTATTTTGATCGATTGGCGGAATGGTCGCGTTTTCCAGGCAGGCGATGGTGGTGGCGTAAACCGGATGCAAGTGCATCACCACTCGCACTTGCGGCAGCAACTGGTGGATTTGCCCGTGGATCGCCCAGGCGGTAGCGTCGACGTCGCTACGCTGCCCGGCGCTTTCATCGTCGGCGTGCAATAGCAGCAGATCGCTGGCGCGGATGCGTGAAAAGTGCATCCATTTCGGGTTGAGTAAAAACTGTTTGCCATCGGCGGAAATTGCGGCGCTGAAGTGGTTAGCCACCGCTTCATGCATCCGCAGCTTAGCGATGATGCGAAACGCCGCCGCCAGATCGATACGCGTTTGCTCTTCAAAAGTGAGTGCCATATTTGTGCCTGCTGTGCATCGTTAACCTGCCGGCGTGTGGCCAATGTTGCCCACACCCTGTTCAAGCCGCGGCCGTAGTGGCCGGCGGCGAGCCGCGGATGATTCTACGGCGTTGGCATCAACGTTTTGATGTCTTCCGCCGTCGGTGCCTGGAAGCGGTATTTTTGCAGCAGGGCGGCGTATTTTTCCGTCTTGCTGAATTT
Organism: Gibbsiella greigii; assembly: GCF_039540155.1. Lineage (NCBI taxonomy): Bacteria > Pseudomonadati > Pseudomonadota > Gammaproteobacteria > Enterobacterales > Yersiniaceae > Gibbsiella > Gibbsiella greigii. The sequence goes on from NZ_BAABEM010000020.1 coordinate 165,457, forward strand.
CTCCAGACCCTCAATCAGCGCCTGTTTCACTTCGTCATTGCCCTTTTTCACGCCAAAGCCATTCAGCACCGGGTAGATCAGCGTGTCGGAGGAAATCACAATACGGTTGCTCAGCTTCTCCACCGCGCCGCGCGCCACCGCCGCATCAGTGATCTGCGCTTCAACTGCGCGCGACAGCAGCGCCTGGGTGGTCTGCGGATCGGTGGTATATTCGCTGATGGCGATCGGCTGCAGGCCGTTTTTCACACAGTACTCCGCCGAGAGTTTATGCAATTGCTGTAGCCAGGAAGTGGCACCCATTGAACCGATTTTGTGGCCGCAAAAATCTTCCGGGCGTTTGGGCTGGTAGTCGCTGCCTTTCAGCGACAGGATCGCCTCGCCGCTTTTCAGGTAGGGGATCATATCGATCACCTTCATGCGCTCCGCCGTGATGTACATCGACGAGTTAATGATATCGAACCGCCCGCCTTGCAGGCCGGTGATCAGGTTAGGGAAGCGGGTGTCGATATTCTCGGCCTGGCGGCCCATCACCTCGGCCAACCCATCGAGAAACTCGATGTCGAAGCCCGCCGGTTTGTTCTTCTCCATGTATTCATAAGGGAAAAAGGTCAAATCCGAGCCGGCAATGATTTTCCCCGGCTGCAGGAACGCCGCACCGGCCCCGTGGGAAGCGAGCAGTAAGGCCCCTGCGGTTAACACGCCGGCGGCCCGTTGAGCCGCCCGAAAACACGTCATCAGTTTCATACAACCTCCACAGCGATCAAGGATTGTCAGGGATAAGCCACTTGCGTATCCCCAGGGTTATAACGACAAGGCGGCTCGCCTCAATTGGCTTCCTGGCCAGCCTGCTGTACAAAGAACGACGCGCCGCGCGGTTTTTGCGGCAGGCGCACCTGGTTCGGCGTGCAACGCACCAAGCCGCTTTCCGTGCCTTGTACCATCTGGCCGCCGTGTTCGCTGGGCAACGGGTTATCGCCGAACGGCAGTGCGTCTTCTGCCGCATAGACGCAGATAAACAACGTGCGCGGCAGCTCGGTTTCATTCGGGCTGGAAGCATGCAGCAGGCGAGTATGCATAAAGCACACGGAACCGGCCGGGCCGAAACAGGCCACCGGCCGTTGGCAGTGCTGTTCAACAACCTCATCGCTCACCGCGCCGCTGAACCGTTCGTGCTGCCAATGCGAGTACAGCGGCCCTTTATGGCTGCCAGGCACCACGTTCAGCGGGCCGTTTTCCGGCGTAACGTCGCTCACCATCAGCAGGGCGGTGATGATGTCGTCGTTGCTGTGCGGGGTGAAAAGAAAGTCCTGGTGCCACTTCACCTGCGTGGCGGTGTGCGGCAGTTTGGAATTGACCTTGCTGTGGTGAAAACGCGTGCCGCTGCCATCGATCAGTTGCGCAGCAATCTCCGCCATGCGTGACTGAAACGCCGCCTGGTAATAGGCCGGCGAGATCTCGGTGGGCGAACTGACCCGGCGCAGCGAAGGATGATCCGGCCGGTGGTCGCCTTCCAGATCAAAGCGCGCGCGGCCGTCCTGGGTACGGCCATAGGCAGCACTGTGCTCGCGGCTTTGCGCCACCCAGCGGTCAAAATCGCCCTGTAGGGCGCTAATCTGTTGTGGCGTTAAAACGTCCTCGACCACCAAATAGCCATCCTGGTGAAACCTGTCGATCTGTGCTTGCGTAATCATGATTCCCCCGATGAAATAACGTTAAACAAAGCCCCAGGCGAGGCCGGCATGCATGCCTAAGCCAACGAAACGTCCTTCAGAAATGCTTCAACCCGCGGGTGGCGGCCGTCACGCAGCGCCTGCGGCGCCTCGTCACATACCACCCGCCCTTTCTCCATAAACACAATCCGGTCGGAAACCTTGAAGGCGAAGTTCATCTCATGGGTGACAATCACCATGGTGATCCCTTCTTTGGCCAATGTTTCAATCACCTGCAACACTTCATTGACCTTTTCAGGATCAAGCGCCGAGGTGGGTTCGTCGAACAGCATGATTTGCGGGCGCATCATCAACGCCCGGGCGATCGCCACGCGCTGTTGCTGGCCGCCGGAAAGCTGATGCGGGTATTTATAGGCATGCTCGAGCATGCCCACTTTTTGCAGCAGCGCGCAGGCCTGGCGTTGCAGTTCACTTTCATCTGCCAGCCGGTGGTAGCGCGGCGCCAGCAGCAGGTTGTTCATTACCGTCAGATGCGGGAACAGGTTAAAGCTTTGAAAAACCATGCCGATATTCAAACGATGTTCAGGGTGTTCGACAAAACGCGGCTTCTGCTGCCCTTGCTGATTCAGGTGAATAAACGGCTGGCCGTTGATCATAATTTCGCCGTTGTCGATCTGCTCCAGGCCGTTCAGCAGGCGAATCAGCGTGGTTTTCCCCGAGCCGGAAGGGCCGATGACAGACACCACTTCACCGGGTTGAATCTGCAGGCTGACGGCACCGAGCACTTCAACATTGTTGTAGGCTTTATGCAGCCGCGTAGCCTGCAGGGCCGGGCTGCCGTTGGTCGGCGCCGGGCGCAACACGCCGGCGGCAGGCTGCGCGGCCAGGTCAAACAACGCCGGCTCGACGCTACGCGCGCTTTTACGCTGGGTAACATCCAGGTACAGTTCCAGACGTTTGAGCAGGAAATCAAACACCGTGACGATCAGCACGTAATAGAACGCGACGGCAGTCATGGTTTCCATCACCAGGAAGTTTTGCGAATAGAGCCGCTGGCCTACCATCAGGATCTCCGTCAGCGAGATCACCGAAACCAGCGAGCTGAGCTTCACGATGGAGATGTATTCGTTGGCCAGCGCCGGCAGCGCCACCCGCAGCGCCTGCGGAATGATCACCCGCCACTGGATGCCGGTGAAACGCAGCCCCAATGCCCGCGCCGCCTCGCTCTGCCCTTTCGGGATCGACAGCAGGCCGCCGCGGTGGATTTCAGCGATGTAGGCGGCTTCACTCAACACCAGCGCAATCAGGCCGGCATAGAAAGGATCGCCCAGCAGCACCGAAGACGCCGGCAACGCCTGCGGCAGGTTATAGACAAAGATCAGCAGCACCAGCAGCGGCATGCTGCGAAACAGCCAGATATAGCCCCTGGCCGACAGATTCAGCAAGGGGTGCCGCGCCTGTTTACCCAGCGCCAGAATAAACCCCAGCACGATACTGATGGCCCAGGTCAGCAGGCTTAGCTTGATCACCGTCCAGGTGGCCAGCCAGAAGTCTACGTCGCTCAGCAGGCCAAGCATGTAGCTCCAGTCAAAGGTCATAACGGTACTCCCGCAGGTTTATGGCGTTACCAGCAGATAAACAGCAGCGGCGGGAATAGCCGTCCGGGTGTCGTTATGCTGCGGCGCGGCCGCCAGGCCGTGTGCCGCAGGGATGCAAATTGGCAGGTATGAATGCATGTCTGGCTTCTCCGGTGCAGGCCCACGATGGTTTTTATTGGTTTCCCTATTTCTTTCACGGCGCGGCCGGGAGTTAAATTCATATTTTCCGACGCAGGCTATAGTCAAAAACTGGCCTTGGCGGCAGAACGCCGCCGCGCAAACGGGCTATGTGCGTATTTTTCTCTGCGTTAAGGTGAAATAACGCGAATTTAACCAGGCCAGTTTTTCTTTAGCGTCCCCGAAGAAAAATCATTATTTATTTTCCGCCGCGCCTGCATGAAGAATGGCGGTTATGCAACGAGGGCGCCCCGGGTAATACGGCGCCACGATGATCACCAGCCGGCCGGCCTATTAAGGAGTTAATCATGAGTCAACCTACCCATACCCGCATTCGCATGTTCAACACCAAGGACACCTACCCTAACCAAACGCTGAATAACGATCTCTGCCAGGCCGTGCGGGCCGGCAACACCGTTTATGTGCGCGGACAGGTCGGCACCGATTTCGCGGGCAATCTGATCGGGTTGGGCGATGCGGGCAAACAGGCCGAGCAGGCGATGAAAAACATCAAACAGCTGCTGGAAGAGGCGGGCAGCGATCTGCGCCATATCGTCAAGACCACCACCTATATTACCGACCCGCGCTACCGCGAACCGGTTTATCAGGAAGTGGGAAAATGGCTGAAAGGCGTATTCCCCATTTCGACCGGGCTGGTGGTTTCCGGGCTGGCGCAGCCGCAGTGGCTGGTGGAAATCGATGTGATCGCGGTGATCCCCGAGGAGGAAGCATGACCTTTTCGGTAAGCGGATTTTGCCCGCGCAGCGGGCAGTACGGCATTGCGCTCAGTTCGTCCAGCATGGCGGTGGCGGCGCGCTGCCCGTGGCTGATGAGCGGCGTGGGCGCGGTATCCAGCCAGAACGTCACCCTGCCCGCGCTCGGCCCGCAAATCCTGGCGCTGCTGGCCCAGGGGCACACGGCGCAACAGGCGCTGGATACCGCCATGGCGCAAGAGCCCTATGCCGATTACCGCCAGGTCACCGTGCTGGATAACCGCGGCAACCGCGCGGTGTTTGAAGGCGCGCACACGCTGGGCGTGCACCACACCGCCATCGGCGAACACTGCGTGGCGGCGGGCAATATGCTGGCCAACCCCGGCGTGATTGACGCCATGATCGCCGCCTTTACCCGCGCGCCCCACCTGGCGCTGGGCGATCGGCTGATCGCCGCATTGCAGGCCGGTTTACACGCTGGCGGTGAAGCCGGGCCGATCTACTCCGCCGGCATGAAAATCGTCAGCAATCAGAGCTGGCCGTTGACCGATCTACGCGTTGACTGGCATGAAGACGCCATCAATCAACTGGCTGACCTGTGGCAGCGCTGGCAGCCACAGAGCGAAGATTATCTGGTGCGGGCGGTTAACCCGCTGGAGGCGCCCAGCTACGGCGTGCCGGGCGATGAGTAACCCCAGCACCCGCGCCATTCTGGCCGATCTGATCGCCTTCGACACTGTCAGCCGCAACAGCAACCTGGCGCTGATCGACTACGTACGCCGCTATCTGGCCGGCTATGGCATCAACAGCCGGCTGTTTCACGATGCCGGCGGCGAGAAAGCCAATTTGCTGGCGGTGATTGGGCCGCAGGATCGGCCGGGAATTATGCTCTCCGGCCACACGGACGTGGTACCGGTGGATGGGCAACGCTGGCAAAGCGACCCTTTTGCCCTGACGGAACGCGACGGCAAGCTGTATGGGCGCGGCACCGCCGATATGAAAAGCTGGCTGGCGGCAGTGCTGGCGCTGGTGCCGCGCCTGTGTGCCGCACCGCTGCGCCTGCCGGTATGGCTGGCGTTCAGCTATGACGAAGAGGTGGGCTGCAAAGGGGTGCATAGCCTGCTGGCGGGGCTTGAGCACCTGCCGAGCCGGCCCGCCGCCTGCATCGTTGGCGAACCTACGTCGATGAGGCCTGTGCTTGGCCATAAAGGCAAAATCGCCATGCGCTGTGAAGTGACCGGGTTTGCCTGCCATTCGGCCTATACGCCCGCCGGGGTTAACGCCATTGAGTACGCGGTGCGGATCATGCAGCAGTTGATGGCTCTGGCGCAGACGCTGCATCAGCAGCAAAACCTGGCGTTCGATCCGCCGTTTTCTACCCTGCAAACCGGCGTGATTGCCGGCGGCAAGGCGCTGAACATCGTCCCGGCGCACTGCCAGTTTGATTTTGAAATCCGCACGCTGCCGGGCGTGGACGCCCAACGGCTGGTGGACGACATCGCCGGCTGGGCGCAGCGCAGCCTGCTGCCTGAGATGCGGGCGGTGGCGCCAGAGTGCGACATCATCTTCAGCACGCTCAGCCGTTATCCGGCGCTGGAAACCCAGCCTGCCGCCGCGCTCGACGCTATCCTGGCCATGCTGCCCCCACCCGCCGCGCTGCAAACCGTCGCATTCGGCACCGAGGGCGGCCTTTTCCAACAGCATGGCGTGCCGACGCTGGTGTGCGGCCCCGGCGCGATGGATCAAGGCCATAAGCCAGACGAATTTATCACCCTTGAGCAGTTGCAGGCTTGCGATGCTTTTATGCTGCGCCTGTGCCACTGGCTGCAGGCCGCGCCCAGCGGCTAAACTGCATCAGCCATTGTCGGCGACCGCCTTCAACCAATCGCTGAAAGCCGCGATTTTCGGCCACCGGCGCTCCGATGGGGTGGCGATGTAGTAGCGCTGGGCGCACGGCATCGCCATGCCCGGAAACGGCGCCACCAGTTCGCCGCTGGCAAGCCATGCGCTGACCAGCCGCTGCCGCCCCATGGCAACGCCGCCGTGATTGATCGCGGCGATCACCGCCAGATCCGAACGATCAAACCCCATTCCCGGCTGGGCGCTATCCAGCACCAGGCCGAAATGCGCCGCCCAGGCGTGCCATTCGCCGCTGCCCGAATCATCGCTCCATGCTTGGCGATCGTGCAGCAAAGCGGCACCGGCCAGCTTTTCCGGCCGGCCAGTCAGGCCAAAGCGCCGGGCATAGTCGGGGCTGCAAACCGGCAGGACGGACTCCGTCATCAGCGGCACACAGGCCAGATTTTCCGGCGGTTGGTCGTCAAAGTAGATGGCCAGATCGACCCCCGCGCCGCTAAAGTTTACCCGCTCGTTGCCGGTCACAATATTCAGGCTGATGGCCGGATAACGGCGGGCGAAATCGGCCAGCCTGGGCACCAGCCAGCACTGGGCAATCGACGGGCGGGAATAAACGGTCAACATACCGGAAAGCGCTTGGCTTTTAATGTCGAGAATTTCCTGGTTGATATTGTCGAGCGAGGCCCTCAGGCGCCAGAACATCCGTTCGCCTTCCAATGTTAAAGCGATGCGGCGGTGAAAGCGCTGGAACAACCGAAAGCCCAGCGCCGCCTCCAACTGGTTGATGCGGTGGCTGACCGCACTGGGGGTAATGGCCAGCTCATCAGCGGCCTGCGCAAACGAGCCCAGGCGCGCGGCCGCCTCAAAGGTGTGCAGCCGTGAAAGCTGGTGGCTGGTCAGCGGCGTTTTCGGCGGCAATAAACGGTGCGGTGCGTTAGTCATGATTCCCTTGCTCCAGGCGGCTCTACAATGCGGCACGCCCCGGTGGCCAGCAACCGCCCGGGGCAAGGAATTTTATATCACCAGCGGGCGAAAAAATCCCCACGGCGCAAACCGGCCTGGCTCAATGGCCGTTAATTTCCCCACGCGCCAGCGCGGCGACGTTGTTGCCGTTGGCGTCGGTAGCACGCATATCAGCCCCTTTGGCCTTGAGTTGTTCCAACAGCGCATGCCGCTGAAACAACGCGGCATACATGGCCGCCGTTTGCCCAGCATTGTTGCGCGTATCCGGATTGCATTTGGCGGCGATCAGCCGGCGAGCGATTTTCACCTCGCCTTTGAAAATCGCCCCCATCAGCGCGGTATTGCCGCGCTTATCGCGCAGGCAAGGATCGGCCCCAGCGTTCAACAGGTTTTCCACCGCCGCCTGATGGCCGTGATAGGCGGCCAGGATCACTGCGGTATAGCCGTGTTCATCCTGCACGTTAAGATTGTATTTGGCGGCGATAAAGCTATCAATCACGCCGCCATCGCCCGCCCGCGCCGCATCCCACAGGTAGTTGTTCAGCTGTTGTTTGATCTGTTGCTCGTTGGCGACATTCGGCGCCTGAACGGCCGACACCGGCGCGGCCAACAGGCAAAACAGTAGATAAAGCGCTTTCATCGCGTTTTCCTCATCAGCATGCCAGGCAGCCCGCACCGTGGTGCGGGCGCATACCCTTTACATCAGTCGGAAAGCTTATCCGCCAATTTTTGTACCGTGACCAAATCCCCTTTTGCCACGCCGGTCAGGCGCGTACCGTAGTCCTTATCCGCCTTGTAGAAATAGGACAGCATGATGTTCTTGCTTTCCGTATCGGTGCCGGCCAGCGAAGTACCCAGGCTGTTCACCAGATCGTCCTGCTCTTTCTTGCTGTACGAGCGGTACAGTTCGCCGGTCTGCTTGAAGTTCTGTTCGCGCTGGATTTTGCTTTGCTGCGTGGTGCCTTCCAGCGGCGTGTGGCTGTAGCGGGCGGAAGCCAGCTCTTCGCGCGGGTAGAGGCGGCTTGGCTGGTAATTCACCCCTTTATCCTGCGTGTGGCCGCTGTTGAGGCTGCCGTCCTGGTTGCCGTTGTTAACCGGGCTATGCGGCCGGTTAATCGGCAGGTTCAGACCGTTGGCCCCGATGCGATAGATCTGCGTATCGGCATAGGCGAACAGCCGCCCCTGCAGCAGTTTATCTTCCGAAGGTTCAATCCCCGGCACCAGGTTGGAAGGCGCCATCGCCACCTGTTCGGTTTCCTGGAATACGTTGTCCGGGTTTTTATTCAGCACCATCTGGCCGATTTTGCGCTCCGGCACGTTTGGCCAAATCTTGGTGGCGTCCAGCGGATCAAAATCAAACGTCTTCAAATCTTCCGGCTTCAGCACCTGGATGTAGAGATCCCATTTTGGGTAGTCGCCACGGTTGATCGCCGCCACCAGATCGTGCGTCATGTGGCTGTAGTCTTTGCCCTGCACCTGCTCAACCTGCTGCGGATCCAGGTTTTTTATCCCCTGCAGCGTCTTCCAGTGGAACTTGACGTAATGCACTTCGCCCTTGGCGTTCACCAGCTTATAGGCATGAACCCCGTTGCCGTCCATATTGCGGTAGGAAGCCGGCGTCCCTTCGTTGGAGTAGAGCAGCGTCAGGGTACGGATCGATTCCGGCACATGGGAAAAGAAATCGAAGCGACGTGAATCATCATCCAGGTTGGTGCGGGGATCCGGCTTGAACGCGTGCACCATGTCCGGGAACTTGATGGCATCGCGAATAAAAAACGTGGGGAAGTTATTGCCGACCAGATCCCAGTTGCCTTCGGTGGTATAGAACTTGGTGGCGAACCCGCGCGGATCACGCAGCGTTTCCGGCGAGTGGTTGCCGTGCACCACGCTAGAGAAACGGACAAACACCGGCGTTTTGCTGCCGGCGGTAAACACTTTCGCCATGGTCAGATCGGAAATGTCTGTCGTGGCGGTGAACTCACCGTGCGCCCCGGTGCCGCGCGCGTGCACCACGCGCTCGGGGATGCGCTCGCGATCGAACCGCTGGAGCTTTTGCAGCAGTTGCACATCCTGCAACAGCACCGGGCCGCCGGCGCCGGCCGTTTGCGAATTCTGGTTATCACCCACCGGCGCGCCGTTATCACGGGTTAAGGTCTCTGCCAGCGTCATCGGGCTGATGGCCAGCGAGGTTAAAACAATCAGCAGCTTTTTCCGGGTGATAAAGCCGCCGGTGATACGGTTATTGCTCATAACGCTATCCTCATCGGTTTTGTGGTAAAACGCATTCCCGCGCTGGCGCTAGCGCCTACAGCCTGTTTTTTTTAGGCGCAAAGGCAGAGGATAAGGAAAGCCGTCCGTTGGCTCGTGCTTCGCCGGCAACCGGCGCCATCCGCTAAAAAAACGCAAAGGGCAGCCCTGCGTAACGGCGACGTGAAATCACCGAACACATTCAGCACACTTATTGTTTTTGCCAGGTCTGGCCTATCGGCCGTTTTGTTTATCCGGGTTCGCTGTTCCCCACCTTGATCTGCGCGTTGCCGCCGCCTTGGCTTTTCCTGCGTCGGGTGATACAGGCTATCTGCCTGAAATCACGCTCACTCTACATGGCATTACACGGATTAGTGAGCCAACTACCACTATCGAATTAATAGGCTGAACGTTACTTACGTACACCAACGGGGGAAAACGCCCGCGAGGAAAAGGGAGAAACCGATTAGCAAGCCAAACGGGTAAAGGCTGCTTTTTTGAGAGGCGTCACAGTTTAACATTTTGCCCTGGCGGGCACGGGAAGAGCCGGGTTTAACCAAGCCCCCTGCCGGGGGCTTTTTTAACGTTGCCGAATTACGGCTGCAGCAAGCCCTTCGCCTCTAACAAAATAAACTCGTTGTCATCAGCCACGTTGGGCAGGCGGCTGGAGGAGAACGGGAAGTTGTTGTCATTGCCAACGATGATATGGCTGCCGTCCACCACGTCGACGTTCTCAATAGTAAAGAACGGGAAGGTGAACACGCCGTTGTTCAGCGGCTTACGCGCCACGGCGTTAGGGTCTTTAATCTTGAGCAGATCGATATAGGCCTGTTTGTCCACCGGTTTGCCGACGTTGGCATCGGAAAACGCGATGCGGTACACGCGCTTGAATTTCGCCACGTCGCTAAAGCAGTTGGCGGTCGCCGCGCCGCTGGCGCAGGCTTTGTCTTCGGTGCCTTCGCCGTTATCACGCTCAATCACCAGCCCGTGCGTCGCGTCAATCATGTTGAAGTCGCCAATCGCGTTCTGGTTGTCTTCCAGCACATACTGCCAACTGCGGCCGGTCCACTGCTGCTGTTTAACATCAAATTCCAGCACGCGAAGGTAGCGTTTGCCGCCAACGTTTTCAAACTGCTCGCCATCCCACAGCGCGCCTTCCAACAGCGGATATAGCTTGCTGCCGTCCGGCGAGGCGGCCATGCCTTCAAAACCTTTGGAGCGCGATACCTGGAAGTTCAGTTTGCTATTCGGCGTGCCCGGCAGGGTCAGCGTCGGGTTGTCGGGGGATTTCACGATCTGGCCGTCGACCAGGGTGTCGAACACCGCCAGTATCTTGCCGTCAAGATCGGCCTTAATCAGATACGGGCCGAACTCATCGCCGATCCACAGCGCGCCGCCGGCAAACTGGAAGCTTTCCGGATCAAAATCACTGCCGGTCAGATAGCGTTTTTCCGTGCTCTCGTTGACGATATGGAACGGCACTTTTTTATCCGGATCGTGCAGGAACACGGTCTTCAGCGGCGTGACGGTGCCGGCCTTGAAATCGATGTTGTAATGGTTGAGATACAGCATGGCGTCCGGCGAGTTGGCCTTGCTGCCGAAGCCGTTGTCGGTCAGCACCCAATAAGTGCCGTCCGGCATGTGTTTGATGCCGGAATGGCCTTGCAGCGGCTGGCCGTTAATCGGCAAGCCGATGCCGGTTAAGCGATCGGCGGATTTCCCCGGCACGCTGCCCAGTTCCGTCACCCGTTGGCCGCTGGTGTACTTGCCGCTCTGCTGCAGATCCACCGGCGCATCGGCGGGCGCGGCCACGGTGGATTTCACCGGCAGCAGAGCATGCCCGGCCAGCTCGGCGGAAACGTCTTGCTGTGCCCACAGCGGCTGGCTGCACATCATGCAGGCGGCCAACAGCGCCAGGCGTGTTTTTGTTATATGCATATTTCAGGCTCCCTGATTGTTATCTGTACACAAAGGTAAAAACAACGCCACTATAGGGAGCCGTAATGACAGAAATATGATTTATACACGTCATCCTTCAAATTGCAGGTGTGGTGGCTTTATGACTCGGCCCATCCCTGAACCGCCAGCGGCACTCACGCACTATTACGGGACACAGCCTAGTACCCCACTTCGCCAAACCGCGCCCGATACTCCCTGGGCGTGGTGCCGTAGCCTTTTTTGAACACCGAATAAAAATATTGCAACGAAGGATAGCCGCACATTTGCGAAATTTCGTTAATCGCCAGCGTGGTGGCCGCCAACAGGTTACGGGCGCGCTCAAGCTTTTCCTGATAGATCATGTTATGGATGGTCTGGCCCGTTTCGTCTTTGAAGCGCTTTTCCAGATTGGAGCGCGACATGCCCACCGCATCCAGCACCTGTTCCACCTTGATGCCTTTGCAGGCATGATGGCGAATATAGTGCATCGCCTGAATCACCGCCGGATCGCGCAGCGATCGGAAGTCGGTGGAGCGGCGTTCAATCACCTTCACCGGCGGCACCAGAATGCGCTGCAGCGGCGGCCGTTGCCCATTGAGCAACTGATGCAACAGTTTGGCAGCGCGGTAGCCCATCTGGCGCGAACCTTGCGCCACCGAGGAGAGCGCCACCCGCGACAGGTAGCGCGTCAGTTCTTCGTTATCAATGCCGATCACACACAGCTTTTCCGGCACCGCAATGTCCAGATGCTCGCACACCTGCAGCAGATGGCGCGCACGGGCGTCGGTCACGGCGATAATGCCGGTTTGCTGCGGCAGCGTTTGCACCCAGTCCGCCAGGCGGTTCTGGGCGTACTGCCAGTTTTCCGGCGCGGTGGCCATGCCCTGGTACACCACCCCCTGATATTGCTCGGCCGCTACCCGTTGGCGGAAGGCATGCTCGCGCTCCTGCGCCCAGCGCTTGCCGCCCTCAATCGGCAAACCGTAAAAGGCAAAGCGGTTCAGCCCCTTTTCTTTCAGGTGCATAAAGGCGGCTTCGACCAGCGCGGCGTTATCGGTGGCGATATAATGCACCGGCGGGTAATCCTCGGGGCGGTGATAAGAGCCGCCGACGCCGACGATCGGCACATTCACGTTCGCCAACAGGCGTTCAATTTCGCGATCGTCGTAATCGGCGATCACCCCATCCCCCAACCACTCCTTGATGTTATCGATACGGCAGCGAAAGTCCTCTTCGATAAAAATGTCCCAGTCACACTGTGATGCCTGCAAATACTCGCCGACGCCTTCCACAACCTGGCGGTCATACACTTTGTTGGCGTTGAACAGTAACGTGATGCGGTAGCGTTTCTCGAACATGGTGTACACTCCTGGAAAACACGCGGGTAAAGCCCGCGAGAGCCGGCAGTGAGTAGCCATTTATATAGATATCAAGCCGCGAGCCGTGCAATTTGGCCGGCCCCAACAAACGGCGAGCAACGCAGAAGCGCGGCCCAATGGCCGCCAGCGGCTCTCACGCACGTGACGGGACACAGCCCGGCTCTCTGGATAGCACACGCCAACCAGAGAGCTGGAATAATTGCGCGATAACTGTGAGCCAGCGCGCTTTTTACACCCGCCGTTTGGTTGCGGAATCCATCCACACCGCCAGCAGCAAGATGCTGCCTTTCACGATGTATTGCCAGAAAGTGGGCACATCCAGCATGCTCATGCCGTTGTCGAGCGACGCCATGATAAACGCCCCCATCACCGCCCCCGCCACGCTGCCGATGCCGCCGGCCAGGCTGGTGCCGCCGATCACGCAGGCAGCGATGGCATCCAGTTCGGCAATGTTGCCGGCGGAAGGCGAACCGGCGCCCAGGCGCGAGCTGAGGATCAGCCCGGCAATCGCCACCATCAGACCGTTGATGGCGAACACCGCCAGCTTGGTACGCTCAACGTTCACCCCCGACAGGCGCGCGGCGTCGATATTGCCGCCAATGGCGTAAATCCGCCGGCCAAAGGCGGTGCGGGTGGCCATGAACATCCCGGCCAGCATCAGGGCGGTGAGGATCAACACCGGCGTCGGCACGCCGCGGTAGTCGTTCAGCAGATAAACGGCGCCCAGCACAATCACCGCCAGGATGCTCTGGCGGGCGACATCGCCGCGCGCCGCGACCACCGGCAGGCCAAGCTGCGCGCGCCGGCTGCGCTGCCGCCACTGCCAGGCCACAAACACCATCAGGCCGATCGCGCCGATGCCAAAACCCACGCCGCCCGGCAGATAGCTCTGGCCGATCTGCGACATCGCGCTGCTGGTCGGCGACACCGTGGTGCCGTTGGTGATACCGATCAGGATGCCGCGGAATGCCAGCATCCCGGCCAGGGTGACGATAAACGAAGGCACCTTGCGATAGGCGACCCACCAGCCGTTCCACGCCCCCAGCACCAGCCCTGCCACCAGCGTCACCACGATGGTCAACGGCAGCGGCCAGCCAAACCAGACGTCGAAGATCGCCGCCGCCCCACCCAACAACCCCATCATCGATCCCACCGACAGATCGATCTCCGCCGAAATAATCACGAACACCATGCCCACCGCCAGGATGCCGGTGATCGCCGTCTGGCGCAGCAGGTTGGAAATATTACGCGCGCTCAGGTAGGCGCCGTCGGTGGTAAAGGTAAAAAACAGAATGATGACGACGATCGCCGCCAGCATCACGAACACCTGCAGGTTAATCGGGCTACGTTTAAGCAGCGGTTGTTTCTCTGCCGCTGCCGACAGGCTTGCTTCAGACTCTGTGCTTTTCAACATGTGTTTCACTCCGCAAAGCCGCTTCCATCACCTGCTCCTGAGTGAGGCCGCGGTTAATCAGGGAAGCCTTAATCTGCCCCTGGTGCATCACCAACACCCTATCGCTGAGCCCCAGCACTTCCGGCAGTTCGGAAGACACAACGATCACCGCGATACCTTGCTGCACCAATTGGTTGATTAGCTTGTAGATTTCTTGTTTCGCACCGATATCGATGCCGCGCGTCGGCTCATCCAGAATCAAGATTTTCGGGTTCAGCAACAGGCATTTAGCCAGAATGGCCTTTTGCTGATTGCCGCCGCTCAGCCGGGCGATCGCCAGCTCCGGCGAAGAGGTTTTCACCCGCAGCCGCGCCAGCGACTGCTGAATGGTGGCCTGCTCACGGGCGTCGTCCAGCGTGGTCAGCCTGCCGCTGAAATCCCCCAGCGCGGCCAGCGTCATATTGGCGCCCACTCCCATCACCGGCACGATGCCGTCGCGCTTGCGATCTTCCGGCACCATGGCGATGCCGTATTCCATTGCCTGGCGGCAGTTGTTGATGGTGGCGGGCCGACCGTCGATGGTGATACGCCCTTCCCAGCGGCCGGGATAAGCGCCGAACAGGCACTGCATGGTCTCGGTGCGGCCGGAACCGACCAGCCCGGCAACGCCGAGGATTTCGCCGCGCCGCAGAGTAAAGGAAACATCGTCAACCCGGCGCACGTGGCGGTTCACCGGGTGCCAGGCACTGAGGTTTTCCACCTGTAGGATCACCTCGCCGATATCGTGCGGCTCCTGGGGGTACAGTTCGGTCAGCTCGCGCCCGACCATCATGGCGATGATGTCATCCTCGCTCATGCTGGCCGCCGCGCGGGTGCCGATGTGTTTGCCGTCGCGGATCACACAGATCAGATCCGAGATCGCTTTTACCTCATTGAGCTTGTGCGAAATATAAATACAGGCAATGCCGTGATCGCGCAGATCGCGGATGATCGCCAAGAGCGTGGCGGTTTCGTTTTCCGTCAGCGATGCGGTGGGTTCATCCAGCACCAGTAAACGCACCTGTTTGTTCAGCGCCTTGGCGATCTCCACCAACTGCTGCTGCCCCAGGCCCAACTCGCCGACGCGGGTGTGAGGATCCACCGCCAGCTTGACCTGCGCCAGCATGCGCTGGCAGCGCAGGAACATCGCGTCATAATCCATCAGCCCGAAACGGCCCCACTCGCTGCCGAGAAACATGTTTTCCAGCACCGTCATTTGTTTCACCAATGCCAGCTCCTGGTGAATAATAGCAATGCCTTTTTGTTCAGTATCACGAATGGTTTTTGCTGTTAATAAATCCCCGGAAAAATAAATCTCCCCTTGGTAACTGCCGTGCGGATATATTCCGCACAGCACTTTCATTAAAGTGGATTTACCCGATCCATTTTCACCACATAAGGATAATACCTGCCCCGCATCTAATTGCAGGCTGACGTTATCCACGGCTTTTACCACGCCGAACTGTTTAGTGATGTTTTTCATTTCCAACAGGCAGGGCATTATTCCCTCCGCATTACTGCGTCAAATGAAAATTAATTAATATCGGATTTTTTATGGAAGCCATCGGCAATAACGGTACTGTCGATATTTGATTTATCCACTGCGATCGGCGTCAACAACCAGGCGGGAACGTCGCGGCTGCCGTTATTCAATACGCTATTGGATTTCGGCTGTTCGCCCTTGCCCAGCTGCACGGCAATATCCGCCGCTTCATCCGCCAGTTTGCTGATCGGCTTGTACACCGTCATGGTCTGGGTGCCAGCCACAATGCGTTTGATCGCCGCCAGATCGGCATCCTGGCCGGAAATGGCCACCTTGCCGGCCAACCCCTGCGCCGCCAGCGCCTGGATAGCGCCGCCCGCCGTGGCATCGTTGGAAGCCACCACCGCATCGATATGGTTGTTGTTGGCGGTCAGGGCGTTTTCCATAATCTTCAGCGCGTTCTCCGCCAGCCAGGCGTCAACCCACTGATCGCCCACTATCTTGATCTTGCCGCTGTCGATCAGCGGTTGCAGCACGTTCATCTGCCCTTTGCGGAACAGCTTGGCGTTGTTATCCACCGGCGAGCCGCCCATCAGGAAGTAGTTGCCCTGCGGCACGCGGTCGACCAAACTTTGCGCCTGCATCTCACCCACTTTTTCGTTGTCGAACGAAATGTAGAAATCAATATCGGCGTCATTGATCATGCGATCGTAAGCCAGCACCTTGATCCCTTCGCGCTTCGCCTCGGCGATCACGTTGCTCAGCACCTGGCCGTTGTAAGGGATGATCACCAGCACGTCGACACCACGGTTGATCATGTTCTCAACCTGCGCCATCTGGGTTTCTTCATTGCCGTTGGCGGATTGCACAAACACGTCCGCCCCCAGCGAGGCGGCCTTTTTCACAAAAATGTCGCGATCTTTTTGCCAACGTTCCAGGCGCAAATCATCGATCGCCATACCGATTTTTATTTCTTTACCAAACCCCGGCTGGCTGGCCAGCACCAGAAGGGCACAGGCGGAGAGGAAAATGTGCTTGAATTTCATCTTATATACCTTTGTTATTGAATGTGTAGGGGTAATAATTGAAACAGGCTTTTTTGATTACGTCCTGCGAATTGTTGACGCTTATTTCGCATTCAGCAATTACTGATTTTTACCCGCCAATTATGTTTTTTGGTTTAATGTTGTTTTTATGGTGGCGATCACGTTTTCACCCAGAGACTTTCACGCAGCTAAATAGAAATATCCTGTCTGTCTCTCTCCGGCTGCGTTTTATCGTCATTGTGGGATCTTGCGCACATTTAATAATTCTGTGCATTTAAGTGTGAAATAACGTAATTGAGCAGCCGGCAATGAACTCCGAAGATGAAGCAGTATCCCGTACGCAGGGTCCTGTCAATTAAGGAGTCAAGAATGCAATCCTATTTTGAAAAGCTCGAACACGTCCGCTATGAAGGCACCGGCAGCACCAACCCGCTGGCATTCCGCCATTACAACCCGGATGAGATCATCCTTGGCAAAACCATGGCCGATCATCTGCGCTTTGCCGCCTGCTATTGGCACACCTTCTGCTGGACCGGCGCGGATATGTTCGGCGTGGGCGCGTTCGATCGCCCGTGGCAACAGCCGGGCGATGCGCTATCGCTGGCTAAATTAAAGGCCGACGTGGCGTTCGAGTTCTTCCACAAGCTCAACGTGCCTTATTACTGTTTCCACGACGTTGATGTGTCGCCGGAAGGTGCATCGATGAAAGAATACCTGAACAACTTTGCGGTGATGAGCGACGTGCTGGCCGAGAAGCAGCAGAGCAGCGGCGTTAAGCTGCTGTGGGGCACCGCCAACTGCTTCACCCACCCGCGTTATGGCGCCGGCGCGGCGACCAACCCCGATCCGGACGTGTTCTGCTGGGCCGCCACCCAGGTGTTTACCGCCATGAACGCCACGAAAAAGCTCGGCGGTGAAAACTACGTGCTGTGGGGCGGGCGCGAAGGGTATGAAACCCTGCTGAACACCGATCTGCGCCAGGAACGCGAACAGATCGGCCGCTTTATGCAGATGGTGGTGGAGCACAAACACAAAATCGGCTTCCAGGGCACGCTGCTGATCGAACCCAAACCGCAGGAACCGACCAAGCACCAATACGACTACGACGTCGCCACCGTGTACGGCTTCCTTAAGCAGTTCGGGCTGGAAAAAGAGATTAAACTCAATATTGAAGCCAACCACGCCACCCTGGCCGGCCACTCGTTCCATCATGAAATCGCCACCGCCATCGCGCTGGGTATTTTTGGCTCTGTTGACGCCAACCGCGGCGATCCGCAGCTTGGCTGGGACACCGATCAGTTCCCGAACAGCGTGGAGGAAAATGCGCTGGTGATGTTTGAAATCCTCAAGGCGGGCGGTTTCACCACCGGCGGCCTGAACTTCGACGCCAAAGTGCGCCGCCAGAGCACCGATAAATACGATCTGTTCTACGGCCACATCGGCGCAATGGACACCATGGCGCTGGCGCTGAAAGTGGCGGCGAAGATGGTCGAAGACGGCCAGTTGCATCAGCAGGTCGCCAAGCGCTACGCCGGCTGGAACAGTGAACTGGGCCAGCAAATCTTGCAGGGAAAACTGTCGCTTGATGCGTTGGCGAAGTACGCTGAACAACAGGCTCTGGCACCGCAGCACCAAAGCGGCCACCAGGAAAAACTGGAAAACCTGGTCAACCGTTATCTGTTCGGTTAGCCCCATCCGGCGGCGTTGCCCGCCGTTGTGTTAAACCCCGAGGGCCACGGCAAGGTGCTGGCGCGCCTTGCCGCCCGGCGGCCCCACGCTTTGAAGGATACGCGCTCATGTACATTGGCATCGATCTTGGCACCTCTGGCGTGAAAGCCATTCTGCTTGACGAACAGGGGCAACTGCTGGCCAGCCAAAGCGAACCCTTGCCGATCTCTCGCCCTCATCCGCTGTGGTCGGAGCAATCGCCGCAGGACTGGTGGAAAGCCACCGACCGCGCCATGCTGGCGCTGGCGAAACAGCATAATCTGCAGGCGGTCAAGGCCATCGGCCTGACCGGCCAGATGCACGGCGCCACGCTGCTGGACAAACAGCAGCGTGTGCTGCGGCCGGCCATTTTATGGAACGATGGCCGCAGCTCGGCCGAGTGCCAGGCGCTGGAACAGGCGGTGCCGAACGCGCGCGCCATCACCGGCAACCTGATGATGCCGGGCTTTACCGCACCGAAGCTACTGTGGGTTAAACGGCATGAGCCGCAGATATTTAGCCAGATCGACAAAGTCTTGCTGCCGAAAGACTACCTGCGCTGGTGCATCACCGGCGAATTCGCCAGCGATATGTCCGACGCCGCCGGCACCCTGTGGCTCAACGTGGCGCAGCGCACCTGGAGCGATGAACTGCTCGCCGCCTGCGGGCTGACGCGCGATCAGATGCCGGCGCTGTTTGAAGGCAACCAGATTACCGGCCAGGTGCATACGGAACTGGCCAAACGCTGGGGGATACAGCCGGTGCCGGTGGTGGCCGGCGGCGGCGATAATGCCGCCGGGGCGGTGGGCGTGGGCCTGTACCAGGCCGGCCAGGCGATGCTGTCGCTCGGCACATCCGGGGTCTATTTCGCCGTCAGCGACGGCTTCCTCAGCAACCCGGCCAGCGCCGTGCACAGCTTCTGCCACGCGCTGCCCGCCACCTGGCACCTGATGTCAGTGATGCTAAGCGCTGCTTCCTGCCTGGACTGGGTGTGCAAATTAACCCAGGTGGCGGACGTAGCCACCCTGCTGCGCAACGTCGAGCAGGCCGAACCGGCAGAGGTGCCCCTGTGGTTCCTGCCCTACCTTTCCGGCGAGCGCACGCCGCACAACAACCCTAACGCCAAGGGCGCCTTTTGGGGCCTGACTCATCAGCATGGCCCGAACGATCTGGCGCGCGCCGTGTTGGAATGCGTGGGCTTTGCACTGGCCGACGGGATGGATGTGTTGCACGCCAGCGGCCTGCAGCCCACCAGCATCCGGCTGATCGGCGGCGGCGCGCGCAGCCCGTACTGGCGCCAAATGCTGGCGGACATCAGCGGCCAGCGGCTGGAATACCGCACCGGCGGCGACGTCGGCCCGGCGCTGGGCGCGGCGCGGCTGGCGCAGATTGCCCTCAACCCGCAGCGCCCCTTGAGCGAACTGCTGCCGGAACTGCCGCTGGAACAGGTTCACCAACCGGATAGCGAGCGCCATGCGCGTTATGCCGAACAGCGCGCGACCTTCCGCGAGCTGTATCGCTGCCTGCTGCCGTTAACCAAAGGTCCGCTGGTGTCATCATGATGGCCGTTTTTTGCCCAGGCTCGTTAAACGGTAAGCCGCCTCGAACAGCAACCCGCATTTGCGAGCCAAAGTAGTGGTAACCATCAGTAATGTGTTGTCTACACAAAGATAGCCTGGGGGATAAATGTAGATGCGTCCCCCCTGGTTATTTATTATTCTCTGAGGCAGGAGAACCCTCATAAGGAAGCCATAATAATGACAACAGGACTTGCTACGCCTGAAGAGCCAGGGCGCTACTATACTTTTCAATCCAGGTTGATGCCTGGCGAATATTTTGAAATCCGCCCCCGCCATATTCCTCACAATGCCCAGCCAATTGTCGATGATGAAAGCGGTATGTGTATCGGTTACTCCGTTGTGCAATCGCCTGGCTTATGGCAGATTTACGATACGGATGGCATCTTCAGCTGTATGGAAGAAGCGCCGCTGGAAACACCGCTGATTGACCCAACAGATCTTGCTCTGCTGGCATGTGGGGTTTTCCGTCTTTTCCGGGTAGGAGGCTCATTACTGGAAAGCGGGGCAAAAACAGCCGTTACCGTTAAATTGAGCCATGCAACGGTCAGCCTACTTCGTGGGCGGCTAAAATGGGATTATCAGCCCGTAGTCTTAAAATGACAGATACTGCCGCAAAGCATATGTATACCCCCGGCCGCTATGTACCATTACAAATTCAGGAAAAAGCCATTTGTTATGGGGTTCGTGCTGCCGATCCCCAAAAAAAGCCAGGATTCTTTATATATCGTATTGATATGTATAATTTAGCCCACGTATTGGTATTCTTGATATTACCATTCGGCAGATCAGTGACAGTGGCGTTATAGGATTCACGTTCTGGATTCGCCCTGATATACAAGCGGGGAGTGAACTGACTGGTGGCTTATGCTTCGATCAGAGTTATTTCCCCGGGTTACTGGCAGGCCTGCGGAGTATTATTGAAGCCGATCAGGTATAGCTATTTGGCGGGCGGTAAACAGGGGGCGCAGTCCAGCAAAATCGAATTATTGCCGATGTCCAGGCCCTCATGAAGTTCAGCACCATCCCCCGCCTGGCTGATTAGTAAGCCAGGCGGGGGATGGCGATAAAGCATTCCTGGCCCCGTAAACCAAAGGTCCGTGGGTGTCATCATGATGGCCGTTTTTGGCCTTCTTCCGTGATGGAAAGCCGCGCATGATAGGCTTAATCCCACACGGCGGAGGGCCGAAAATGCCACACAGCGCACTGTTAATCATTGATGTTCAACACTCCTTCCTGCACCGGCCATTCTGGCAGGAAGACGATCTGCCATTATTCACCGCCAACCTGCAACGGCTCATCACCGGTTGCCAACAGCAGGGCGTGGCGCTGGTCGATGTGTTCCACGTTGCGCCGCAGGGGCCCTTTTCCCTGGCGTCCGGGCTGGTGCAACGCTTGCCGTTCCTGCAGCATCAGGCGGATGTGACGGTACACAAACGGGTTCACAACGCCCTGACCGATTCCGGCCTGGACGCCTGGCTGCGGGAGCGCGGCATCAGGCACCTGATTATCGCCGGTCTGCGCACCGAACAGTGCTGCGAAACCACCGCCCGGGTGGCGTCCGATCTGGGCTACCGGGTGACCTTCGTCACCGAAGCTACGCTCACCTTCCCCATGCAGCACCCGGACGGTGCGAGCTTTACCACGGCACAGCTAAAGCGGCATACTGAAACGGTGCTGGCCGGCCGTTTCGCCCAGCTCGCCAGCGTCGATCGGGCGCTGGAGGATCTGCGCCAGGAACCCTGATGACCCAAACCGTGTACTTTTTACTGTTGCCCAACGTGCTGTCGCTGGACGTCAGCGGCCCGGCGGAAACTCTGCGCCTAAGCGGGCAGTTTGCCCTGCGCTATATCAGCCCGTGCCCGCAGATCACCTGTTCCATCGGTATGACGCTGGGCCAGCTCCAGCCGTTGCCGCCACGGTTGGCGGACGGCGATATTCTGGTGCTGCCCGGCGTAACCGACTCCAGCGCCTTTTTCGCCAATGAGGAAGCCGCGCTAGCGCGCCAGTGGCTGCAGCAACTTCTACCGGCGCTGCACGAACAACGCATCACACTGGTGTGCATCTGTTCCGGGGCGCTGCTGGCGGCGCAGGCCGGGTTGCTCGACGGCTACCAGTGCACCACGCATCATGAGGTGATCGCTCGCCTGCGCCAGCAGGCGCCGGCGGCGCAGGTAAAAGAAAACCGTATTTTTGTCGAAGATCGCAGCATATATACCAGCGCGGGCATTACCGCAGGCATCGATCTGGCTTTGCATCTGATCGGCCGCCACTGCGGCGCCACTGCAGCGCTGGCGGTGGCACGGGAAATGGTGGTGTATTTCCGCCGTTCCGGGGACGATCCGCAGTTGTCGCCCTGGCTGCGCTACCGTAATCACCTGCACCCGGCAGTGCACCGCGCGCAGGATGTGATGGCCGCCGAGCCGGAAGCCGAATGGTCGGTCGCCCAGATTGCAGACAGGGCTCACGTCAGCAGCCGCCACCTGGCGCGGCTGTTCCGCCGCCACATCGGCATCAGCGTGCGTGAATACCATGAGCAACTGCGGCTGGCGGTAGCGCAGCAACGCCTGCAGCAGGGCTACGGGCTGGAAAAGGCCGCCCTCGCCGCCGGGTTCTCTTCCGGCCGGCAGTTACGCCGAGCCCAGCAGCGCTGGCCACAGACGGCGTAGGCTTCAGGAAACCAGCCGCCGTTTATCGATGCGTTGCAAGCCGGCGGAAAGCAGCAGGCTCAGCCCCAATGCCGCACCGAATACCCAAAAGATATCCAGCACCGGATAGGCGCTCAGCGTTAAATGGCCGCTGCGCAACGCATTGACGATAATGGCGTGGAAACCGTAGATCGCCAGTGAATGGCGGGAAAATAGCCCCAGCCAGCCGATCGGCTCCGGCAGGCAGTTTTTACACCACACCAGCAGGGCGACGGCGGCAATAAACACCAACGGCCCGCTGTAAATGTAAAAGGTGTCGGCGAAGTTGCGGTTGATAAACAGCTGGCGTTTGGTGCCGACGATGATCAGCACCACGCACACCACAAACACCAGCGCCGCCAGCAGGCTGGCGCCACGCCGCTGGGTATCCAGCATGCCGATCGCCCGTCCGGCCAACGCATACAGCAGGTAATAAAACGTATCGCCGTTGATATACAGATTCACCGGCAATAGCGATGCGTGGCCGGCGTTTAACGCCGGAGTATTGGGGTTGGCGATCACCGCCAGCACGGCAAGCGCCGCCGCCAGATAGCCCCCGGCCACCGGCTTGACGCAAATCAGCGGCGAGAGCAGGTAAATCACCGCGATAGCGTAGAAAAACCACAGGTGATAGAACACCGGCTTTTCCACTATACCGCGCAGCGAGGGCCAGAAACCGATGCGGGTAAACAGCGCGATATAGATCAGCGCCACGGCGCTATAAAACACAATGCAGCAGGCGATGCGGCTAAAGTGGCGGCGGTTGGCGCTGCGTTCGCCGAAAAACAGGTAGCCGGAAATCATAAAGAACAGCGGCACGGCAACGCGCGACAGCGCATTCAACGCATTGGCCACGTCCCAGGGCGTCTCGCCCACTGCCATACCGTGAGTCACGTAATAGGTGGTGGCATGAATCATCACCACCATCAGGCACGCCAAGGCGCGCAGGTTATCTATCCAGCCGATTTTATTGCTCATCAACGCCCTTTGCCGCTGGCCTCATCATAAGTTCCAAACCCCAAAGGGTATATACTCGTCATACTTCAAGTTGCAGGTGTGTTGGCTTTCCTCCCTCACCCCAGTCACTTACTGAAGTAAGCTCCTGGGGATTCGCTGCGTCGCCGCCTTCCTGCAACTCGAATTATTTAGAGTATAGAGCGGCGCTGCCGGCGACAAGCCAAACGCGCTATTGTGGCGCTGGCGCCAACAAAACGGCCCCTGCCAACGGCAGGGGCCATGCAAGCAAAACGTGGGGCGCGGGGTTAGAACAAACCGAGCGTTTTTTCCGAGTAACTGACCAACAGGCATTTGGTCTGCTGGTAGTGATCCAGCATCATCTTGTGGGTTTCGCGCCCAATCCCCGACTGTTTGTAGCCGCCGAACGCCGCATGCGCCGGATAGGCGTGGTAGCAGTTGGTCCACACGCGCCCGGCCTGAATGTTGCGCCCCATATGGTAGGCCACGTTGCCGTTGCGGCTCCACACCCCGGCGCCCAGGCCATAATCAGTATCGTTGGCCAGCGCCAGCGCTTCATCCATATCTTTGAAGGTGGTCACCGCCAGCACCGGGCCGAAGATCTCTTCCTGGAACACCCGCATGCTGTTTTTGCCGAACAGGATGGTGGGTTCCAGGTAGTAGCCGCCATCCAGCCCGCCGTCCAACGCCTTGCGGCGGCCGCCGGTCAGCACCCGGGCGCCTTCCTGCTTGCCAATATCGATATAGTTGAGGATGGTATCCAACTGCCCTTGCGACACCTGCGCGCCCATCTGGGTATTATTGTCCAGCGGATTGCCGCTGCGGATACTTTCAACCCGTTTGATCGCGCGCTCCATAAAGCGTTCGTAGATCGATTCCTGCACCAGCGCGCGGCTTGGGCAGGTGCAAACTTCCCCCTGGTTGAAGGCAAACAGCGCAAACCCTTCCAGCGCCTTATCAAAGAACGCGTCTTCTTTATCCATCACGTCGGCAAAGAAGATGTTTGGCGATTTGCCGCCCAGCTCCAGCGTAACCGGGATAATGTTCTGCGTGGCGTAGCTCATGATTTGGCGGCCCACTTCGGTGGAGCCGGTAAACGCCACCTTGGCGATACGCTTCGAGGTAGCCAGATATTCGCCGATCTCGCCGCCGGCGCCGTTGACCACGTTGATTACCCCCGGCGGCAGCAAATCCTGCACCAGCTCCATCAGCACCAGCACCGACAGCGGGGTCAGCTTGGCGGGCTTGAGCACGATACAGTTGCCCGCCGCCAGCGCCGGCGCCATTTTCCAGCAGGCCATCAGCAGCGGGAAGTTCCACGGAATAATTTGCCCCACCACCCCCAGCGGTTCATGGAAGTGATAAGCGACGGTTTCCGAATCAATTTCGCTGATGCCGCCCTCCTGCGCCCGCACGCAGGCGGCGAAGTAGCGGAAATGGTCAATGGCCAGCGGCACGTCGGCGTTGCGGGTTTCGCGGATCGGTTTACCGTTGTCCCAGGTTTCCGCCGCCGCCAGCAGCTCGATGTTCTCCTCCATGCGGTCTGCCACGCGGTTGAGCAGGTTGGCGCGATCCTGCACCGCCATTTTACCCCAGGCGGCTTTGGCGCGGTGCGCCGCATCCAGCGCCAGATCGACATCGTGCGAGCTGGAACTGGCCACCTCGCAGAGCGCCTGGCCGGTAACCGGGGTCAGGTTGGTGAAATATTCCCCCTGAACCGGCGGCACCCATTCACCGCCAATAAAGTTGTCGTAACGTTTTTTCAGCTTGAGCGGAAAACCGGTGTTTTCTGGGGTGATCGGGGTTGCAGTGGTGTGGGTTGCCATGTTCTGTCTCCTTTTACGCAGCATCATAATTACCGCCCGCAGGCAGTAAGCAGTATCGCGGGGCGGCCGCTAATACAGTGGTATATGAAGTTGCAAGAATCAGAATCTGGGAGAAATCTCTATACCAAGCTTAGGCAGGAAGCGCCCATCAGGCAGAAATAATGATCAACTCTTGGAAGGGGGTCACAGTTTTAACCCGTGGGCAGCTAAACCGGCGCGGTTTTGCCTGAGGGGTGGCTCGTATCACCGCCCTGCCGATCAGGGCGGCAGGGTGCGGGCAAAGCTTTCGCGGCTGAACAGCCGCTCGGCCAGATTGATCAGCGCCGGGCGGGAAACGCACCAGTTTGGCACGATGCGGCGAAAATTCAGGTAGCCCAGCGCACACCCGGTGGCGATATCCGCCAGCGTAAGCTGTTCGGCATTAAGCAGCGTTTTTTGCTGCGCCAACGCTTCCAGCGCATCCAGCCCCTGCGTGAGCTTTTGGCGCTGGCGCAGCATCCCGTTTTCATCCTGTTTCCCCGGCGCGCGCTTGCTTTCGCGAAACAGCATGGCGGCGGCTTCGGTCACGCCATCCGCCAGCGCCTCGACGCGGCGGATACGCAGCGCCGCCAGGCGATCGGCCGGCAGGAACGCCGGCGCCTCCTGCTGCAGCTCAAGGTATTCGGCAATCACCCGGGAATCAAAAAACAGCTCGCCGTCATCGGCCACCAGCACCGGCACTTTGCCCAGCGGGTTGAAGGCCGCAACCTGGCTGCCCGCGTCGTACGGCGGATCGTTGACGAATTCAAATACCAGCCCTTTTTCCAGCAGCAGCACGGAAATCTTGCGCACAAACGGGCTGGTATAACTGCCGATCAGCTTCATCAGTCGCTCCTCGCTCCGGGGATAGCTTCGCTATCCGGGTTATTTGACCACCATGGTTTCAATAATCCGCTGCACCAGTGCCTGATGCGCCTGCGGCGTTTTGGCCGGCGACAGGATCTGTAGCGTGACCACGCGCTGGTTGAATACCGTCACCACAATGGTGGAGACCACCTGCTGGCCGCTGACGTTCTGTTCGCTGTCCAGGCGGCGAAAGCGCTGTTTGCCGACGCTAAAGCTCTCTTCCCGGGTTTTCTTGATATTCTGATAACGATCCGCCAGCTCGGTGATCATGCTCTGCATCAGTTCTTTCAGCATCGCATCGCTGCTGCTGAGCTTCATCCCTTCCGGCGGGATCACCTCGGAAGAGACGGTGCGCTGGCGCGATTTACTGTCCAGGAACAGTTGAATCGTGGATTTGCTGTCGTTGATAATACCGCTGTACTTGGTCTGATCGCTAAAGCCCGGCGGCAATTCAAAGGTGATGCGCCCTTGCTGCAGGGAAACCGGCAGGCCGGCCTGCGGCACGCTCTCGGCCACCGGCGCAACCGGCGGCGCGGCGGGCTGAGTCACGATGGGTTTAGGCTCCGGCTTCGGGATTTCCGGCTTTTTGCTGTCCGGATTGTCGCAGGCAACCAGAGCGCCGGCCAGCCATACCACCGTGGCGAATTTTACGCATGTTGTTAACATCGTCCCTTTCCTTTGCTACCACACATCTATGCCTAACCGTAGCAAGTCACTCTGGCGTTTGCCAGAGTTGCGGCCCGATTTGCCACATGGCAACCGCATAAAGGGATAGCCGCTTATTCGCCGGGAAACAGGAAAGGATTGATGCTGCTGCGGGCAAACCCTTCATCTTCCATTTTGGCATCCAGGATCAGCGTGGCGAGATCGTCGGCCACCGCTTCAACCTGCGGATCTTTCTCCTGATAAAGAATTTTCAGGTAGGTGCCGCAATCGTCGCAGCTTTCCGCCTTCACCGCCGCCTGCTCGCTGCCCAGCGACCAGTAATTGATATCGCGCGTCTGCTCGCAGTTGCTGCACTTGACCCGCACCACGTGCCATTCGCTTTCACACAGGTTGCAGTGCAGGTAACGCAGGCCGTTCGCCGTGCCCATGTGCACCACGCTGGAAACCGGAATACTGCCGCACACCGGGCAGAACTGGCGGTGCTCGCCGTCTTCGGCATGGGCGTTGCCTGGGATCAGGCTGGCCA
This sequence comes from Gibbsiella greigii, assembly GCF_039540155.1. NCBI lineage: Bacteria > Pseudomonadati > Pseudomonadota > Gammaproteobacteria > Enterobacterales > Yersiniaceae > Gibbsiella > Gibbsiella greigii. The sequence continues at coordinate 192,809 of NZ_BAABEM010000020.1, forward strand.
TCTGTGCCCAGTACAGGGAAAGCGCCGCCCAAATGAAAGGCGCCTTATCGCTGCCGATTTGGCTAAATTCGCGGTTGAGCAAACCATCGGCCAGCAGTTCCAGCTCCGTGACGGACGCTTTTTCCAGATTATCCAGCACCGCCAGAATATGTTCCGGCGCCTGCGGGCGCAGTTCGGCGATCAGCGAAGCCAACAGCGTGCGCCAATGGCCGCTGCGCGCAAACACGCTGATGTCCAGCGGCGGTTTGCCGCTGCGCGCGCCTTGCGCCAAGGCTTCGCTCAGATCCAACTGCAGCGGGTTATCGTGCAGGGCGTTGTGCTGCGCTTCAGCCAGGGTCGCGGCAAATTCCAGGTAATCCCCCAGCGGATGATTTTCCGCCAGCGTGCGCAGGCGTTCCGCCCGGCGGCGATAGAGACTTTTCAGGTTAGCGAACAGCAACGGCGGAATGGCGTGCGCCGCCGTAGACTTGGCGCCCGGTGCCTCTGACGGCGTTTTAGGAACGATACGAATGCTCATCAGCGTTTATTTTCCTGTTGGCTCATGCCGGCGCAGTGCCCTGTGCGCCGGGCAATAATCACATTGTGCATACACCTTTATCGGGTTACAGCGCTAAGATAAAGGCAGAGACATTATTTGACGCCACATTACCACAGGGTAGGTATGGGTGTTATGCCGAGGTGCCAAGTCAGTGAATAATATAGACACAGAACCCGCAACCAGCGCGCCCGGGCTCGCCGGCGCCATCCAACGCCAGGTATTTCAACGCGATGACCTGGCGGCCGCCGGGCAGGACTGGCTGGCGGAAGAAGTGCCGGTGGCGCTGGTCTACAACGGCATTTCTCACGTGGTGATGATGTGCACACCCAAGGATCTGGAGGCCTTCGCCGTTGGCTTTTCCCTGTCTGAAGGAATTATCGCTTCGCCCAACGAGATTTACGGCATGGATATCGCCGCCACCTGCCACGGCCTGGAAGTGAACATAGAGCTTTCCAGCCGCCGCTTCGCCGGCCTGAAAGCACGCCGGCGGGCCATGGCCGGGCGCACCGGCTGCGGCGTCTGCGGCATTGAGCAATTGGCCGATATCTTCCGTCCGCTGGCGCCGCTGCCGTTTAGCCAAACCTTCACGCTCAGCCGGCTTGATGGCGCATTGGCCCAGCTCCAGGACGTGCAGCAGGTCGGCCAACTGACCGGCTGCACCCATGCTGCCGGTTGGATCACGCCGCAGGGCGAACTGCTGGGCGGCTGCGAAGACGTTGGCCGCCACGTGGCGCTGGATAAGCTGCTGGGCGTGCGCGCCCAACAGGGCTGGCAACAAGGGGCGATTTTGGTTTCCAGCCGCGCCAGCTATGAAATGGTGCAAAAAGCCGCCATGTGCGGCGCCGAGATCCTGTTCGTGGTGTCTGCCGCCACCTCGCTGGCGGTGGAGATTGCCGAACGCTGTAATCTGACGCTGGTGGGTTTCAGCCGGCCCGGCCGGGCGAGCGTCTATACCCATCCGCAGCGGCTGGTTTAAGAGCCTATCCCATTAGGGCGATTTTACTTGCCATTTTGAACACGGACAGCGCGCAGGGTAAGGCAGGAGAAACCGGCGGCCGCTTCGCCGCCGGTGAGGATCAGGCGGCGGTTTCGGCGGCGAACACCGCTGCCATTTTCTGCCAGGCTTCAGCCACATCATCAGCCAGGCTGAACAGGCCGGAGGTGCCGACGATAAACACATCCACGCCCGAGGCGGCGATTTGCCGGAAGGTGCGTGCGTTGCATGAACCGTCGATCTCGGTCAGATAGTGATAGCCGTGCTCTTCACGCAGGCGAATCAGTTGCCGAATTTTATCCAGCGTCTCCGGTATAAACTTCTGGCCGGCAAAACCGGGATCAACCGACATCACCGTCACTTTGTCCAGCAAATGCGCATATTCACGAATGCTGTCGGCCGGCGTCGCTGGGTTTAATACCACGCCGCAGCGGCGCCCGGCGTCTTTAATCTGATTCAACAGGCGAAATATTTTATTATTCGCCGTTTCCGGATGAAAACTAATAATATCCGCCCCGGCATCAATACACATCGGAATAATATCTTCCGGGTGGTTAACCATGAGGTGCACGTCGATCGGCACTTCGGTAATTTTGCGCAGGTTTTCGATAAAGAACGGCGACAGGGTAATATTTTTTACATAGCTGCCATCCATAATATCGACGTGATAAAACGCCGCTGTGCTGTTCATCGCCTCAATCTGTTCGCGAAAGCGGGTTAAATCCATGCACATCAGCGAAGGGGAAAATTTCGCGTTCATTAGGTAATCCTCATCATTACATGAGCAGCCATCGGCTGCTCATGACATCAATGGAAGAATGCAACGATATGGCCGAGAATAATGCCGATAATACCGAAGTCGGCATCACCGAAGGTGGTTGATGCAAAGCCCAAGTCGCCCATCAGCGGCAGCAGAATCGCCGGCAAGAAAGAGATCAACAGCCCCTGAACAAAAGCGCCGATGATGGCGCCGCGGCGCCCGCCGGTAATGTTGCCGTACACGCCCGCGGTCGCACCGCAAAAGAAGTGCGGCACCAGGCCCGGCACGATGACGCTCAACCCAAACAGCGGGCAGAGGAACATGCTGATCAGGCCGGCGGCGAAGCTGCTCAGAAAGCCGATGATCACCGCGTTAGGCGCAAACGGGAATACCGTCGGGCAATCGAGCGCCGGTTTGGCATTCGGTACTAGCTTGTCGGCGATGCCTTTAAACGCCGGGACAATTTCGGCAATGATCATGCGCACCCCGGCAAGGATGATGTAAACACCCGCCGCAAAGGTGATCGACTGGATAATGGCGAACACGATGAAGTTCTGGCCGCCACTCACCTGGCTTTCGGTAAACGTTTTGCCTGCCACCAGCACCAGTGCGATGAACAGAATCATCATGGTGAGCGAGATCGCCACCGATGAATCGCGCAGGAAATTGAGGGTTTTCGGCACCTTCAGCTCTTCAATCGACGGGCTGCCTTTGCCAACCAGCTTGCCGACCAACGCCGAGAGCAGATAACCGGTGGAGCCAAAGTGGCCGAGCGCCAGATCGTCCGAATTGGTGATTTTGCGGGTAAAAGGCTGCAAAATCGCTGGGCTGACCACCATCATGGTGCCGAGGATCAGCGCGCCAATCAGCACCAGCCAAAAGCCGCTCACGCCGCCCACCGACAGGATCACCGCCAGCATCGCCGCCATATATAACGTGTGATGGCCGGTGAGGAAGATGTACTTCAGCGGCGTAATGCGCGCCAGCAGAATATTCACCAGCATACCGAACACCATGATCATCGCGGTTTCAGTACCGTAATTCCGCTGCGCCAACGCCGCCATCGCATCGGTATTTGGCACCACGCCCTGAATCGAGAACGAGTGTTCAAACAGCTGGCTGAAAATAGTCAGCGTCGCGGCGATCAAATTAGCACCGGCAATCAGAATAACAAAACCCATAACGGTTTTTAGCGTGCCGGAAATAACATCGGAGATCGGTTTCTTTTGCAGTAATAACCCGATCAGAGAAAACAGGCCGACAAGTATTGCGGGTGTTCCAAGAACATCCTTAATGATGAACTGCAGCATAATTTACTCCATGCAATCGGGAATAATTACAGGTGCTCTGCCAGAATTTCTTTAATCCGTGCGTTATCCAGCAAATTAGTTAAGCCAAATACCTGCGCACTGTGGCCGGCTAATTGATCGGCGATATCTTTGGCGCTAATAATCAGGTCGGCTTTTTCAGATTTGGCGGAAGTTAAATCGGTATGGCCGACTTCCGCTTCTTTTCCTAATTCCGCCACAATCTTTTTCACGTTCATTTCGACAATAAAGCTGCTGCCTAAACCGTTTCCACACACAATCAGTACTTTTTTCATCATCGTCATCTCTGGTGATTACTGGCTAATGGCCGCCTGAATGGCGGGTAGGGTATCTGCCGTCAACAGTTGTTGCAGGCGTGCTTCATCGCTGAACAGTTCAGCTAACTGAGTGATCATCTGGATGTGTTCATCGCCGGACACGGCGCACAGCATGATCACCACGTACACCGGATCGTTTTCCCCGGCATCAAAATTAACGCCGTTTTTGATATGCAGCAGCGACAGGCCATTTTCGTGCGCGCCCTGTTCAGGGCGGGCATGCGGCATTGCTAGGCCAGGCGCCAGCACATAGAAAGGGCCGATTTCGGCGTGCGCGGTAAAAATCGCCTCAAGATACGCAGGCGTAATGGCGCCCCGCGCCAGCAGCGGTGCGGCGGACTTGCGCACCGCATCCTGCCAGTCAATAACCTCGTCCACGATGTTAATAGCGTCGGCGGTGAGCCACTGAGTAAGCATGCTAATTTCCCGTCGGTTGGTGAATGATCTGCATTCTGGTGATTTAGTGAACGCCATTCTGTGATACTAGTCGCAAAAGTTAGCGGTAACATGGTTATTGTTAAAAAATGAGTTACCGCTAACATTTTTTGCATTTGCGGTTGCGTGGTTTACATAGCGGCAATTTACATCGCGGCAATAGGTTGGCATGTTCTGAATTGCAGGGCGGGTTTGTTCAATGGCCAAAAGTGTGGTTTTTAACATAGCGCGCGGACGCATTTGGTCTTAAGCTGCGTCCAGTTAAAAACGGACAGTCAGTCAGGAGAACGCCATGGCAGAAAAACGACGGCGCAATACCGGCAAAAGTACCCTCGCCGATGTCGCCCGTTTAGTGGGTGTCAGTACGATGACCGCATCGCGCGCGCTGCGCGTGCCGGAAAAAGTCTCTCCTGAAATCCGCGAAAAGATTGATGCGGCGGTGATTGAGCTGGGATATGTGCCGAACGTGCAGGCGCGCAATCTGGCTTCGGCCTCATCGCTCCTGATTACCATGGTAGTGCCCTCTTTCGCCACGCCGGGCTGTGCGGTGGTGTCGGAAGCCCTGCAGAGCGTGTTGCGCCCGCAGGGCTATAACATGATGCTGGCGGAAGCCAACCATTCGGCGGCGGAAGAGAAAGACCTGATCGAAATGTTGCTCTCTTACAACCCGGCGGCGATGGTGCATTTCAATTTCGATAACGCCACTGACGCGCACCGCCTGCTGAGCAACTCCGGTTTGCCGGTGATGGACATTGGTGGTGTGCGCCACGATGCCCCCGGCATCAGCATCGGCGTTGATTACGCCAAAGCCATTCGCCAGTTGGTACAAAAGCTGGTTGAAAACGGCTATCGCAATCTCGGCCTGCTGTGTACCCAAACCAACAGCACCATTTTCAGGCAGTTGCTTAATGGCTGGCACAGCGGCATGTTGGCGATGAATCAGGCGCCGCATCGCGTAGTCACCTCGCCGCAGCAGCCGACTTTCGCCACCGGGCATGGGTTGCTGCCGGAGATCCGCCTGACGTGGCCTGAACTGGATGTGCTGATTTGCACCGCAGAAGAAGTCGCCTGCGGCGCGATCATGGCCTGCCACGCCGCGGGCATCGCCATTCCCAGCCAGTTGGCGATTGCCAGCATCGGCGGCGGCCATCTCTCTGCGGTTTGCTCCCCGCCGCTGACCACCGTCGCACTACCATATGGGGAGATGGGGCGAGTGGCTGGCAAGCGCCTGCTTGCCGCGTTAAACGGCGACGAACCGGCGGCGTTCAATGAGCTGCCGACGACGCTTAAAATGCGCGCCAGCACCGGCAAGGTATAAAAATAACGCGTTGCTTTTGCCAGATTGTACAAATCCTTATACTTAATAGGGCATTGATAATCATTTTCAATACCAATTAATTAACTATAATGATCCAACTGCTTACGCGGTGCTCACATATTGCGCCGCCCAAAAACCACTGGAGATGATGATCATGAGTTATTCACTGCCATCCCTGCCTTACGCCTATGACGCACTGGAACCGCACTTCGACAAGCAGACGATGGAAATCCATCACACCAAACACCACCAAACCTACGTCAACAATGCCAACGCGGCGCTGGAAAGCCTGCCGGAGCTGGCCAAACTGTCTGTTGAAGAGCTGATCGCCAACCTGGATAAAGTCCCGGCCGACAAAAAAACCGCGCTGCGCAACAACGCCGGCGGCCACGCCAACCACAGCCTGTTCTGGAAAGGGTTGAAAACCGGTACCACGCTATCTGGCGATCTGAAAGCCGCCATCGAACGCGATTTCGGCAGCGTAGAAAAATTCCAGGAAGACTTTGAGAAAGCAGCCGCCACCCGTTTCGGCTCCGGCTGGGCCTGGCTGGTGCTGAAAGACGGCAAACTGGCTGTGGTTTCCACCGCCAACCAGGACAGCCCGCTGATGGGCGAAGCCATTTCCGGCGTTTCCGGCTTCCCGATTATCGGCCTGGACGTGTGGGAACATGCTTACTACCTGAAATATCAGAATAAACGCCCTGACTACATCAAGGCCTTCTGGAACGTCGTGAACTGGGACGAAGCCGCCAAACGCTTCGCCGACGCCGCGAAATAAGCGCGCGTTCACCAGCCACGCTAACCGTTTCCCCGCCGGGGAGCGGTTTTTTTTTGCCCCGATTCCGCGCCGCTGCCCCGCTTTCGTTTTCCCTCTCACGGCCGCACCGCTTTATCCTGTCCCTGGCCGGCAACTCACGCTATCCTGAAACCTGACGTGACAGTAAGGAGGCTCACATGCACCACCCCGACGTTTATATTGGCGGCATTCAACCTTACGAAGGCGGGCGCCCGAGCGCTATCGCCAAGCGCCAGGTGGACGGTGCCGTTCAGCTCACCCCACTGGGGCTGGCGGGCGATGAGCAGGCGGAAACCCGCCACCATGGCGGGCCGGACCGCGCGCTGTGCCACTATCCGCGCGAACACTACGACCACTGGCGCGCGCAGTTTCCGGCGCAGGCCGAGCAGTTCTGTGCGCCCGCCTTCGGCGAGAATATCTCCACCCTCGGCCTGACTGAGCACAACGTATTTATCGGCGATATCTTCCACTGGGGCGAGGCGTTGATTCAGGTCACTCAGCCGCGTTCCCCCTGCTTTAAACTCAATTTCCATTGCGATATCGACGATATTTCGCTATTGATGCAGCAAAGTGGCCGCTGCGGCTGGCTGTACCGGGTGATCGCCAGCGGTGAAGTGAGCGGCGATCGCCCGTTAACGCTGGCGGCGCGCAACAGCGAAATCTCGGTGGCGGAGGCCATCAGCATCGCCTGGCATATGCCGTTCGACGAAGAACAATACCACCGCCTGCTGGCGGCGGCCGGGCTATCCGCCACCTGGAGCAAAACCATGCTGGCGCGCATCACCACCGGCAAGATCGAAGATTTCAACCGGCGCCTGTTCGGCCATTAACGGATAGACACAGCGCGCAAGGGTCAGGGATGGGCCACATAACACGCTGGCACCCCAGCAACGTGAAAGATTAAACAGATAGGCAAAGACCATGACACAACCCATCCATCCTGCCGCAGCCGAAGGTTATCAGGCCAATGCGGAATACTACGTTAAAGGCCGCCCGGATTATCCACCAGAAGTCAGCGCATGGCTGCGCGAAGCCGTCGGCCTGCAGCCGGGGAAAACCGCGATCGATCTCGGCGCGGGCACCGGCAAATTCACCTCCCGCCTGCTGGAAACCGGGGCGCAGGTGATCGCCATCGAGCCGGTGTTGCAGATGCGTGAAAAGCTGGCCGCCGCGCTGCCACAGGTAAAGACCCTGGCGGGAACCGCCGAAGCCATCCCGCTGCCGGACGAATCTGTCGACGCCGTGGTGTGCGCCCAGTCCTTCCACTGGTTTGCCACCCCGGCAGCGCTGGCGGAAATCCGCCGCGTTCTGAAGCCGGGCGGCAAACTCGGGCTGATTTGGAACATGCGCGATGCGCGCGTGAACTGGGTGCGCAAACTCAACCAGATTGTCGATCGCTACGAAGGGGGCGTGCCGCGTTTCTATTCCGGCTCGTGGCGCACGCTGTTCCCGGTGAAGCATTTTGATAGCCTGCGGGAGCAAGGGTTTATGTTCGGCCACAGCGGCGCCACCGAAGACGTGATTTACAACCGGGTGCGCTCAACCAGCTTTATCGCCGCCCTGCCGCAGGCGCAGCAGGAACAGGTGATCGCACAGTTGCGCGAACTGGTGGCGGCGGAAGAAGAACTGCGCGGCAAGGAAACCGTAACGGTGCCTTACCAAACCCAGGCGTTCGTCACCACCAAGCTGGAATAAAAACTGCGCCGGGGCTATCTGGGAAGCGCGATGCTGGCTGGCGAGATTGACTGGCTGGTATAACCGGGAACACCGGCACAGCGATATCAGGTATTGGGTGCCGGGGCGAAGACGGGAAACTCATCAAGGCTAGCAACGGTTTTGACGCTTACTGCGCAGCCAATAGCATTACAGGTTCCCCATCTGTCTTGCTAAAAAAACAATCATTGGAATTGATGCGAAGTTTATATATAGCAACCCAAGTTGACTTTCCTTGCCAGAACGTCCATATCCAACGCCTCTACGGCTCAAGACGAGAGTAAACACAGTAAGAAGAAAAACCCAAAGCGCTATATAGACCTGATGATGAGCGAGTATGCCGCTCGCCATCAACATTAGGGAAGAAAAAACAAGCAGGCTTTTTTTTAACGATGGGAATACCGTACACCCTATATGGAAATACAAGTACACGGCCCCCAGAAGCAAGGCAATTTGCAGTAAGTAAAGCATTCGTTACCTCTTTTACTACTCGAAAAGCTCAATATGCTGGATTGAGATGTAGAAGTAGCGTCCCGGTCTTAAAGCGCCCGACGCAACCATCATTGATGATTGATAGAATGACTTCATACGCTCGCTGGCCAGTTGATAGACGTCACTCCGCGCTCTTTTGCCCATCGCCACAATGGCGATCACCAGCATGTCGTCAATCACGTCATTGACCAAACGGAAGCCCGATGCGCGCAACTTTATTTTGTCGCAACCGGGCATCCCCCGAAGTTTGACTAAAGGAACATGCGGATTTTCGCAGCACTTTTTAGTTTTTGGCAAACTTCTACTGGATCGCTTTGTCCAGCTTGCTCCACTCTTTCAGCACCGACTCACGGAATTTGACCGTGTACGTCATGCACACGATCCAGATTGACGTCCATCAGCGCCTCATTGCGACATACGTTAACTAGCCTGACCAGCTATTGATCGTCAAGCGCATTGAACATTTGCTCATACAGTGCCACTGGCACACAATAAAACGCGGGCTGATTCCGGTTCAAGACCGCCACCGGGAAGCCGTCACCGTCGCCGACAGTCCGCATCGGATTTTTCTTTAGCTCACTGATGCTCGCGCTAATATCGTTCAGAATAATATTTTGCATACAGCCCCCTGAATAAGACCTGTTAATAGGTCTTTTACGTGTTATTCGCCCTCTTCGCCGTAGAAAAAACATCCAGCGGTTACCTGAAAATGCCACTGGCAGTGGGCGCCCGGCTGACGCAGAGAAGGCGTGCCCGCAACCCGATGATGGATTAAATCACGTGGCATCAGCAGTGATTACCGGCTGGGGGTATTGGCGGTCCTTCGCCAGAGGGTTTTAAAGCCGTTTATGCGCCGTTTCTTTGGCTTTCCACAAGGCAAAAAGCGTGATCGCCAGCGCCAGGCTGACATACAACGACACCCACAGCGTGCTACCCATTTCTTTGTACAGCGAGGTGATGATCAGCGGAGCAAAGCCACCGCCGATAATGCCGGCCAGCGTATACGCCAAAGACGAACCGGCGTAGCGCACGTGGCTCGGGAATTGCTCAGTGACAAACGCCGCCTGCGGCCCGTACATCACCGCATGAATCAACAGCCCGACAATCACTGCAAGCACAATCAGGAACGGTTGTGAGCTGTCTAACAGCAAAAAGAAGACAAATGACCAGACGATTGCCAGCAGCGCACCAGCGATATACACCGGACGGCGACCGAGGCGATCCGACAATGCGCCAAACATCGGTACCGTCACGGCATTACCCATTGCGCCCAACATCGTTGCCATTAATGCCAGCGGGCGCGGCAGTTGCAGAACAGAAGTAACGTACGTCAGCGTAAACACCACGACCAGTGCATACAACACGTCGGAACCGACGCGCGCGCCCCCAGCGATCAACAGCTCGCGTGGATAGTGCAGAAACACTTCCTTCAGTGGCGCATGGGTGTTTTTCTCCGCCTGTTGCATCGCTATGAATGTTGGCGTCTCTTCGACGCCGCGGCGCAACCACAGACCGAACATCACTAATATCAGGCTCAGTAAGAATGGAATACGCCAGCCCCATTCTTGGAATTGATCGCCACTGAGTGTCAACGTTACCAACGTAATAAAACCGGTGCCGATTAATGTGCCGCATGATGGCCCCACTTGTGCAAACGAGGCATTACGTCCGCGTTTGTCCGCATCACCATGCTCCATCGACAGTAATACCGCCCCCGCCCATTCACCACCAAGCGCTATGCCCTGAATAAAGCGCAGCGCCACCAACAGCACCGGGCTCCAGATGCCCCATACAGCATAACCAGGCAGCATGCCCATCAGCGCGGTGGTGACGCCCATGATCACCAACGTGGTAATCAGCACCGCTTTACGCCCGGCAACATCGCCGAGATGACCAAAGATAAAGCCGCCGACCGGGCGCGAAATGTAGCCCACCGCGTAGGTGGAAAATGCCAGAATGGTGCCAACCAGCGGATCAAAGCTCGGGAAAAACACATGATTAAAGACCAACGCCGCCATGATGTTATAGACGGTGAAGTCATACCATTCGAGCGCTGTGCCGATGGAACTGGCCGCCGCGAGCCGGCCAGTTTTAGTTTTGCCAGCAGACGCGCTAGCCGCATGCTGCAACGTGGAGTCGTTATTAGCCATGAGCCATCTCCTGTTTGGTCAACTGCCAGCCAAAGGAATAAAGTTGCGCGTCTGCATTTAATGCCTGCGCCGCGCTGGCGGCCAGCGTTTTACAGGCCTGCATATCGGAACAGCTCAGCAGCAACATGGCATGCATCGGCCGATACGTATTGATTTCACGCGGCAACGGCGTACTCAGCGAAGAATCTGGTGTCAGCAAACGAGAGGCGATGTAGCCTGGCGTCCGCTGTACGCTCTCTTGCCAGGCGTTAAGGGTTGCAGCGTTTATGTCAGCTTTCAGTGTCAGTACAGCCAAATGGCTACCGCTGCCTTTGCCGTGCTGATGCGTGATGACGCAGACGCGGCGCATCGGGTTCACCATCTTGTCGAGGTTTTCCACCGACCATGTCGTCTGACGGGTAAATGCTGCGTGGTAATCGGCGCTGGTGAAGGTCTCTAGTGATTCCGTCTCATACAGGCCGAGATATTTGCGCTCAGCGTCAATCGCCTGATAACGCGAGCCGCTGAGAAAACCGCGGATTGTCACGCGTTCTTCCACATGTTCATGGTCATACCATTGATTAAAATCCGCTTCGTCTTCCACTGCGATATCGGTGGCAACAAATAACATGCCGTGAGGATTTGTCATGATCAGAGACTCCGTTTCAGGGTGGATTCAAGCGCGGCCGCCCAGCTGAGTAATGCCGCATCGTTGCCATGAGTGGATGCCAGCATCAGGCCTACCGGCGCCGTTCCGGGCTGATGGCAAGGTAGGGAAATTGCGCAGCCGTCCAGCATGTTGATCACGCTGGTATTGCGCAGCATCAGCAGGTTGACCTGCGTGTAACGTTCGGGATCGTCGAGCTCGGCGAGAGGTGGTGCGATAAGCGGTACGGTCGGCATCAGTAGGCCATCAAAAGACACAACCGCCCTTTCCACACGCTGTTTCCAGTCAGCGCGTTGCTGGTACAACGCCTGGGCATCATCGGCGCTGAGCAAACGGCCACGTTTAATACGCGCCAGAACCTGCGGGTCATAGGCTTCAGGTTGCGCCTGCACCAAATGCTGATGCCACTGCCAGGCTTCATAGGCGGTGATACCACCGCGCGCATTCATGACTTCCAGTTCAGCGAGCTCCTGGAGCGGTAGCTCGACCAGCGTAACCCCCTGTTCACGCAGTCGTTTCAGTGAATGTTGCCAGGCAGTGCTAACCTGTACATCCAGATTGTCCAGTACGCGCGTTTGCGGAATGGCGAAGCACGCCTGAGCCAGATCACGCTTATTGAGGGTCAACGGCTGTTCGGCGATCACACTGTCGAGCAACCAGCAACTGCGCACGTCGTGGGCGATAACGCCAATACTATCGAGAGCAACGGACAACGGCAGCGTCCCCGTTTGCATAACACGGCTAGCGCTGGGTTTGAAACCGGTCAGCCCACATAATGCGGCTGGAATGCGAACCGAGCCGCCGGTGTCGGTACCAACCGCCGCCAGACACATTCCATCCGTCACCGCAACGGCTGCGCCAGAAGAGGAACCACCGGGAATGCGTTTTTCGGCGCGCTGCCACGGATTGGCCGGCGTGCCATAATGCGGATTGATGCCAAGACCGGAGAAAGCAAACTCGGTCATATTGGTTTTGCCGACAATAGCCGCGCCAGCCAGCTCCAGCCGTTGAACCATGCTGGCGCTGACAGTAGCCGCTGGTGCGTCCACTAACACGCTCGAACCGGCGCAGGTGGTTTCACCGGCCACATCAAACAGATCTTTGATGCTGATCGGTAAACCATCAATCGGGCTACGCTGCTGATGCTGTCGCCAGCGCACGCTAGCCTGTTGTGCCTGCTGTTGCGCATCAACGGCATACACTTTGGTAAACACGCGTTTGCCTTCACCGGATTCAGCGGCAATCGCATCCAATGCCTCATTCGTCAACGTTTCCGGGTTGGCCTGCCCTGTGAGTAACTGCTGGCTGGCTTGCCATAACGTAGTCATAGCACGACTCCTCATCAGGAAATAACCGGCAGCGAAGCGGTGATATAGGTATGTTCCAGCGTGCGATTTAGCACCGGATCGTGTAGCGCCATGCGAAACTCACTCGAAGGGCGAATGCCGCCAATCGCGCTCAGCGTACCGCAGGACATGGCAAAACCTTCTGCCACCGGCTGCTCGCCGAAATAGCGCGCCAGCAGATCCATCGGCGTCAACAAAGCGGCCAGCGTCCCCTGCTGATACGTCACCCAATCGCCGTTCACCTTAATCCACGCGCGCAGTTCCAACCGATCCCAGTGCGTTTTAACTTCCGCCATACGCCACGCGTGACTGGCGACCGGTTTGATACACGCCTGTTTCGACAACGGCACGCTAAAGGTTTCCAGGTGACGATCGGTATGGTCAGAGATCAGCGAAACCCAGAATTCACCATGATGGAAAAACACGAACGGTTCAGCTTCACCGGAGGTTTCTTCACCGACCACTTCCAACGACGATTGCTGGCTGAGCTGATTGGTTGCCACGCGGTAAAACAAAGGTACCGCACCAGGCGCGGGCACACCGAGTGCCTCCAGCTCCCTGATATGGTGCAGTACGGCCTCCCGGTCACGTCCGACCCAGCCAGCAATCACCAACTGATTAACCTTCACATCCAGTACTGCCGCCCCTGCGTTGTCTGTTGTAAACCGTAAATGCATGAGATACCCCTTCAAGAAATTACAGTGAAATTTCACTGTAATTTCAATCTAGCCATTTTCATGCCAAGTTTTTGTGTAAGATGTATCGGTACCCAATGAAGGATTTGCACGATGAGTGATTCGATTGCTGAAAATGTGCCACCCCAGGCCAACCCAAAAAATGCTTCTTTGAACGAACGCGCCTATCTGGCGTTCAAACATCGGTTAATTACGCTGCGCTATAAACCGGGTGAATATCTCAATACCGCGCAGGTGATGGACGATTTGGAAATGGGCCGCACGCCGGTGAATCAGGCGGTGCATCGGCTGGCAACGGAAGGTTTACTGCAAATCATTCCACGCAAAGGCGTGATGGTTTCCCCGCTGTCGATTGATGATGCGTTGGAGTTAATTGAGGTGCGCCTGGTGAATGAAGCGTTGTGTTTGCGCCTTGCCACACAGCGCGTTAATTCAGCGCAAATTGAGTTGTTACGCGAATTGAATCAGCGCATCGCCACCGCCAGCGAAACCCGTGACAGAGAACAGATGCTGCTGTTGGATCGTGAGTTTCATCAGGTACTGGCGGATATCGCAGGCAATAGCCGCCTATCAGATATCCTCAGCATAATTCACGCACAGGCGCAGCGCTTCTGGGCCACTACGCTATCGAGCGCCATGCATATGCAGGAGGTGATCGCCGAACACGAGGCGATCATCCAGGCAATGGAACAAGGTAATGTGGATCAAGTGGAAGCAGCGGCGCAAGCGCATATCTATTCATTCAAGCAGGCGCTGTTGAATAATTAATGAACGCCCGCCGAATAGGTGCGATTTGAATCCCCTCTACGCAAGCCCACCGCACGGCCGGGATCAGAAAGGTTTTTTAGCGTAGCCGGTTACCGCTTTCAGCCCCATTTCACGGCCCAGCGCGGTCATCGGGTGCACCACGATCAGGCCGCGCACGCTTTTCTTCAGCCCGCCCATATCCGCCTGCTCTTTCTTGGTGATCTCGCGGCTAAACGGCAGCTTTTCCAGCTTTTGCGCCTCGCTGCTCAGCTTCTGCACGCGCACGTTTTTCAGCCGCTCAATTTCCGCCGCCAGCGTCTCTTTTTCTTTATTGTGTTGCGCGATCAGATCCGGGTTGCCCTGTTGGATCACCTGGCTATCTTTGTGGTTCAGTGCATCCAGTTGGTCGCTCAGGCGCTTAATCTCTGCCTTTTCTATCTCTTTCATGGTATCCGGCCTGTTGTGCCGCTTGCGGCACGCTAAGAAGTGATTTTCAGTGCGGCATTGTAGCAAAATGCGCAGCCGGTTACCCGCCCGATGCGATCCCGGCCGGCAGGCCGCTCATCGCGCAGGCCCGGGCCCCGACGCGTGCTAAAGCCTGTCGGTAGCGTTCGTTGAACGGATAGCAGCAGGAAAGGCGCAGCCCATTGCGATAACGGCCGCTGGGCGAATAGAGCATACCCGGCGTCAGGCAGATGTGCTCATCCAGCAATTGGTGGAACAGCTGCACGCAGTCCACCCCGTGTGGGAACTCAACCCAGAAAACAAAACCGCCCGCCGGCTGGGTGGCGCGCGTTCCGCGCGGGAAGTGGCGAGCGATAATCGCCCGCGCCTCATCCACCTGGGCGGCATAGCGTTTACGCAGATTGCGCAAGTGGTGATCGTAACCCCCGCTGGCCAGAAACGTGGCCAGCGTTTCCGACAGCAGCTGCGACTCCGCCATCGATGATACCGCCTTCAGCTTACGCAACGCATCGCTAAAGCGCCCGCCGGCCATCCAGCCAATGCGGAAATCCGGCGCCAGCGTTTTGGTGAAGCTGGAGCAAAACAGCACCCAGCCGCCATGGTCAAAGGCTTTTACCGCCGGCTCCAGCACACCGCCAAACTGGATTTCGGCATACAGCCCATCCTCGATCAGCGGCACCTGGTGATCGTTCATCAGCCGGGCCAGCCGTTTTTTTGCCGCCAGCGGCATCGTGCAGCCCAACGGATTCTGCACCGTCGGCATAGCAATAACCGCATTCAGCCGCTTCTCGTCCAGCAGCAGTTCCAGCGCATCCAACGACAGACCATGCTGCGGATCGGTGGGGATTTCCAGCGCCTTCAACCCCAGGCTGGCCAACAGCGGCAACAGGTAAAAATAGGTGGGTGACTCTAGCCCGACGCAGTCACCGGGTTTGGTGGTAGCGCGCAACGCCAGTTGCAGCGCCTCCATGCAGCCGTGCGTCAGCACCACGTCACCCGGCTCCAGCAGCATACCCAGCGCCATCCCGCGGCGGGCGATCTGCTGGCGCAGCCGCAGGCTGCCGGGCGGCAGCGCATATTGGCCGATCAAATCCGGCTGGCGCCGCAGTTGTGAAGCCAGCATGCGCCCCAGTTTACCGCCGGGATAAAAATCCGCCGTCTGCGGGCAGGCCAGCGACAGGTTGGTAAACGCCGGATTCTGCTGTGCGGCGAACACCGTATCGATCAGTGCCAGCACGTCATCCGCCGGTTTTTCAATACGGTCGCTCGGCGGCGAAGCCGCTTTCAGCGCCGGCAACGTACTGCGCACATAGAAGCCGGACTGCGGCCGCGCCTCGATCAGCCCGCGATCTTCCAGCATACGGTAAGCCGCCACCACGGTATTGATGCTGACGCTGTGGCTCTGCGCGCAGCGGCGCACGGAAGGCACGCGGCTGCCAGGCTGTAGCGTGCCACGGCGAATGGCCTCCGCCAGCGTTTCGGCCAATTGTAAATAGCGCGTTTCCGCAGTGGATTCATCAAGAAACACAGTTTATCTCCAGGCAATGGGTACAGTTTCATTTTTAACAAACTGTATCCATCACAATAGCCGATCTCTGGTTCTGTCACCATCACGCCAAGCGCCTTATGCTGGTGTTACTGCCCAACACCCTGTTTTAGGAGCTTTTTTATGCTGGATTCTGCTTTTATCAGCTACGTCACCGTGATGTCGATAACCCCGGGGCCGAATAACCTGCTGCTGGCCTCATCCGGCGTCAACTTTGGCCTGCGCCGGACGCTGCCGATGATTTTTGGCATCGGCGCCGGCTGTGCGGTGCAGCTCGCGCTAACCACCTCCATGCTCAACGTTATTCTCAGCGGAGCCAGCGGGCTGCGTTTCCCACTGGCGCTGATGGGCTGCGCCTACCTGCTGTGGCTGTCGTGGAAGCTGTTTCAGGCTGCAACGCCCACGGCCAAACAGCAGGCCAAGCCAATGCGCTTTATCGCCGGCGCGCTGTTTCAGGCGGTGAACCCGAAAGCCTGGCTGATGGCGATCAACGTGGCTATTTTGTTTACCCCGCGCAGCGGCGCCAGCCTGCATCAAACGCTGGCGATCATCGCCGGTTTCACCTTATTGAATATTCCCTGTGTGTTGGTGTGGG
This sequence comes from Gibbsiella greigii, assembly GCF_039540155.1. NCBI lineage: Bacteria > Pseudomonadati > Pseudomonadota > Gammaproteobacteria > Enterobacterales > Yersiniaceae > Gibbsiella > Gibbsiella greigii. Next base: position 209,690 of record NZ_BAABEM010000020.1, read on the forward strand.
CGCTCATGGGCGATCAGCTGCGCACTGCCCTGCGCGTGGCCTGGAAGCTGCGGGTGTTTAACGGGATCATGGCCGGATTGATGGCGGCCACGGCGTTGTGGCTGCTGTATGATGAGTGGCGGATCGCCCTGGCTTAAGCCGGGCCGAGCGGGGAAAGGCGGGAAGGCTGTTTGGCGCCGATGCCGGCGATCAGTTCAGTGAGGGACAGCACCATAGTGGAACGCACCATTTGCTGATAACGCTGGTGCTGCATGGCGATCAGCAATTCATCGGCTTCGCCGGGTTGCAGGAACGTCGGCACCGGCGGCAGCGCCGCCACGCAGTGCAATTCGCCAAACGGGCCAAGGATTTCATCATCGACGAAACGGTATTCGCTGCCGTCGTGGTTTAACTCTTCACGCAGCGCCATCAGCAGTTCAGCGTCTTCATATTCATGGCGGGAAATCACCCCAAGCCCGTACATCAGCTTCAGGCGCACAGACAGTTCGCCCAGCGGGCCGGCACCGGATAACAGCGGTTCGACGGCGTATTTCACCGCATAATCATCCTTGCGAAAAACCTGCACTACCAGCACGTTGAGCGCTTCCGCCAGCAGATCCACCGCTGCAATCAGGAAACTGCGCACCGTTTTGCCGGCGTTAAGCTTTTCCAGAACCTTATTTTCAAATGCCTGCGCTTCTTCCATCGTCGTTCTTCGTATGGCGTGGGGTGGGATCCCTTCTCCCGACAGGGGAGGTTTTGGATAAGCGTGAACAATATCATGAATGCTGCTCATCCTACCTCCTCCCCAATCAGAGAAAATGCAATTTTATCGCTGCGTTTGCCGCATAGCGGTATATGCAGCCACCGCTTTGCGTACCACCTCGCTGCCTTCCGGCAGGCCGGTGATTTGCACCAGCGCCGCCTGCGGCCCCAGCCGTGCCAGTAGCTCCGACATCTCTTGCGCCTGCGGATCCTGCTCATTGCTGTAATGCAGCACCGCGGCGATGCCCTGGATCAGATTTTCGTTCGGCAGGCCATATTCCAGCGTGCCCAGCAGCGGCTTGATCAGGCGATCGCCGGCGCCCAGTTTGCGCAGCGGCTGGCGGCCGACGCGTTCCACGTCATCATGCAGGTAGGGGTTCTCAAACCGGCCGAGGATCTTGTTGATATACGCCGCGTGTTTTTCTGGCGCAAAGCCATAGCGTTTGATCAGCACCGCGCCGCTCTCTTCCATTGCGCCTTTTACCACACTGCGCACGTCGGGATGGAGAATGGCTTCGCGGATGGTCGGCAGGTTCGCCCGCTGGCCCAGATAGGCGGTAATCGCATGGCCGGTGTTGAGCGTGAACAGCTTGCGTTCAACAAACGCCATCAGGTTGTCCGTCAACTCCATGCCGGCAATGGCCGGCGGCTCGCCTTTGAACTGCGTTTTATCGACAATCCATTCGCTGAAGGTTTCCACCGTCACTTCCAGCGGATCGGTGGTGCCTGCCGCCGCCGGCGGTACGATGCGATCGACGGCCGAATCAACAAAACCGACGTGCTGCTCCACCCAAGCCAGCTCTTGCACCGGCAGAGCGTTAAACACGTGCTGTTTCAGTTGGCTGGTGCCGCGCACCATGTTTTCGCAGGCGATGATGTTCAGCGGCGCCTCATTGCCTTGCTGGCGGCGTTTAATCAGCCCTTTAGCAATGGTGCCGGCAATTTTATCCAGGATCTGCGGGCCCACCGCCGTGGTGACCAGATCGGCCTGCGCAATCAGCGCTGCCGCCTCATCGCTGGCGCTATGCACGGCGCTGACGTTATTCACCGGCTCTACCCGCGCCTGTTCGCCCACCACATGCACGTCATAACTACCGCGCTTGTTCAGCTCGTCCAGTACCGATTGGTTTACATCGGCAAAGGTCAGTTCAATGTTCGCGTCAGCCAGCAGCTTACCGATAAAGCCGCGGCCAATATTACCTGCCCCGAAATGTAATGCTTTCATAATCTTAGCCTTTTCAAACATCACGGGGGCGCTGCTTGCGCAACCCCCCGTAGGGAGTTACGCCTGTTTACCGTTCAGCAGATCCAGAACATCCTGCACGCTGGTGGTGCTGCTCAGGCGCGCAATGACGGTTTCGTCGTCCAGCGCAGTGGTCAGGCTGGTTATCACCTGGATATGTTCGTTGTTGCGCGCCGCAATGCCGATCACCAGGCGCGCTACCTCATCCTCTTCGTTACCGAAGCGCACACCCTGCGGGTATTGGCAGAACACCACCCCGGTGCGCAATACGCGGTCTTTGGCTTCGATAGTGCCATGCGGCACCGCGATGGATTCCCCCAAATAGGTGGAGGTGAGCTTTTCACGCTCCAGCATCGCCGGCACGTATTCCGCTTCGACATAGCCCCCTTTCACCAGTTGTTCGCCGGCAAAGCGGATCGCCTGTTCTTTATCGGCCGCTTGCAAGCCGAGGAAGACATTGTCTTCACGCAGCCTGAACAGGTTCTGCTCGGTGGCGTCGAAGCTGTCATCCAGCGTCGAGATCACTTTCTGCTGGTTTTCGCTGGTCTTGCTGGCAGCCACCAGGCGCTCGGCCAAGTTGCTGTACAGGTGGCTATCGAGGAAGTTGGTCAGCGAGATGTGCTGTGCCTGCGGCGCATGACGCATGGCGCGCTCGGTCAGATCGCGGTGGGTGATCACCAGATCCACATCATCCGGCAGGTTGTTGATCGCGCAGTTGGTCACCGAGATGTTTTTCAACCCGGCGTCGGTCACTTTTTTGCGCAGCACGCCGGCGCCCATGGCGCTGGAACCCATACCGGCGTCACAAGCGACGATGATTTTACGCACGGTGCTCAGATCGCCATCCACCAGCGCGTTAGCCGGCGCAACCGCACCCTTCGATTGCGCCTTCATGTCCTGCATGCGGCGGGTGGCTTCTTCCAGTTCGTCTTCGTCTTTCGCTTTGGTGGTTTTCAACAGGAAGGCTGAAACTACGAAGGAGACCGCGAATGCCGCGGCAATCGCCGCCAGGTTGGCGAAGTAAGCGCCTTTTGGCGTCATCGCCAGCACGGCCAAGATTGAGCCGGGGGAAGCAGGGGAAACCAGGCCGCCGTTCAGTAAGGTCAGGGTGAACACCCCGGTCATGCCGCCCAGAATCACCGCCAGAATCAGGCGTGGGTTCATCAGCACATACGGGAAGTAGATTTCGTGAATACCACCGAAGAAGTGGATAATCGCCGCGCCGCCGGCAGACTGCTTGGCATTGCCGCGGCCAAAGAACATATAGGCCATCAGCACGCCCAGCCCCGGGCCGGGGTTGGCTTCAATCAGGAAGAAGATCGATTTGCCGGCTTCCGTCGCCTGCTGGATGCCCAACGGCGAGAAGATACCGTGGTTAATGGCGTTGTTCAGGAACAGGATTTTCGCCGGTTCGACGAAGATCGACGTCAACGGCAGCAGGTTGTTCTGCACCATGATGTTGACGCCCGCCGCCAGGATGTGCGAAAGCCCTTCAACCAGCGGCCCGATGGCCATGAAGGCCAGGATCGCCAGCAGCATGCCGATAATGCCGGCGGAGAAGTTGTTGACCAACATCTCAAAGCCGCTTTTGATCTTGCCGTCAACCCACCGGTCGAAACGTTTGATGGCCCAGCCGCCCAACGGACCGGCGATCATTGAGCCGAGGAACATTGGCATATCGGCACCGACGATCACCCCCATGGTGGTGATGGCGCCGACCACGCCGCCACGTTCACCGCCCACCAGGCGCCCACCGGTATAACCGATCAGCAGTGGCAGCAAATAGGTGATCATCGGGCCGACCAACTTGCCTAACGTTTCGTTCGGCAGCCAACCGGTTGGAATAAACAACGCGGTGATAATGCCCCAGGCGATAAATGCACCGATATTGGGCATCACCATATTGCTCAGGAAGCGGCCAAAGTTTTGAACCTTGACCTTGATATCTGGTGAAAACATAAACCCCACCCCTATTGTTACGCGCTGACAATAAGAGCGCGTGATATTTGTCGTGACGGAATCGTCGAGTTGCTGCTGTATGCGAAGCGGACTCTAGCACGCGCTTTTGGGGGGGAATATCGTGTGAAAATTTTGTGATATGAATCACACCAGACATACCCATTACAGGGGGGTAATGGTGATTAAGATCACAATAATTGAATGTAAAAAAAGCACATTGTTAAAAACAGACCGGTTACGCCGTAAAAAATGTGATTTGTATCACTATTTTTTATGGCCACTTTGTTTGTTAATTGTGATGTTAATCACAATTAACTTTTCGCTGCGGCGAGCAAAACGAGAGCTCGATCTCGTTCCTGGTTTTCGCCGATATGGCGCTGAAAACGGCAACGTAAAAAATGAAATAAAATTACATTTCTCATCCCGCCGGCGCTGGAGAGAACAATAACAACACGAAAAGTGGGTAAATAAAGCCAGGAAATCGCCCTTGCCATACTGCGCCCCACGAAGGCGATGCCAGCAGTGCACCACCACAGCGCTCCGCCTCATTGCGGTGCGTTGCCTGGGCCGAACACGTTACATCCTATTGTATTAACGTGTTTTTTATTTTGGCATAAGTTCTGCATACGTTAGCTGGCCTTGTATACAAGTTTGTATCCTGTCAATAACACTGGGGAACATTTATGCGCGATCATAACGATGAAAAAATTGATATTCAGCGTCGTCGGTTAATGAAATTATCCGCCCTGAGTTTGGGCGGCATAACCTTGGCCAGCATGCTGAACAGCACGCCGGCCTTGGCGGCCGATGATGAAATCCTTATCGGCTACTGGCCGATTGTCGGCGGGTTGCCGCTGTACACCGGCGTTGAAAGAGGCATTTTCAAACAGGCGGGGTTGAACGTGAAGGCCGTGAAGTTCGCCAGCCCGCAACAAGTCGTGGAAGCGATGATCACCGGCCGTATTCACGGCTGCGCCAACGGCACCGCTACCGGTGCGCTGGGGCTTGGCGCCATCACCAGCCCGGAGTTATTCAAAATCATCTGCTCTAACCCATCCAATGAAAAAATGGTGTTGGACGAGTTCCTGGTGCCGGTCAACAGCAGCGCAACGCGCATTTCGGATCTGCAGGGCAAGCGCATCGCCTGCGGCCCCGGTATCCAGAACGTGACCATGACGAAAATCATTCTGGAAAAAAACGGCTTCAGCGACACCAAAGTCATCGAATTGCCGGTGGGCCAGCATGCGCCATCGCTGGCCGCCGGGCAAATCGACGGGGTGTATACCCTGGAGCCAACCGGTACGGTGGCGCGCATCAAGGGGATGGGCAAAGTGTTGGAAACCGGCGTGATTTCCAAATACGTGCTGGGCGATGCCGCTGCCCCTTGGTTCGGCGGCGCGGCGGCGCTGACCAGCAGCTTTATCAGCGCCAACCCCCAACGGGCGCAGCAATTCACCCAGGCATACGGCCAGGCGGTTGAGTTTATCCAGCAACAGCCGGAGGCTTCGCGCCAATACGTGGCCGGCTATACCGGCATTGAGCCGGCGCTGGTACATGAAGTGCCGCTGCCCGGCTTTGTCATGTATGACCAGCTCACCAGCGACAATCTGCAGTGGTTCCAGAAATTTTACGACGTGTTCACCGAGCGCAAGATTTTCAGCAAACCGGTAGACGTCGCATCACTGATTTATCGTGCGTAGAGGGATGATATGACCAAAAATTGGGGAAACAGGCTCTTACCCCTGATCGGGCCTGCCATCCTGTTTGTCTTATGGCAAACGGCGGTGAGCGCCAAATGGCTCAACCCGGTGCTGCTGCCTTCGCCGGTGGAAACACTGCGCTATCTGTTCGAAGCGCTGGTGAGCGGCGGCATGAACCAGGATATCGGCGCCACGCTGTACCGCACGATGATGGCCTTTGTGTTTTCCGCCGTGATCGGCGTGCCGTTGGGGGTGATTCTGGGCAGCAATGAGCGCGTCTACCGCAGCGTAGAGTTCCTGGTGGATTTCTTCCGCTCCACGCCTTCGTCGGCCATGATCCCGCTGTTTATGCTGATTTTCGGTATCACCGATGCCAATAAAATCGCCATCGCCGCTTTCGCCGCAGTGTTGGTCATCCTGTTTAACAGCGCCTACGGGGTGATGAATGCCAAAAAGACCCGCATCATGGCGGCTCACGTCATGGGGGTGCCCCGCTGGCATATATTCAAAGACATCATGCTGATGGAAAGCCTGCCGCAAACCTTCGTTGGGCTGCGCACCGGCGTCTCGATGGCGTTGGTCATCGTCATCGTCGCGGAAATGTTTATCGGCTCGGAAACCGGCCTTGGCCACCGCATTATTGATGCGCAGCAGTTGTTTAATATCAAGGATATGTATGCATCTATTCTGCTGACCGGCGCCTTTGGCTATCTGCTTAACCTGGCGTTTTTGTTAATAGAAAAACGCTGCGTACACTGGAGTGGCAAAGCATGAGTAATCCATCCTGGCCGAAGCCCAACACCCACGTTACCATCCGCGGACTGTATAAATCCTTCGCGGGCCAACCCCTGTATAGCGATCTGAATCTGGATCTGCCCCGGGGAAAGATCGTTTCCATTTTCGGCCCCAACGGCTGCGGTAAATCAACGCTGATGAACATGATTGCCGGCTTGCTGCCGCTCGATCAGGGGCAGATTTTGTTCGACGGCAAAAAGCTTTCCGAAACCAATATTGGCTACGTGTTCCAAAACTACCGCGATGCGCTGTTCCCCTGGATGAGCGCCTGGAAAAACATCGCCTACCCGCTGAAACGGCGCGGCATGAAAGAGCATGAAGTCAAAGCGCGGGTGGAAGAACTGGCGCAAATGTTTGATATCCGTTTTGATCTAAACCGCTACCCGTATGAGCTTTCCGGCGGCCAACAGCAAACCGTATGCATCATGCGCGCGCTGGCGGTTAAACCGGAAGTGATGTTCCTGGACGAGCCGTTTTCCGCACTCGATTTTGAAATGACGCTGTTTATTCGAGACAAGCTGCAACAAGTGCAGCTGGCGACCGGCGTTACCATGCTGATTGTCTCGCACGATCTGGAAGACGCGGTTTTCCTCGCCGATGAGATCCTGCTGCTGACGCGGCGCCCCACCCAGGTGGCGGAGATTGTGCCATTCAACCTGGCGCGCCCGCGCAACGCCGAAGCCATGAGCGACCCGGAGTTCATTCGGGTCAAAGCCCATACGCTGGCGGTATTTAAGCGCGAAATGGCGGCGGGTTAAGCGCCGCCCCGGTGGCGGCACCCAGCACGGGCGCCGCCGCTGGCCATACCGTTACTGCATCACGCGCTGCACAGTGCTCTGCGCATTGAGCAGGTTTTGCTGGCGCGCCACCAGGTTCGACATCATGGTGTTGTACTGCGCCGCCTGTTGCTGGGTGCGGAACTGCACACCGCCGTTGTTGAAGCTCACCTGGTTACCCTGCGCCTGCAGGAAATCCCCCACCTGCACCAGATCCTGCAGGAACGTGGCGGTGTTCGGGATAGCCGGCATCAGCGCATTGGCCGGATCGGTGACCACTTTGTCATACACCTGGTTGTATACGGCTTTAAGATCGTCCGGCTGCTTCAACGCCGCGCGCGCCGTATCCGCCTGCGATTTTGCCGACTGAATCTGCTGGCCGAGCAGGTTCAGCGCGCCGACGGACTGCTGCAGCGCATCGCGCTTGGCGATATAGTCTGGCGCGACGCGGATCTGATTAACCAGATCCAGCGCCGGCGTCAGGCTGGCGTCCACCGATTTGGATAACTGCTGGGAAAAGCCGACTAAAATCGCATAATCGCCGGCATAATTGCCGAACTTTTGCTTTTGATCTTCGCTCAGCGTGGGAATTCTCACGCCGCTGCGCATCACGGTATTTTGTAAGTAATCAATGAACGCCTTGCGCTGTTCCGGCTCTTTATCGCCACAGGCAGTCAACTGCAGGACTGCCAACAATGCCAATACCGGCACCAACCAACGCATCAGGCTTCTGCTCTGGATCCCTACCGCCATGTGACATAACTCCTGTTATAAACGTACTTTTTCATCGGGCTCCATGCCTTTTGCCGCACTCCGTGCGCCTATAAGAATAGATCAACTGCCAGCAATCCGATACGCGATTCACCCTGGTGCGCATATTGCGCGGTGAAATGCTTCGCCGTAGTGCAGACTGCGCCAAAAGCGACCGCCCGCCCATCATTCACCGAATAGCGCAGTACGTCAATGGCGAACAAATAACCTGATAAAACAAGCCGGATAGGCGGTTTTTTCACAACCTGGCAAGTATCTTGCTTAATTTTGCCTGCAGGAGCGGTAGCGGGTCACCGTTGTCGCACGACAATTTGCAATAGGTCACTAGGGTTCCGGTCTGGCAACAGGCGCTGGTCCGAGAGTGGCCGACCGCCCTCTGGCGGTTACACGGCGGGATAAAAACCCGGGAGGCCAACGCGAGATCGTTCTCGCCGCCGACCTGCCTTTATTCCGTGGTTAACGTCAGAGGACATCACATGATTAAATTCTGCCAACGCCTGCTGCAGGGCACCGTCTTATTGAGCGCCCTGTTGGCCAGCCTGCCGACCCTGGCGAGCGCCAAACCCAGTTTCAAACTCTGTTGGTCCGTCTATGTGGGCTGGATGCCTTGGGATTACGCCCAGCAGCACGGCATCGTCAAAAAATGGGCCGATAAATACGGCATTGATATCCAGTTCGTTCAGATCAACGACTACATCGAGTCGGTCAACCAATATACCGCCGGCAGCTTTGACGGCTGCACCATGACCAACATGGACGCGCTGACCATTCCCGCCGCCGGCGGCGTGGACAGCACGGCGTTGATCGTCGGCGACTACTCCAACGGTAATGACGGCATCCTGATCAAGGGCCAGGGCGATATGACGGCGCTGAAAGGGCAGCCGATCAACCTGGTGGAGCTTTCCGTTTCGCATTACCTGCTGGCGCGTGCATTGGAAAAGGCCGGCATGAGCGAAAAAGACGTGCAGGTGGTCAATACCGCCGACGCCGATCTGGTCTCCGCTTTCAGCACGCCGAGCGTGAAAGCGATCGTCACCTGGAACCCGCTGCTGGCCGCCGCCAAACAGCAACCCGACAGCCACCTGCTGTTCTCTTCCGCGCAAATCCCCGGCGAGATCCTCGATCTGCTGGTGGTCAACCGCGCTACGTTACAAAAACACCCCGAGCTTGGCAAAGCGCTGACCGGCGCCTGGTATGAAACCCTGCGCACCATGGCGGGCGACGGCGCCGAAGCGGTGGCCGCACGCAGCCAAATGGCGCAGGCCTCCGGTACCGATCTGGCCGGCTTCGACCAGCAGTTAGCGGCCACCCATCTGTTCAGCACGCCGCAACAGGCGTTGGCGTTTACCCAAAGTGCACAGTTGAAAACCACCATGCAGGCGGTGGCAGAGTTCTCCTTCCGTCATGGGCTGCTGGGCGATAACGCCCCCAGCGCCGACGTGGTGGGCATCAGCACGCCGGCAGGCACCTGGGGCAACACCGGCAACGTCAAACTGCATTTTGATGACAGCTATCTGAAGCTGGCGGCAGCCAACCAGCTGTAAAGCCACGGGGCCGATGATGAAAAAAATCATTAACTACCAGCCGGACAGGCTGTCACGGGTACTGCTCGGCTTTCTGCCGCTGTTGCTGCTGACGGTGATCTACCTGATGGCTTCCGACGCACGGCTGGCGACTAATGCCTCCGACAAACTGCTGCCGAGCTTTGGCAGCATGGGCGACGCACTGGCGCGCATGGCGTTGCAGCCAAGCCCGCGCACCGGGGAATACCTGATGTGGATCGATACCGGCGCCAGCCTGCTGCGCCTGCTGATCGGCATTCTGATCAGCAGCGGGCTGGGGCTGGCGCTCGGGGTATTCTGCGGCGCCCTGCCTGCGGTGCGCGCCCTGCTGTCGCCGCTGATCACGCTGTTTGCGCTAATCCCGCCGCTGGCGGTGCTGCCCATCCTGTTCATTGTGTTCGGGCTGGGGGAAGTCTCGAAAGTGGTGCTGATCGTGATCGGGGTGGCGCCGTTTATCGCCCGCGATTTGCAGCAGCGGGTACAGGCCATTCCGCAAGAGCAGCTGATCAAGGCGCTGACGTTAGGGGCGCACAGCGGCCAGATCCTGTGGCGCATCATTCTGCCGCAACTGCTGCCGCGCCTGCTGGAAGCCGTGCGCCTGTCGCTTTGTTCCGCCTGGCTGTTCCTGATCGCCGCCGAGGCCATCGCCTCCACCGAAGGGCTGGGCTACCGCATCTTCCTGATGCGCCGCTATCTGGCAATGGATGTGATCCTGCCTTACGTCGCCTGGATCACCCTGCTGGCCTTCCTGCTGGATGTGTTGCTCAGCAGCATCAGCCGCCGCTGTTGGCCCTGGTATTACGCACGCTAAGGAACACACCATGAGCCTGTTAGTGATGAAGCAGTTGGAAAAACATTACGGCGCCCAGGTGGTGCTGGAGCGGGTCAACGCCAGCGTGGAGGAAGGCGAGTTCGTGTCGATCGTCGGCGCCTCCGGCTGCGGGAAAACCACCTTCCTGAAAATGATGCTCGGCACTGAATCCCCCAGCCGCGGCCAACTGCTGCTGGACGGCCAGCCGATCCGCCAGGAACCGGGGGAAGACCGCGGCGTGGTGTTCCAGCGCTATTCGGTTTTCCCACACCTCAACGCCCAGGAAAACGTGATGCTGGGCGATGAATTCAGCCAGGCACGTCTGCTCGGCCGCGTGTGGGGAAGCAAACGCCGCGCCATTGCCGAGCGGGCCGCCGCCATGCTGCAACAGGTGGGGCTGGGCCAGGCGCTGCAAAAATACCCGCACCAGCTTTCGGGCGGTATGCAGCAACGGTTGGCGCTGGCACAGGCGCTGATGAAAAAGCCGCGCATCCTGTTGCTGGACGAACCGTTCGGCGCGCTTGATCCCGGCATCCGCGCCGATATGCACCAGTTGATCACCGAACTGTGGCAACAGCACCGCCTGACGATCTTTATGATCACCCACGATCTGAAAGAAGGGTTTTCCCTCGGCTCGCGCCTGTGGGTATTCGACAAACTGCGCCACGATCCGCAGGCCCCGGACGCATACGGCGCCAGCATCACCTATGACATCCCGCTCGACCGCACGCCCGCCGTGCCGATCGAGCACGTGAGCAGCCTGGTCTATCCGCCGGCCCAACGGGCCTGAACGCTAAAAGGAGAGAATGATGACAGACAGCCTGTACCAAACCCAATTGCCCGCCGGCGCCCACTGGTCGCTGCGAGTGCGCCGCGGCATGGCGCTGCGGATCACCGATATCGCCGGCGGCACCAACGTCGGCATGTTGTTCTACAACCCGGAGAACCTGCTGGAACGCTACAACGCCGCCGATACGCTGAAGTGCCAGCACACGTTCCGCCTGACCGCCGGGCACTGCCTGTATTCCGATATGGGCCGCATCTTTTGCGGCATTGAACAGGATGACGCCGGCTGGCACGACACCGTTTGCGGCACCAGCAACGCCGCGCAGGTAGCCAAACAGTTCGGCACTCTGGATTACCAGCAGGCGCGGAACGAACGCCACCAGAACGGCTATGACAGCCTGCTGACCGAACTGGCGAAATACGGCCTGGGCAAACGCGATATGGCCGCCAGCCTCAATCTGTTCTCCCGCGTGGAGGCCGACGCCGACGGCAACCTGCGTCTGGCGGCAACGCCGCACCCCGGCGCCAGCGTCACGCTGCGCTTTGCGATGGACGCGCTGGTGCTGCTGCACACCTGCCCGCACCCGCTGTCCACCGCCGCCCAATACCCGCGCGGCGCGGTCGGCATCGCCCTGCTGGCCGGCAGCGCGCCGCTGCCGGAACACTGCCTGACCATCGAGGAAAACCGCCGCGGCCTGGCCAACAACCACCTTTACTACGCAGGAGCCTGATGATGAACACCGCAACCCCTTCCGTTTACCGCAAAACCATCGGCGCCGGCGATTACTGGCTGTACCGCGTCAACGCCGGGCAAACGCTGCGCATCACCGATCTGGAAGGCAACCAAGCGGCGGATACGCTGTTCTTCAACGCCGATGACACCGCCGAGCGCTACAGCGCCATGGATACCCTGCGCGGCCAGCAAAACCTGTACCTGGGTCTGGGCACCGTGCTGCGCTCCAATGACGATCGCCCGATGCTGGAGATCGTCGGCGACACCTGCGGCCGCCACGACACTCTGGGCGGCGCCTGCTCCACCGAAAGCAACACCGTGCGCTACGATCTGGAAAAACGCCACATGCACGCCTGCCGCGACAGCTGGATGCTGGCGATCGCCGAACACCCGGAATACGGCCTGACCAAGCGCGACATCACCCATAACATCAATTTCTTTATGAACGTGCCGGTCACCGCGGAAGGTGGCCTGACCTTCGCCGACGGAGTTTCCGCACCGGGGAAATACGTCGAACTGGTAGCGAAAATGAACGTACTGGTGTTGATCTCCAACTGCCCGCAGTTGAACAACCCATGCAACGCTTACAACCCGACGCCGATTGAAGTCGAGGTCTGGTAACACCACGTCCGCCCGCAATGCAGAACCTACGCAGACGGCACCGTTCGGTCCCCTCTCCCTGAGGGAGAGAGCAAGGGTGAGGGGGATAGAAACCGAAGGTGAGAATGATGACGGGACGACCCGCCATCGCATAACAAAACGCAGGACGGCCTGCCTTTGAAAGAGAACGCACCATGTTCAACTGCGTATTGATCGCCAACCGGGGCGCAATCGCCGTGCGCATCATCCGCACACTGAAACAGCTCGGCATCAAAGCCATTGCGGTCTACGCCGAAGCCGATCGCCATTCGCTGCACGTCCGTCATGCCGATTGCGCTTTCAGCCTGGGCGAAGGCAGCGTGCGCGAAACCTATCTCAATCAGGACAAACTGATCGCCATCGCACAGCGCGCCGGCGCACAGGCCATCCATCCCGGCTACGGTTTTCTCAGTGAAAACGCCAGCTTCGTCACCCGCTGCGAACAGGCACAGATCGTGTTTCTCGGCCCCACGGTGGAACAGATGGCGGCGTTCGGCCTTAAACACCGGGCGCGGGCGTTGGCGCAGCAAAACCAAGTGCCGCTGCTGCCGGGCAGCGATCTGCTGACCAGCGAGCAGCAGGCGTTGAGCGCCGCAGCGGCAATGGGCTACCCGGTGATGCTGAAAAGCACCGCCGGCGGCGGTGGTATCGGCATGCAGCGCTGCGACGATGCCCAAGCGCTGGCCAAAGCGTTTACCCACGTCAAACGGTTGGCAGGCAATAACTTCGCCAACGACGGCGTGTTTGTGGAAAAATTTGTGGCTCAGGCCCGGCACATCGAAGTACAAATTTTCGGCGACGGCGCGGGCCTGGTGATCGCCCTGGGCGAACGCGACTGCTCAGCGCAGCGCCGCAACCAAAAAGTGATCGAAGAAACCCCAGCGCCGCACCTCAGTGATGAGGTACGCAGCGCGCTGCACCAAACCGCGGTGCGGCTGTGCCAGGCGGTCAACTACCGCAGCGCCGGCACGGTGGAGTTCGTTTACGATGCCGCCCAGGATCGCTTCTACTTTCTGGAGGTCAACACCCGGCTGCAGGTGGAACACGGCGTCACCGAAATGGTGTATGGCGTGGACATTGTGCGCTGGATGGTGGAGTTGGGCGCCGGTTGCCTGCCGGCCCTTAATGTGCCGCCGGCGCAAGGCCATGCGGTGCAGGTGCGGCTGTATGCCGAAGATGCCGCCAAGCAGTTCCAGCCGTGCGCCGGGCTGTTGAGCCAGGTGGCGTTCCCGCAGCAAGCGCCCGGCGCCCGGTTGCGGATCGACACTTGGGTCGACAGCGGCAGCGAAGTGCCCGCGCTGTACGATCCGATGCTGGCTAAGGTTATCGTTCACGCGGCCGATCGCCCCAGCGCGCTGGCGGCGCTGCAAACTACCCTCGCCCAGACCACGCTGTACGGCGTGGAAACCAACCTCGGCTACCTGCGCCACCTGTTGACGCTGCCCGCGGTGCGCAACGGCACTCTCATTACCGCCACCCTTGGCACGGTGACATACCGGCCGACGACGCTGGACGTGCTCAGCCCCGGCACCCTGACCAGCGTTCAGGACGCGCCCGGGCGCATCGGTTACTGGCATATCGGCGTGCCGCCTTCCGGGCCATTCGACGGCCGCTCGTTCAGGATCGGCAACCGCCTGTTGGGCAACGATCCGCAGGCGGCTGGGCTGGAGATCACCCTACGCGGGCCGACGCTGCGCATTAATTGCGATTGCGCATTGGCGATTACCGGCGCGCAGATTGACGCCACTCTCGACGGCCAGCCCGTGCCACTGTGGCAAGTGGTGAACGCCAAAGCCGGCCAAACGCTGGCGCTGGGCAAGGTGAGCGGCGCCGGTTGCCGCAGCTACCTGCTGCTGGCCGGCGGCGTAGATTGCCCGGCCTATCTGGGTAGCCGCAGCACCTTCACCCTGGGCCGTTTCGGCGGCCATGCCGGGCGCGCACTGCGCAGCGGCGATGTGCTGCACCTTGCGGCCCCGGCGCACCGCAGCGCACAGGCGCTGCCGGCCGAGATGGCGCCACCGTGGCGGAATACCTGGCAACTGCGTGTGATCTACGGGCCGCACGGCGCGCCGGAATTCTTCACCGACAGCGACATCAGCGCCTTTTTCGCCGCCGAGTGGCAGGTACATTACAACTCCAGCCGCACCGGCGTGCGCTTGATCGGCCCGAAACCACAGTGGGCGCGCAGCGACGGCGGCGAAGCGGGCATGCACCCGTCCAACATCCACGACAACGCCTACGCCTTCGGCACCATCGACTTCACCGGCGATATGCCGGTGATCCTGGGGCCGGATGGCCCGTCGCTCGGCGGCTTTGTTTGCCCGGCAACGGTGATCCACGCCGATTTGTGGAAGCTCGGCCAGCTGAAAGCCGGCGATACCTTGCGCTTTATCCCCGTGACGCTGGAAGATGCCGACCGCCTCGCCCAACGTGCGGAAGAGGAAATCGCTGCGCTGCAGGCCGCGCCAGTGCACATACCGCCGGCCGCGCCGGGCAACCCGATTCTATTCCACCGCGCCGCGCACGGCGGCTTGCCGGCGGTGACCTGCCGCCGCGCCGGCGATCGTTTCCTGCTGCTGGAGTATGGCGAACAGGTGCTGGATATTGCGTTGCGCTTCCGGGTGCATGCGCTGATGCAGTGGCTGGAACAGCACCCGCTGCCGGGCATGCTGGAACTGACGCCGGGTATCCGCTCTCTGCAGATCCATTTCGACGCGCTGCGCTGCCCGCGCGAGCGCTTGCTGGCGCACCTGCAATCGGCGGAACAACAGCTGGGCGATCTGCAGGGCACGCAGGTGCCTTCGCGCACCGTGTGGCTGCCGCTCAGTTGGGATGACGCCGCCTGCCATGAAGCCATCGCCAAATATACCCAGTCGGTGCGCCCCGGCGCGCCCTGGTGCCCGAGCAACATTGAGTTTATCCGCCGCATCAACGGTCTGGATTCAGTGGAGCAGGTCAAAGAGATCGTGTTCAACGCCCGTTATCTGGTGATGGGGCTGGGGGATGTCTACCTGGGCGCCCCGGTCGCCACCCCGCTCGATCCGCGCCACCGGCTGGTAACCACCAAATACAACCCGGCGCGCACCTGGACGGCGGAAAACTCCGTCGGGATCGGCGGCGCCTATCTGTGCGTGTACGGCATGGAAGGGCCAGGCGGCTACCAGTTCGTCGGCCGCACGTTGCAAATGTGGAACCGCGATCGTCAAACCCCGGAATTCAACCAGCCGTGGCTGCTGCGTTTCTTCGATCAGTTACGTTTTTACCCGGTGAGCGCCGAGGAACTGCTCGATATCCGCGAACGCTTCCCGTACGGCGATTACCCGCTGCGGGTGGAGGAAGGCAGCTTCAGCCTGTCGCAGTATCAGGCGTTCCTTGCGCAGCAGCAGGCGGAGATTACGGCCTTTGCGCAGCGGCGCCAGCTGGCGTTTGATGCCGAACTGGCGCGCTGGCGCGCCGACGGCCAGTTTACCTTTGACAGCAGCCAGCAGCAGGAGCAGCCGCTAGAGCTGGAAACCATCCCGGAGAACTGCCATGGGGTGGAAAGCCTGGTGGCGGGCAGCGTGTGGCAGTGGTTGGTCACGCCCGGTGAAACGGTGCGGGAAGGGCAAACGCTGGGCATTTTGGAATCCATGAAAATGGAGATACCGATCGCCGCCCCGGTGGCCGGGGTGGTGCGGGCACTCAACCGCCCGGCGGGCAGCCAGGTCCAGGCCGGGCAGTTGTTGATGCTGCTCGAAATCAGCGCGGCGTAACATAAAAAATGCCAGCCGGCATAACCGGCTGGCATTCCTGTTTGACTGCGGCAACGCTTACTGCAGCACGGAGATATCCGCCACCTGCAGGAACAGCTCGCGCAGCTTGCTCAGCAGCGTCAGGCGGTTGACGCGCACGTCGTTATCTTCCGCCATCACCATCACGCTATCAAAGAACGCATCGACCGGCTCGCGCAGCGCGGCCAGTTCCACCAGCGCTTCCTGATAACGGCCGGCGGCAAACAGCGGCTGCAGCTTATCGCGCAGCACCACCACGTGGGTGGCCAGTTGCAGCTCGGCCGGATCTTTCAGCACCGACGCCTGGACTTCGTCATTCAGCGTATCAGAAGACTTGGCCAGGATGTTGGAAACGCGCTTGTTGGCTGCCGCCAGCGCCGCCGCCGCATCCAGGGTGCGGAAATGGCTCACCGCTTTCACCCGCGCGTCGAAATCCGCCGGTTTGGTCGGCCGGCGTGCCAGCACGGCCTGGATGGTGTCCACCGCGTGGCCTTCTTCCTGATACCATGCACGGAAGCGGCCCAGCATGAATTCCACCACGTCGTCGACCACATTGGCGTTGGTCAGCTTATCGCCATACAGGCGCACCGCCTCTTCCGCCAGGGTTTGCAGATCCAACGGCAGGTTTTTCTCAACGATGATGCGCAGCACACCGAGCGCGGCACGGCGCAGGGCGAACGGGTCTTTATCGCCTTTCGGATGTTGCCCGATGCCGAAAATACCGGCCAGGGTGTCCATCTTGTCGGCGATCGCCAGTGAGCACGCCACCAGGGAATGCGGCAGATCGTCGCCGGAGAAGCGCGGCTGATACTGTTCATTCAGCGCCACCGCCACATCTTCGGCCTCACCGTCATGGCGCGCGTAGTGCATGCCCATCACGCCCTGGGTATCGGTGAATTCGAACACCATGTTGGTCATCAGATCGCACTTCGACAGCAACCCGGCGCGGGTAGCGTGGTTGACGTCGGCGCCAATCTGGCCGGCAACCCAGCCCGACAGCGCCTGAATGCGGTCAGTCTTGTCGCGCAGCGAACCCAACTGCTGTTGGAACAGCACGGTTTCCAGACGCGGCAGGTTGTCTTCCAGGCGTTGCTTGCGGTCGGTATTGAAGAAGAACTCGGCGTCCGCCAGGCGCGGGCGCACCACTTTTTCGTTACCGGCGATGATTTGCTGCGGATCTTTGGATTCGATGTTGGCGACAAAAATGAAGTTCGGCAGCAGTTTGCCCGCGGCGTCATACACCGGGAAGTACTTCTGGTCACCCTTCATGGTGTAGACCAGCGCTTCCGCCGGCACCGCCAGGAATTTCTCTTCGAATTTGGCCGTCAGCACCACCGGCCATTCCACCAGCGACGCCACTTCTTCCAGCAGGCTGTCGCTCAGATCGGCCTTGCCGCCAATCTTTTGCGCCGCCAGTTCGGCATCGCGCTTGATGATAGCTTTACGCGCTGCATAATCCGCCACCACTTTGCCGCGCTCCAGCAGGATCTGCGGATATTGGTCGGCGTTGTCGATGGTGAACTCCGCTTCGCCCATGAAGCGATGGCCGCGCAGGGTACGCCCGGATTCGATGCCCAGGATGGTGCCCGGGATCACCTGCTCGCCCAATAGCAGGGTAACGGTATGCACCGGCCGCACAAACTGGGTTTCTTTATCGGCCCAGCGCATCAATTTTGGAATCGGCAGCTTGCTCAGCGCATTGCTGACCATATCGACCAGCAGTTCCTGCGCCGACAGCCCCTTCACGTGAGCGCGGTACAGCAGCCATTCGCCTTTGTCGGTTTTCAGGCGTTCCGCCTGATCGACGCTGATGCCGCAGCCGCGCGCCCAGCCTTCGGCCGCTTTGCTTGGGCGGCCTTCGGCGTCGAACGCTTGGGCAATCGCCGGGCCGCGTTTTTCAACGGTGCGATCGGCCTGGGCGGCGCTCAGGTTGGCCACTTTCAGCGCCAGACGGCGCGGCGCGGCAAACCAGATGACGGCACCGTGTTCAAGGCTGGCGTTGTCCAGTTCGGCGGTAAAATTAGCGGCAAAAGCTTCTGCCAGTGAACGAAGAGCCTTCGGCGGCAGCTCTTCCGTGCCGATTTCCACCAGGAAAGTCTGTTGTGTCATGGCTGCCTCTTAATTCTTTTTACACATCGGGAAGCCCAGCGCTTCGCGGGAAGCGTAGTAGGCCTCGGCAACGGCTTTGGTCAGCGTGCGGATACGCAGAATATAACGCTGGCGCTCGGTAACCGAGATCGCCTTGCGTGCATCCAGCAGGTTGAAGGTATGGGCAGCCTTCAGGATACGTTCGTAAGCCGGCAGCGGCAGCGGTTTTTCCAGCGCCAGCAGCTTTTGCGCTTCTTTTTCATACTGCTCGAAGCAGGTGAACAGGAAATCGACGTCGGCGTATTCGAAGTTATAGGTGGACTGCTCCACTTCGTTCTGGTGGAACACATCGCCGTAGGTGGTAACGCCCAGCGGGCCGTTGCTCCACACCAGATCGTAAACGCTGTCCACGCCCTGGATGTACATCGCCAGGCGCTCCAGGCCGTAGGTGATTTCGCCGGTAACCGGTTTGCACTCCAGGCCGCCCACCTGCTGGAAGTAGGTGAACTGCGTCACTTCCATGCCGTTCAGCCACACTTCCCAACCCAGGCCCCAGGCGCCGAGCGTCGGGTTTTCCCAGTTGTCTTCAACGAAGCGGATGTCATGGATGGTGGGATCCAGCCCCAGCTCTTTCAGCGAGCCCAGATACAGTTCCTGAATATTTTCCGGCGATGGCTTGATGATCACCTGGAACTGGTAGTAGTGCTGCAAGCGGTTAGGGTTTTCGCCGTAGCGGCCGTCGGTCGGGCGGCGTGACGGTTGCACATAGGCAGCGGCGATCGGCTCTGGGCCAAGCGCGCGCAGGCACGTCATAGGGTGGGAGGTACCCGCGCCGACTTCCATGTCCAATGGTTGAACAATGGTACAGCCCTGGCGCGCCCAATAGTCCTGCAGTGTCAGGATCAGGCCCTGAAAGGTCTTGGTATCAAACTTTTGCATGTTGAATTCGCACGCGGTACAAGTGGTTTTAGATTGAATGCGCAAGTATACCCGTTGACCGTAAGATATACAGCCACAATCCAGCATCAAGTGCGAATCATCAAACAAAAAGCGGTTTTGGCCGCCGAAAAGCCGGGAAAATCGCCAGTGCCAAGGCTGCCGGCAGCCCCATCTCTCGCCAACACACTCAGGGTGAAAGCAAGCAAAGTGCTCAGCAGTTCATCAAGACAAGCGCAACGATAGGCCAAAGAGCAAAGCCAACGCATCTACAACGCTACTTTATTCCGGGTGCTGCATGAGTATTTTTTGCACATTTATTTCACAGAATAATACGTTATAAAAAAGATAAATCCCCTCCATTTTAATATTTGACAAGCTACTATTGAAATAGCCTAAATTTACTTATTAGCTATAATTTGGTATTCTTAGCTATAAAGAATTGCAAATAAAAAAGCATGGTTGATTTTATTAGGAAAAAAATAGAATGATAGAGATTTTCAATGTGAATTATGATCTACTTTCTGAAAATAGATCTGCAGAGTTATTCTCTCTTAGAAAAAAAACATTTAAAGATCGTCTCGACTGGATTGTAAACTGCAAAAATAATATGGAATTCGACGAGTATGACAACTCACATACTACGTATCTCTTCGGCGTCTGTGACAATCTGATTATTTGCAGCATGCGGTTTATTGAAACAAGATATAATAATATGATCACAGGCACCTTTAAGCATTATTTTAATAAAATCAATATTCCAGAAGGTAACTACCTTGAAGCCAGCAGATTATTTATTGATAAACAACGTGTGCGTTCCCTTCAGCTTCATCAACACCCAATTAGTTCAATCCTTTTCTTATCAATGATCAACTATGCCCGCGATAAAAATTATGAGGGGATTTATGCGATTATCAGTCATCCAATGCTAATCATATTCCAGCGCTCCGGTTGGAAAATTTCTATCGTTGAACAGGGGATGTCAGAAAAGAACCAGAAAATTTACCTGATTTATATGCCCGTAGATAATAAAAACCAGCAAACACTCATTAACCGCATCCAAAAGCACGAACTACTCTCAAATAAAAACGGCCTAGATGCGTGGCCACTATCACTCAGCATCCGGGAGAATCGGTCTGATGAGCTGCAGCTCGATCCCAAGCCTTATGGCATGTTTAGCATTGGTAACGCCTAGCTTTTTAACGGCATTGCCAATATGATATTTTACTGTGGTGAGCTTAATCCCCAAGATAAGCGCAATTTCCGGATAGGATTTACCCATACTCGCCCAGTAAATAATTTCATTCTCACGCTTTGAGAATATCTCCTTTTTGTTCATTTTCTCAAAATCATCAGGACTATTCAGCTCCTGATAATGCTCTGTGAGCTTCTCATGCGTAGTAATCAATAACATTTGAATTTTGTCTTTATCTTGTTCTATTTTACCCTCGATATCATCCCCGCAATTCTCATCAAGGATAAGAGATAAGACAACAAGATTATGATAGTGATCGTGAAGCACAAATGTATATCCATTTATGATATTGTAATTTTTCGCCATATCAAAAATCTTGGGGAGTTTTAATCCTGAACTAATCATTATATTTTCATCCCAAGAGAAAGGGGTGATACGGTGCGATGCCATAATCAGTACTGGATCGATAAATTGATAATTATTCTTTTTGTAAAACTCGAACCACTCTGTCCGGTTAGATATTATTTCAAAATTAGCCGGGTTTCGTTTATTCATTATTGCATAAGCATATTTAATATTATTATATTCGCTTAACTTCCTTTCCAAATGATTTTTTATGGAGGTGTTGATAAACTCATTATCAAAAAATGATGTAGACACGTAACCATCTCCTTAAAAAACACATTAATTATGCTAAACTATAACATACAATTATAATTTAGCATAATTAAAAAGTCTTTAATCAAACCATCCAGTAAAACACGACTAAACAACCTTCATTGCTAATAAGCACGGATATACTAACTTATGATTACATTAGCTTTGATATATTATCACAATGAAACAAATTTTCAGTCTGTAAAAATACAAAGATGAAATCTAGGTGAAAGATATATAAAGAAATGTTCAATAATAATGTCTAGCGACACAAATATGTGTGGCAGCACGTTGATTTTTATCAATTAAATTGAAATTATTAACAATGAACATTCTATGAAGAGAAAACGATAGGCCAAGAAAATAGCACTAACAGTATAGGAAAACTCTAAATTGCATAGAACAAAGAAATATCTGAGTTTCATAAAAAGAACAATAACTTCCCCGGCGACATTACTGACGCAAGAGAAAGAAATTGACAAATAATCTATGGTGATACGATAATAATTAAACTATTTTCCCTGGTGTTGGCCAAATGGCTAGCTGATCCTGTTACCAGGATCAGTTTTTTTTTGTATTTTTTTGAACACTCAGTCTCTTGTTGATAACGATAAGAGTTTTTATCAGCAAATGATAGTTGTACTAAAGTACAGTCAGACACTGTACTTTCTTATATGACTGCTACGCCCTTTCTGCAAAAAATTCAGCTCTAACCCTATTGGTTACCTCTGCTGCCATTAACTGCAGCAGGGCAATCTTGAGCAATGATCTTACCCCACAGACACTTGCCAAAGCGGCCGCTTCAGGCGATGATTCCCTGTAAATAAACACAGTGAAAGGGCATTCAGCATGACAGATAAACGCTGTGGCTGGGTAACAGCCGATCCGTTGTATATTGATTATCACGACAATGAATGGGGCCAACCCACGCTTAGCGGCCAAGCGCTGTTTGAAATGCTATGCCTTGAGGGCCAACAGGCTGGGCTTTCCTGGATCACCGTGCTGAAAAAACGGGAAAACTATCGCCGGGCCTTCCACCAGTTCGAGCCGCAACACATTGCCGCCATGACCGAGCAAGACATAGAAACCCTGCTGCAAAATAGCGGCATTATCCGCCACCGCGGCAAAATTCAAGCCATCATCAACAATGCCAGGGCCTATCTGGCGATGGAGGCCGCCGGCGAAGACTTTGTGGCGTTCATCTGGCAATTTGTCGATGGTAAACCCCTACTGAACCACTGGGAAACGCTGGCCCAGGTGCCGGCAAAAACGCCGCAGTCCGACGCTATGTCCAAGGCGCTGAAAAAACGCGGCTTCAAGTTTATCGGCTCCACCACCTGCTATGCCTTTATGCAGGCCTGCGGGCTGGTGAACGATCATCTCACCCACTGCATCTGCCATCCAGCATCATGCCGGGCCTGATCCGTGCCGCTTGCCGGGAAGATACAGAACGGCTGATACAACTGTGGCTGATCAGCACCATAGCGGCCCATCCGTTCGTGCCGGAAAGCTATTGGCGGCAGAGCACCTGGCTGGTGCGGGAACGCTATTTGCCGCAGGCGAAAACCTGGGTTTATTTGCACGCGGGCAGCATCGTCGGCTTTATCAGCATCCTGGAAGAGCGCTTTGTCGGTGGGTTGTTCGTAGAACAGGCCTTTTACGGCCGCCAGGTGGGCCAGGCGCTGATGCAATTTGTCCAGTGCCGCTATCGCTGGCTGAGCCTGGAAGTTTACGAAGAAAATCATCGCGCCTGCGCCTTTTATCGCAAGCAGGGGTTCCAACAGGCCGCGCGTATCTACAATGCAGAAACCCACGCCTTTACCCTGATCATGCATTGGTTTGCCGCCGCCCCCGGCCAGCAAGGCTAACCGGCCCTGGGCCAGGGCGTATTTCCTGGCCCTGCTACTCCCGCCAACACCGCGCCCTGTGGTACTCTCGCCTTGCCCTTTCCGCCATTTTTCAGCAGAGAATGTTATGTCCCTGAAAGCGATCGCCAAGGAACTTGGCCTGTCCATAACCACCGTCAGCCGCGCGCTGAACGGCTACGATGATGTGGCGCAAAAAACGCGTCAGCGGGTGGAAGCAATGGCAAACCAGATGGGATACCGCCCGAATACGCTGGCGCGCCGTCTGAAAATGGGCAAGATCGACGCCGTTGGCCTGGTTTTCCCCTTCAATTCCCATCCGTTCGGCAACGCCACCTTTATGGAAATGGTCGGCTGCATCAGCAATGAACTGGTGCAACACGAGATCGATCTGCTGCTGGTTGCCGATGAAGCGCCACACTTGTCCTTTACGCGCCTGATCGAAAGTAAGCGGGTGGATGCGCTGATCGTGGCGCACACGCTGAATGACGATCCGCGCCTGCACCAGCTGCAGCGCCTGAACTTCCCGTTTCTGGCGCTCGGCCGCAGCCAGCTGGAAGGCGACTACGCGTGGTTTGACTTTGACAACCACGCAGGCTGCAAAATGGCGGTGGACTACCTGGCGCACCTTGGCCACCGCCGCATTGCCTACCTCGGGGAAAATAATCACCAATCCTTTATCAGCCAGCGCCGCCAGGGCTATCTGGACGGGCTGGCGGCCAACCACCTGCCGCTGCATGAAGAATACCTGTGCCGCATTACCCCCAGCCGGCGCGCCGGCTATCTTGCCACCCAACAGCTGCTGGCACAGGCCACGCCGCCGACGGCGATCATCACCGATTGCAACGGCCACGGCGAAGGCGCGGCAATGGCGCTGCGCGACGCCGGGCGCCTGGGGCCGGGTGGGGTTCCGCTGGTGGTCTACGACGGACTGCCGCCGGACAGCCTGCTTGATCTGCCCGTCAGCGCGATTGTGCAAGCCACCCGCGAACAGGTGGGCAAACAGATCGCCGAAATGACGCTGGGCCTGATCCAACGCCAGCCGCTCAATCAGCTACAGGTGCTGTGGCAACCGGTACTGAAACCCAGCCCGGACGATCTGCCGCTCGCAGACTAGCCTTCCATAAGCCTCTTTTTTGCTCAGTCAGATCACAGATCCGAAACGTTTCGGCTTTAACCCAAAACGTTTCGGATTATTGATCGGAGCACAAACATGGCTTATTAAGGAACCCGATCATGGAAGCTACCGTTGTGCGGCTCACCAGCGCCGCTACCGACGTTATCGTGCGCTGTTCCCCGTTTGCAGAAATCCTCTACTGGGGGCCGCATCTGAGCGATTTTACAGCCCAGGAGGTGCTGACTCTAGGGCGCCCGGTGCCAAATGGCCGCCTGGACGTTGACACCCCGTTGACGCTGGTGGCCGAAGCCGGCCGTGGCCTGTTTGGCGCGCCCGGCGTTGAAGGCCATCGGGACGGCCTGGATTGGTCGCCGGTATTTACCACCTGCGATGTGATCCATACCGGGCAACAACTGGAGATTGTGGCTGAAGATCGCCAGGCCGGGCTGCAACTGCATAGCGAACTGGTACTGGATACCGCCAGCAGCGTACTGCAAATGCGCCATACCCTGACCAACACCAAGCCGGAACGTTACTGGCTGAACCGCCTGGCACTAACCTTGCCGCTGCCGGAGCGCGCCGGCGAAGTAATGGCGTTCCACGGCCGCTGGATCCGCGAGTTCCAACCACACCGCATCCCGCTAGCCCACGGCGGCTATCAACAGGAAAACCGCCGCGGCCGCACCTCGCACGAATACTTCCCCGGCATGATGATCGGCACCGACGGCTTTAGCGAGCAGCAAGGGGAAGTGTGGGGCGTGCACCTTGGCTGGAGCGGCAATCACCGCCTGCGCGCGGAGGTGAAAACCGACGGCCGCCGCCTGGTGCAGGCCGAAGCGCTGTATCTACCGGGGGAAATGGTGCTGGAAGAAAATGCCAGCCTGAGCACGCCGTGGTTGTACGCCGCCTGCTCGCAACGCGGCCTGACGGCCCTTAGCCAGCAGTTCCACCGCTATGTGCGCCAGCACATTCTGCATTTCCCCGGCAACAAGCCGCGCCCGGTGCACCTTAACACCTGGGAAGGCATCTATTTCGATCACCAGCCGGAATACATCATGCGCATGGCCAGCCAAGCCGCCGAACTGGGCGTCGAGCGCTTTATCATTGACGATGGCTGGTTCCGCGGCCGCGATCACGATCGCGCCGCCCTGGGGGACTGGTATCTTGACGAACGCAAATACCCCGACGGCCTGGAACCGGTGATCGGCCACGTAAAACGTCTGGGAATGGAGTTCGGCATCTGGGTGGAGCCGGAAATGATTAACCCGGATTCAGACCTGTACCGCGCCCACCCGGACTGGGTGCTGGGGCTGGCGGGTTACCAACAGCCCACCGGCCGCCACCAGTACGTGCTCGATCTGTGCAACCCGCAGGTGTTTGATTACCTGTTGGCGCGCCTGGAGTGGCTGTTGAGCGCGCATGATATCGACTATGTGAAATGGGACATGAACCGCGAAATCGTACAGCCCGCGCACCTGGGCCACGCGTCGCTGACCGCGCAGACCGCGCAGTTTTACCGGCTGCTGGATACGTTGCAACAGCGTTTCCCAGCGGTGGAGTTTGAATCCTGCGCATCCGGCGGCGGCCGCATCGATTACGAAGTGCTCAAACGCAGCCACCGTTTCTGGACCTCGGACAACAACGATGCGCTGGAGCGCCAGAGCATCCAACGCGGCATGAGCTACTTTTTCCCGCCGGAAGTGATGGGCGCGCACATCGGCAACCGCCAATGCCACGCCACCGAACGCCAGCACAGCATCAGCTTTCGCGGCCTGACGGCGCTGTTCGGCCACATGGGCATTGAGCTGGATCCGGTTAAAGCAGGGGAAGAAGAGCAACGGGGCTTTGCCCGCTACGTGGCGCTGCATAAAACCTTGCGGCCGCTGCTGCACAGCGGCGACGTGGTGCGGATCGATCATCACGACAAAAACACGTTGATCAACGGCGTGATCAGCCCCACGTGCGATCGCGCGGTGATCCTGGTCAGCCAGTTGGCGATGCCGGAGTACACCCTGCCAGGCAACCTGCGCATCCCGGGGCTAAACCCACAGGCGCGCTACTGCATCAGCCTGCTGGATACCCCGGCGCTGATCCACCAGCAGCAGGGCGGCCACACCATGCGCCAACTGCCGGCCTGGATGAAACAGCCGTGTGAAGCCAGCGGTGAGTGGCTGGCGCAGGCCGGGTTGGCGCTGCCGGTGCTGGATCCGGAAAGCGCCATGCTGATTAATATCGAACAGCTTTAATAAAGCCAGTGCGGCGGCCAAGCGCCGCCGCATGCTCATCGCCAGTCAGTAGCGAAAGGACAATAGCAATGAACGCCACCGTCTGTACCTACAAAAACAACCGTAACTTCTGGATATTCGGCGCCTTCTTTTTCCTGTACTTTTTCATCATGGCTACCTGCTTCCCGTTTTTGCCGATTTGGCTGTCGGAAGTGATTGGCCTGAATAAAACCGAAACCGGGCTGGTTTTCTCCTGCCTGTCGCTGTTTGCCATTCTGTTCCAGCCGATTTTCGGCATTATTTCCGATAAACTGGGGCTGAAAAAACATCTGCTGTGGATCATTTCACTGCTGCTGTTGTTCTTTGCGCCCTTCTTCCTGTTTGTCTTCGCCCCGCTGCTCAAGACCAACATTCTGCTCGGCGCGTTAAGCGGCGGGGCCTATATCGGCTTTGTGTTTTCCGGCGGCTCCGGGGCCGTCGAGGCCTATATCGAAAAGGTCAGCCGCAAAAGCGCGTTTGAATATGGCAAAGCGCGCATGTTCGGCTGCTTTGGCTGGGGGATCTGCGCCTCGACCGCCGGCGTATTGTTCAACATCAACCCGGACATTGTATTTTGGATGGGCTCGGGTGCGTCCGTTCTGCTGATGCTGTTGCTGCTGCTGGCCGATCCCAAAGAAAACCCTACCGCCGTGGTGATGAATCAGCTCGGGGCCAACCAGCCGCAGTTCAGGATCAAAATGGCCGCCGAGCTGTTCAAAATGCCGAAAATGTGGCTGTTTATCCTTTACGTGGTGGGCGTTGCCTGCGTCTATGACGTGTTCGATCAGCAGTTCGCCAACTTCTTTAAATCATTCTTTAGCTCACCGCAGCGCGGCACCGAAGTGTTCGGCTACGTCACCACCGCCGGCGAACTGGCCAATGCGCTGATCATGTTCTGCTCGCCGTGGATCATTAACCGCATCGGGGCGAAAAATACACTGTTATTGGCCGGGATGATCATGTCGATTCGCATCATCGGCTCTTCCTTTGCCACCACCGCGCTGGAAGTGGTGTTGCTGAAAATGCTGCACGCGCTGGAAGTGCCCTTCCTGCTGGTCGGGACTTTCAAATACATCACCGCCATCTTCGACACCCGGCTTTCCGCGACTATCTACCTGATCGGCTTCCAGTTTGCCAAACAGGGCGCGGCAATCTTCCTGTCCGCCTTTGCCGGCAATATGTATGATCGGATTGGTTTTCACAGCACCTATATGATCCTTGGCGGCCTGGCGCTGGGCGTGACGTTAATCTCCGCCTTTACGCTGAGCAGCACGCCAAAAAGCCAGGCGCTGCCGGAAGGTGCGCCCAGCGCCACATCTTGATAGCAGAGGCTCCCGGCGGCGCGGCGGGTGTGTTAGGCTCAGTGGCTATCTACCTCAGGAGGGATCGACCGTGAGCAGTGTGAAGGCATCGCGCGCCGCCGGGCGCGCTACCATCAGCGATGTGGCCAAAGCCGCCAAAACCGGCAAGACCAGCGTGTCGCGTTACCTGAACGGTGAACAGCACCTGCTGTCTGACGATCTCAAACGCCGCATCCAGCAGGCGATTACACAGCTCGACTACCGGCCAAGCCAGATGGCGCGCAGCCTGAAAGGCGGCCAGACCCGGCTGATCGGCCTGATTATCGCCGATATCACCAACCCCTATTCGGTGGATGTGATGCGCGGCATCGAAGCCGCCTGCCGCCAGCACGGCTTCACCCTTCTGGTGTGCAACACCAACAATGAAGTCAACCAGGAGCAGCACTACCTGCAACTGCTCAGCAGCTACCGGGTCGAGGGCATCGTCGTTAACGCCGTCGGGATGCGTGAAGACGCGCTATCGGCGTTGCATCAGTCGCAGTTGCCTATGGTGCTGATCGACCGGAAAATCCCGGATTTCACCTGCGATGTGGTAGGGCTGAACAACCATGAAGCGGCAACCCGGGCCACGGAGCACCTGTTGCAACAGGGGTTTGAAGCCATTTTGTTCCTAAGTGAACCAGTCGGCACCGTTAACACCCGCCTGGAGCGCCTGCTCGCTTTCCGCCAAACCATGGCGGAGCACCCGGCGCTGGCGGCGGAACAGGCGGAAACGCCGCTGAACGACGGCCCACAGTTGGAAACGGTGCTGCGGGAATTTAATCTGCGCCATCGCGGTATGCGCAAGGCGGTGATTTCCGCCAACGGTGCGCTGACGCTGCAAGTGGCGCGCGCCATGCGCCGCCTCGGCCTGCACTGGGGCAGCGATATCGGCCTGCTGGGCTTTGACGAACTGGAATGGGCGGAGCTGGCCGGGGTGGGGATTACTACGCTAAAGCAGCCGACCTATCAGATGGGGCATACCGCGCTAGAGCAGTTGCTGCAACGTATTCAGGGGCTGGCGTCTGCACCGGAAGAGCGGGTGTTTTCCGGTGAGCTGATTGTGCGGGGTTCAACGACCCGCTAGGTTTTTTCCCTCACCCCAACCCTCTCCCAAAGGGAGAGGGAGCCGTCCGTGCAATAGTGGAAGCTCGGCATTCCGCTTAAAAATATCGCTACAACAAGGGGTTTCCTCTCTCCCACAGGAAGAGGGAACCGCCCGAGCAATAGTGGAGGCTCGGCATTCCGCTTATCAAATGATTTAAACATAGCGCTACAACAGGGTTTGGCAGGGCACTAATCTTGATAAGAACTCCAGTTTTCCCCCTCTCCCTCTGGGAGAGGGCTGGGGTGAGGGTGCTGGATGAGCGGAAACATCCGCCGCCTGCGCGCCAGCTTTTACCCGATTAACTCCGACTATTTTTTGTTCACCGTTCGTGATTTCGATCATACTTTTACACTCTGTCGCTTTCGCATGGAACCGGTTCCATCTAACGTATTTATAACGGCAATATAAAACGCAGCCGATTCAGGAGCGGGTATGAAAAAAGAAATTATCGTCGTGACCGGTGCCTATGGCGCCGAAGCCGTCCACCAGCAAGGTGGCCAGGCGGCGCTGCTGCCGCTTATTGCGCAGGCGGGCGCAGAAGGCGTGGAGATTCGCCGCGAGCTGTTCAGCGCGCAGGACATCGACGCCCTGCCGGCCCTGGCCAAGGCCATCGCACAGCATGGGTTATTCGCCGTCTATTCCGCCCCGGAAGCCTTATTTACGCCGCAGCATGCGCTTAACCCAAACCTGGAAGCGCGCCTGGCCGAAGCGCAGATCCTGCACGCCCGCCAGCTCAAGCTGTCGCTCGGCCATTATCAGCCGGGGTTTGACTTCACCCCGTTGAAAGTGGCGCTGGAAAAATACCCGCTGCAGTTGGTGGTTGAAAACGATCAAACCCCCGACTGCGGTGTTTTGCCGATGCTCAACGCCTTCTTCCACGCCGCAGAAGACAACCATCTGCCGGTAGGGATGACTTTTGATATGGCCAACTGGCTGTGGGTGGGCCAAGACGCGCAGGCCGCGGCCGAGCGGCTGGCGCGCCACGTCAGCTATATCCACGTGAAGGCCGCCGCCCAAGGGCCGCGCGGCTGGCGCGCCATTGCGCTGGATGAAACCGACGGCAGTTGGCGCAACCTGTTGGCCCTGCTGCCGCAGGACGCGCCGCGGGGTATCGAGTTCCCATTACAGGGCGACGATCTGGTGGCAGTCACCCGCCACTACGTTAATCTTTTACGTGCGGAGTAAACATGATGGCAACACAGACAACCGAACGCTATTCAGCACTGGACGTCGTCACCCTGGGCGAAGCCATGGCGATGTTCGTCGCGGCGCAACCCGGCGATCTGGCAGAAGTGGAAACCTTCACCAAGCGCATTGCCGGCGCCGAATTGAACGTGGCCATCGGCCTGTCACGCCTGGGCCTCAACGTCGGTTGGGTGAGCCGGGTGGGCAACGATGCTTTTGGCCGTTTCACCTTGCAACAGTTGAAAAAAGAGGGGGTTAACGCCCATTGCGTTACCGTGGACGGCCACTACCCAACCGGTTTTCAGATGAAATCCAAAGCCCAGGATGGAACCGATCCCATTGTGGAGTATTTCCGTAAAGGTTCGGCCGCCAGCCATCTTTCCACCGCCGATTTTGATCGGGATTACTTTGGCCGCGCCCGCCACCTGCACCTGAGCGGCGTGGCGGCGGCGCTGTCCGGCTCCTCGCTGGCGCTGTGCCACTACGCCGCACGCGAAATGCGCGCCATGGGCAAAACCATCTCCTTCGATCCCAACCTGCGCCCTGTGCTGTGGCCAAGCCAGGCAGTGATGATCGCGCAGCTTAACGCGCTGGCGTTTGCCGCCGACTGGGTGCTGCCGGGGCTGAAGGAAGGCCAAATCCTGACCGGCCAGTCAACGCCGGAAGGCATCGCCGATTTCTATCTGGAGCACGGCGTGCAGGCGGTGCTGATCAAAACCGGCCCGGAAGGCGCCTGGTTCAAAACCGCCGCCGGCGATCAGGCCGTGGTGCCGGCGGTAAAAGTCAGCAACGTGGTGGATACCGTGGGTGCGGGAGACGGCTTTGCCGTGGGGGCGATCAGCGCCCTGCTGGAAGGCAAAACGCTGAAACAGGCGGTGCAACGCGGCAATAAAATCGGCTCGCTGGCGATCCAGGCCATCGGCGACAGCGAAGGCCTGCCGACCCGCGCCGCCTTGGCCGAATCATAAACCGATAAAAACGATTCATTTTTTAACCGCCCGCTCCCAACGGCGTACGCCTCTTGCCCTACAGCCAGGACGTGCTGGGAGAATACTGTCCCCGTGGGTTGCCAGGCCATAAGCCAGGCAGCCAGCGGGGAAACAAGACACCACTGAGGAGTCTGAACATGAGTACAGCAACTGTCGCAGTCAAACGCTGGTGGTACATCATGCCCATCGTGTTTATCACCTATAGCCTGGCCTATCTCGACCGCGCTAACTTCAGTTTTGCTTCTGCCGCCGGCATCAATGAAGATCTCGGCATCACCAAAGGCATGGCATCCCTGCTGGGCGCCCTGTTCTTTCTCGGCTACTTTTTCTTCCAGATCCCCGGCGCAATCTACGCCGAACGGCGCAGCGTCAAAAAGCTGATCTTCTGGTGCCTGATCCTGTGGGGCGGCTGCGCCTCGCTGACCGGGATCGTCAGTAACATCCCCATGCTGGCGGCAATCCGCTTTATTCTTGGCGTGGTGGAGGCCGCCGTCATGCCGGCCATGCTGATTTACATCAGCAACTGGTTCACCAAGTCTGAACGTTCGCGCGCCAATACCTTTTTGATCTTAGGCAACCCGGTGACGGTGCTGTGGATGTCGGTCGTTTCCGGCTACCTGATCCACGCCTTCGGCTGGCGGGAAATGTTCATCTTTGAAGGCATCCCGGCGATCATCTGGGCCTTCTGCTGGTGGGTGCTGGTGCAAGACAAACCCGCCCAGGCCAACTGGCTGAGCAAAGACGAAAAGCTGGCGCTGCAACAGCAGTTGGAAGAAGAACAGAAAGGCATTAAAGCGGTGCGCAACTACAGTGAAGCCTTCCGTTCCCGCAACGTGATCCTGCTGTGCGTGCAATACTTTGCCTGGAGCATCGGCGTCTACGGTTTTGTGCTGTGGCTGCCTTCCATTCTGCGCAGCGGCATGCAGATGGGCATGGTGGAAGCGGGCTGGCTGTCTGCGGTGCCTTACCTGGCCGCGACCATCGCCATGATCGTGGTTTCCTGGGCGTCGGACAAAATGCAAAACCGTAAGCTGTTTGTCTGGCCGCTGTTGTTGCTGGGCGCGCTGGCGTTCTTCGGCTCCTACGCCATCGGCCCGAATCATTTCTGGATCTCTTACGGCCTGCTGGTGGTCGCCGGCGCGGCGATGTATGCCCCATACGGGCCGTTCTTCGCCATCATTCCGGAAATGCTGCCGAAAAACGTGGCCGGCGGCGCCATGGCGCTGATTAACAGTATGGGCGCCCTGGGCTCGTTCTTTGGCTCCTGGTTCGTCGGCTACCTGAACGGCGCAACCGGCACGCCGGCCGCCTCATACATGTTTATGGCCATCGCGCTGGTGGTATCGGTGGTGCTGACGCTGGTGGTAAAGCCCGCCCGCGCTGAAACCCATCCGCAAATAGCCTGATGGGGATCGATTATCTCAGCAGAGGGGCAGGCGGCACGCCCCTCTGCGCGCTATGCTTTATGCTATGTTGGATTAATTATTAGCCTGCTGGAGTTTGTAATGAAGCCTTCCATTGTATTGTACCGAAGCATCCCGGCCGATCTGCTTGAACGGCTGGAGCAGCATTTTACCGTGCATACCTTCAACAGCCTGACCCCGGATAATCCGGAACGCCTGAAAGAGGTATTGCAACAGGCCGAAGGGATCATCGGCACCGGCGGCAAAGTGGATGAAGCCTTTCTGCAGCAGGCGCCAAATCTGCGCGCAGCTTCCACCATTTCCGTCGGCTACGACAACTTCGACGTCGCCGCGCTCAACGCCCACAACGTCGTCCTGATGCACACCCCCACGGTGCTGACGGAAACCGTAGCGGACACCATCATGGGCCTGGTGCTGGCGGCCGCACGCCGTATCGTAGAAGTGGCCGAGCGGGTTAAAGCCGGCGAATGGCAACACAGTATCGGCCCGGATTGGTTCGGGGTGGATGTTCACCACAAGACCATGGGGATCCTCGGTATGGGGCGCATCGGGCTGGCGCTGGCGCAGCGCGCGCACTTCGGCTTCGGTATGCCGATACTGTATAACGCCCGCCGCACCCATGAAGAAGCCGATCGGCGCTTTAACGCCCGCCGCTGCGATCTGGATACGCTCCTGGCGGAATCCGACTTTGTCTGCATCACGCTGCCACTGACGGAGCAGACCTTCCACATGATTGGCGCCGAGCAGTTGGCGAAGATGAAAAAGAGCGGCATCCTGATCAACGCAGGCCGTGGCTCTGTGGTGGATGAAAACGCGCTGATCGCCGCGCTGCAAAACGGCACCATTCATGCCGCCGGGCTAGACGTATTCGAAGAGGAGCCGCTGCCGCTCAGTTCCCCATTGTTGAAGATGCCGAACGTGGTCGCCCTGCCGCACATCGGCTCGGCAACGCATGAAACACGCTACGGTATGGCCGAGTGCGCCGTCAATAATCTGATTGCCGCGTTGACCGGCACGGTAACGGAAAACTGCGTTAACCCCCAGATCCTGCAGCGCTAACGCCCCTCCCCCTGACGCCTCATCCCCGCTTTTCCGCCGCGGGGATGAGGCTATTTTTGCCTTCTCCTGCACACTGGAAGCGACTCTACGATAACAATGCTTCCCGCCACGTGTAAGGAGCGCTATGAAACGTCTGACCCTCACCCTATTGATGCTATTGCCTCCGGCGGCGCTGGCCGACTGGGCGCTGCAACCCTTCCCCGCATTTCAGGAATCCCCCAGCGGCTTGTTCAGCAGCCAGGCCACGCTGCAAAAAGGGCAACTGCCGCTGCGGCTCTACCAGGACAAACAGTGTTGGCAGCCCACCGAAGCGGTAAAGCTCAACCAAACCCTTTCGCTACAGCCGTGCGGCAACAACCCGCCGGTGAATTGGCGGCTGTTCCGCGACGGCGAATACCAGGTGCGTATTGACACCCGCAGCGGCACGCCAACCCTGCAGTTGGGCCTGAAGGCGCAGGAAGCCAACGCCGCGGTAACGGCCCACACCTGCCAGCGCTGGGACGGCAACCCGGTGACGGTGGATGTCGGCGGCACCTTCGCCGAAGGTGAAACGGTGCGCGATTTCTATTCCGGCCAGACCGCCACCGTCACACAGGGCAAAGTCACCCTGAAGCCGGCCGCCGGCAGCGGCGGCATCATGCTGCTTGAAACGGCAGCGACGGAAAACGCCGCGCCGTTCAGTTGGCAAAACGCCACCGTGTATTTTGTGCTGACCGATCGCTTTGAAAACGGCAATCCTGGCAATGACCACAGCTATGGCCGCCGCAGCGACGGTATGCAGGAGATCGGAACTTTTCACGGCGGCGATCTGGCCGGCCTGACCTATCGGCTGGATTACCTGCAGCAGCTTGGCGTCAACGCACTATGGATCAGCTCGCCGCTGGAACAAATCCACGGCTGGGTTGGCGGCGGCACCAAAGGTGACTTCCCGCACTATGCCTATCATGGCTACTACACGCTGGACTGGACCCGGCTGGATGCCAATATGGGCAACGAACAGGATCTGCGTACGCTGGTTGAACAGGCGCACAAGCGCGGCATCCGTGTTCTGTTCGATGTGGTGGTGAACCACGTTGGCTACGCTACCCTGGCCGATATGCAAACCTTTCAGTTCGGCTCGCTGTACCTGAAGGGCAGTGATATTGAAAAAACGCTGGGTAAAAACTGGGGCGACTGGCAGCCGGCGCGCGGCCAGAACTGGCATAGCTTCAATGATTACATCAACTTCAGCGATAAAGCCGGCTGGGCGACCTGGTGGGGCAAAAACTGGATCCGCACCGACATCGGGGATTACGACTCGCCGGGCTATAGCGATCTCACTATGTCGCTGGCGTTCCTGCCGGACATCAAAACCGAAGCCGCCGGCGCCAGCGGCCTGCCGCTGTTTTACCGCCACAAACCGGATACGGCGGCCACAGAGATCCCGGGCGCCACCACCCGTGACTACCTGACGCAATGGCTCAGCCAATGGGTGCGTGACTACGGCATTGACGGCTTTCGCGTTGACACCGCCAAGCACGTTGATAAACCAACGCTGGCGCAGTTAAAACAGCATGCCGCCGCGGCGCTACAGGCCTGGAAGGCCGCCAACTCCACCCAGGCGCTGGATGACGGCCCCTTCTGGATGACCGGCGAAGCCTGGGGCCACGGCGTAATGAAAAGCGATTATTACCACAACGGCTTTGATGCGATGATCAACTTCGACTTTCAGGATCGGGCGGCCGAGGCGCTGAACTGTTTCTCAAATATCGATCCCACATACCAGCAGATGGCCGACAAGCTGCAGGGCTTCAACGTACTCAGCTATATTTCATCGCACGACACACGGCTGTTTTTCAGCAGCGATGCCAAAGGATCGCTGCCGCTGCAACAGCGCGCGGCGGATTTGCTGTTGCTGGCGCCGGGCGCGGTGCAGATTTACTACGGCGATGAGAGTGCGCGCGCCTTTGGCCCCACCGGCTCCGATCCGCTGCAGGGCACCCGTTCGGACATGAACTGGCAGGAACTGCAGGGCGCCAAAGCGCCGGTGCTGGCCCACTGGCAGCGCCTGGGCGAGTTCCGTGCCCGCCACCCGGCCATTGGCGCAGGCACGCAGCAATCGCAACAGAACGCCCGTTACTACGCCTTCAGCCGCCAGCACGCCGGCGATAAAGTGATGGTGGTTTGGGTGGGCGAACGGCCAGAATAAAACAGTGGATTATGCTAAAAATAAACCACCTGGTGAAGTTTACGCCCGGTGGTTTATTTTTCCGGCGCATTGCACCGGAGTTTGTCTGGCGGTATGGTGAGGGATTAACCTGCTAAAAATAATATTGCTACACCTATGACTTTTTCACTTTTCGGCGACAAATTTACCCGTTACGCGGGCATCACCCGCTTGATGGACGATCTGAACGAAGGCCTGCGAACCCCAGGCGCCATCATGCTTGGCGGCGGAAACCCGGCGCAAATCCCCGAGATGGAGAGCTACTTCAAACAGCTGTGCCAGGAGATGCTCGAGCAAGGCAAACTGACCGAAGCGCTGTGCAACTATGACGGCCCTCAGGGCAAGGATACCCTGCTGAAAGCGCTGGCCAAGTTGCTGCGCGACGAGCTTGGTTGGCAAATAGAGCCACAGAATATTGCACTGACAAATGGCAGCCAGAGCGCATTTTTCTACTTATTTAACCTGTTTGCCGGCCGCTATGCCGACGGCAGCCGCCGCCGCGTGCTGTTCCCCCTGGCGCCGGAGTACATTGGCTACGCCGATGCCGGCCTGGACGAAGGGCTGTTTGTCTCCGCCAAACCCAATATCGAACTGCTGCCGGGCGGCCAGTTCAAGTATCACGTCGATTTTGAACACCTGAACATCAGCAACGATATCGGCATGATCTGCGTCTCCCGCCCGACCAACCCCACCGGCAACGTGATCACCGACGACGAGCTGATCAAGCTGGACGCGCTGGCGCAGCAGCACGATATCCCGCTGGTGATCGATAACGCCTACGGCGTGCCGTTCCCCGGCATTATCTTCAGTGAAGCCACCCCGCTGTGGAACCCCAACATCATTCTGTGCATGAGCCTGTCCAAGCTCGGCCTGCCGGGTTCGCGCTGCGGGATCGTGGTTGCCGACGAGAAGACCATCAGCGCGTTGAGCAATATGAACGGCATCATCAGCCTGTCGCCGGGCAGCATCGGCCCCGCGCTGGCGGCGGAAATGATCGCCCGCGGCGATCTGCTGCGCCTGTCCAATGAGGTTATTCGCCCTTTTTACCGCCAGCGCGTGGAGCAGACGATCGACATTATCCGCCGCTACCTGCCGGCGGAGCGCTGCCTGATCCACAAACCGGAAGGTGCTATCTTCCTTTGGCTGTGGTTTAAAGATCTGCCAATCACCACCGAGCTGCTCTATCAGCGGCTGAAAAAGCGCGGTGTGCTGATGGTGCCGGGGCACTATTTCTTCCCGGGGCTGGAGCATGAGTGGCCGCATACCCACCAGTGCATGCGCATGAACTACGTGCCCGATCCGGAGAAAATAGAGCAAGGGGTGAAAATCCTGGCGGAAGAGATTGAGCGCGCACACCGGGAAGTGAATGCCGCGGCGCCGGCCGTGCAAATTCGCTAGCCGGCAATGGGGCGGCTGCCGCAGCCCCTATATAGCCCAGAACAGCACCGCCAGCAGTTGCGGCGAGATGATGCGCAGGAACATCGCCAGCGGGTAAACCGTGGCATAGGACAGCGCCGCCGCGCCGCTGGTGGGGTGCAGGTTGTTGGCAAAGGCCAGCGCCGGCGGATCGGTCATTGAGCCGGCCAACATGCCCGAGAGCGTCAGGTAATTCATCTTGCCGACCAGCCGGGCCAAGACGCCCACCGCGATCAGCGGGATGGCGGTGATCAGCACCCCGTAGCCCACCCACGCCAGCCCGTCGCCGTTCACCAGCGTATCGACAAAGTTGCCGCCCGACTTCAGGCCCACTACCGCCAGAAACAGCACGATGCCCAGTTCACGCAACGCCAGGTTGGCGCCCGGCGGCATAAACCAATACAGCTTGCCGATGCTGCCTATCCGCCCCAGAATCAGCGCCACCACCAGCGGGCCACCGGCAAGCCCCAGGCGCAGCGCCGCCGGGAAACCGGGCACGAACAGCGGAATCGAGCCGAGCAACACCCCCAGCCCTACGCCGATAAACACCGGCAGCATATGCACCTGTTGTAATTTTTGCCTGGCGTTGCCCACAATGGCCGCCACCGCGTCGATCGCCTCCGGCCGGCCTACCAGGTTGAGTATGTCGCCGAACTGCAGCGACACATTGCTGCCAGCGACCAGCTCCACCCCAGCCCGGTTCAGCCGCGACACTACCACGTCATATTTTTTCTTCAGGTTCAGCTCGCGGATTTTCTTGCCCAGTACTTGCTCATTGGTCACTACTGCGCGCACGACCTGCAGCGTGGTGCCGCGGGTGGAAAGCGAGGCGTCCACCTCTTCCCCGATCACCAACCGGGCGCTTTCCAGGCTTTCCCGCCTGCCCACCAGGTGCAGATAATCCCCCAGCTCCAGCTTTTCATGCGGTGCGGGCACCATCAGCAGATCGCCCCGTTTTAGCCGCGAACAGATGATGTCGTCGCCGTTAAGCAGCGGCACCTGCTGAATGGCGATACCGTGCAGGTTGTGGTTACGCACCGCGACGTTCATGGTGTGCAACAGTTCGCGGCTGTTGCCCTGGCTATCGTCAAATGCTCGCGCTTCCTGCTCAATGTTGATGCGAAAAAACAGCCGCAGCAGCCACATCACCAGCAGAATGCCGCAGATGCCGAACGGGTATGCCATCGCATAGCCCATCCCCATGCGATCGACCAATGCCGGATCGGAACCCAGATCGGTCAGGATTTGTTGGCCGGCGCCCAGTGCCGGGGTGTTGGTCACCGCGCCGGAGAAAACGCCGAGGATAATCGGCAAGGGAACATCAAACAGCTTGTGCACCGCGGCCGCCACCAGGCCGCCAATCAATACCAGCAGGATGGCAAAGCCGTTCAGCCGTAGCCCGGAAACGCGCAGGGAGGAAAAAAAACCCGGCCCAACCTGAATACCAATGGTATAGACGAACAGGATCAGACCAAACTCCTGGATGAAATGCAGCATGTCACTGTTGAGCTCGATCTGGTAAGTCTGGGCAAAATGGCCGACGATAATGCCGCCAAACAGCACGCCGCCGATCCCCAACCCCACGCCGTACACTTTCCAGTTGCCAATCCACAGCCCAAGAACGGCCACCAACGCCAGCATGCTGACAGCCTGTGCGATATCGCTCATAGGTTACGACCTTAAGACAAGTTTGAAACCTTGCTCTACGTTGTAGGATAGATGCTTAACCTTAGGGATTCTGACATAAGGCAACGCGAGTGAATGCGGGGTGTGCCACAGAACGAAACGGGGGAAGCCCTTTCAGGCCTCCCCCATAAAATTTAACGCTTTTCAGGCGGTTATTTTGCTTCTATCCCAGGCGTGCTGCCAATCGCGATCCGCTGTGGCTGCAGCGCTTCCGGTATCTGGCGCACCAGATCGATATGCAGCAGGCCGTTTTCAAACGCGGCCTCGGATACGTGCAAATGCTCAGCCAGGGTAAAGCTCAGGGTAAACTCTTTGCATACCAGCCCCTGGTGCAGATATTCCACCGGTTTTTCCGGCAGTGCAGGTTTGCCGCGCACGGTCAGACGTGGGCCTTCCACTTCAATATCCAGCTCACTTTGTTTAAAACCGGCCAGCGCCAGGGAGATGCGATAATGGTTATCGTCGCTCTTTTCGATATTGTAGGGCGGGAACCCTTGTGGCTCCTGACTGCCCATTGAGCTTGCCAGTTTATCAAAACCGATCCACTGACGCAGTAGTGGGGATAAGTCGTAATTACGCATAATATTAACTCCTTCTATGAAGCGAGATGATGACCCGTGGCCTTATAACGGCGTTCGGGTATAACGTTATTTGCCCCCTGTCGGCGGGCAGTACGGTATTTCCACCGGTGAAAATCACCGATGAAAATAACAATTATTTAATTTCAATTTTGCGTGGTTTTAAGGTTTCCGGCACCACGCGCTCCAGATCGATATACAGCAAGCCGTTCTCCAGTTTGGCGCCTTTAATTTGGATATGTTCCGCCAACTGGAATTTGCGTTCGAAATTACGTTCTGCAATCCCTTGGTATAAATAGGTTTTTTCCGCATTCTCGCGTTGGTGCGCACCGCGGACGGTCAACAGGTTGTCATGCGTGGTAATTTCCAGTTCATCTTCGGCAAAACCGGCGACGGCAATGGCGATGCGATAATTATTTTCATCAACCAGTTCAACGTTATACGGCGGGTAGCCACCATTACCTTGGCTTTGGCCCGCTTCCAGGGCGTTAAACAGGCGATCGAAACCAATCGCGGAACGGTAGAGCGGCGCCAGATCGAAATTACGCATAAAACAGCCTCCTAAAATACCTCAGCAAGGTTTAATCATTTGGCCTTCCATTATGGACAGGCCGCTAGCCGGAATCCCCTAACGGCGAACTCCTCTTTTCTCTCCTTATCAGATAGGGGTGGGCGGTGTTTTTTCAATGGGTAACGCGCAAAAAATAATGGCAAAATGCGATGAAAGCGCATTTATCTCTTACAATGAAGTGAGAGAACGGCCACAGAGCGGGACTTTGCTCTTTTAAAAACATCTTATGATGTTATAAATCAGCAAATTAGGGGTTCTAACCCCATCAGGATGGATAATGATGATAAAGATAAAAGTGATAGCGGCCAGTTGCCTGCTGTTGGCCACCGGCGGGTGCTCGAGTGTGATGAGCCATACCGGGCCAAACCAGGGCTACTACCCTGGCACCCGTGCCAGCGTTGATATGCTAAAGGATGACAACACCAGCTGGGCCATGATGCCGTTGGTGGCGATTGATCTGCCGTTTTCTGCGGTGATGGATACGGTGCTGCTGCCCTACGACTATATGCGCGCCGACAAAGACAAAGCGGAGGATTCGCCGCGCGAACGCCTGCTGCGCAATGAAGGGCAGCAGGCGGCGGCCGGCAAACACAACGCCGCTCCGGCCAATCAATAGCGCGGGCCACACTGCGCTATTGATTCACACCACAGGCCCGACCACAAAGATTTGGCTGCACCCCGCGACTTCACGCATATAGGCGATCCATTGGCCATCCGGGGAGAACACCACCGCATCGCCGCTCGGCGGTTGTGGCGTCCGCGCCGTCAGGCGCTGCATGCGCCCGTTGGCAACATCACACAGCATCACGCTGTTATCACACACCAATGCAATTTTATCCCCCTGCGGGTGCCAACTGAACGCTGACTGCACGCTATGTTCACTCTGGCTGATCTGGCGCGGCGCGCCGCCGTTCGGTGAAACGGACCACAGTTGCACCACGCCCCGGTCATCTTTCATCAAAAACGCGATTTGGCTACCGTCGGGCGAACTGCGTAACCAATGGCGCAGCGTGGTCGCCACCCCCGGATAGCGGCGATTGCCGGTGTTGGTCAGGCGCCGTTGGGTAACGCCAAGCGGCGGCGCCGGCAGCGTAGTTTCAGTGCCCTGCAACGGCTCAGCGCCCGCTTTGGCATAGGCGGCATCGTTGGCCGGCAAATCGACGATAAAGACTTCCGGCAGTTTTTCTCCGCGGGCAGAGACGGTATCGCCAATAAACGCCAATGCCCAGCGCTGGCGGCTACCGTCGGGTTTCACATAGCCGTTATTGCCGACCCACCCCTCTTCATACGCGCGGTTGATGTCATCGCTGCCTGGCTGCGGCTGCGCCACCGTCCGGCTGACCAGCACACAGAAGTGGCTGCCGTCATATTCACGCGGGTGCTGTTTCGGCGGGTTAACCCCGTGCAGCGGTATGGCAACCCCCACATTGCGCAGATCCAGCGCCGGATCGCGCTCATGCAACACATGATCGTTATAGGTGAAGCTCAGGCGGCTGCCATCGGGGCTGAACACGTGCACATGGCTGCCGCCGCGCAGTGCGCCGGGCGTGAAGGGAGGGGTAATATCAAGCGCATCCAAGGTAACCGCCAATTCGCGATCCGATTCGCTGACGATCACGCCGCGGCGGTGATGGAAATCATAATGCCAACTACTGTCTGGGTGCTCCGGGCCGTGAATAAAGACATAACGCGCCGGGGCATCGGGGCTGACGGTGACCACGCCAACGTGCGCACCGAACTGGGCGCGGTATACGACTTCAACCTCGCCGGTGAACACATTGACCCGTTCAATGGTCAAGCCGGTAAAAGACGCGCCGCTGGGGCGCACGTCATAGGCCAACCACTGGCCACACGGCGTCCAGACGTTAATGTTGGTTAGCTGATGCCCGCGCTCGGCGAGGGTCAGCTGTTTTTCCCGATAGCTCATGGTGGCTCCTTTCAGACAGAGGCACCATGATAGCGGCTTACGGGCTATTTTGAACCTGGCCCGTGCTCGAAATCCCCATGTACGACGTCGTTTTATTGGCAGGTAATAAAAAAACAGCGTTTAAATAATAGATTTAAATTTTCCCGTTACCGACGCGCTATTTATTAGAATTACCTAATTAAGCTCGACGGCATAGACGGTTAAGGCTACGCGCTAATAGGATATTAAAATGATTTATAAATAGCATGCCGGTTGGCTACCGGCATGCTATTTAACACAACCAAGCGATGTTATCTTTTCCTGACGGAATCAACGTCGATTTTTACCCGGCTATCGTTACGATCGATCTCCCCCACCAGCGTAACGGTGCCGGTATAGTGGCGCAGCCTTTCGTCATCGTCGTCATCAACTTCAATAACGATCTGCCCGGTATTGTCTTTAAACAAGTAGTTTTCATCCCCCAGATATTTAACGATTTTCCCGGTCAACGTCACATCCTGATTATCGCGCATGTGTTTTGCCTGGCTGACCGTATGCGCCATAGCGGAAACGCTAAACAGACTCAGCAGGGATGCCAAAACCCATTTTTTCATATTACCGTTCTCTTTTTATTGGTTTGCCCATTATGTTTCCGCTGATGCTCTGCGGCTGTGGCCTATAATAACGCAGGAATTTATAGAGTGTTATATCTGCGATAAAAATAGGATTATACTTAGGAAATGATTTATATATTTCGTTGGATATATAAATCAGATAAATATTAAAATAACCAGGCGCCGAGATTAAACACAAAAAATAGGAATGTATTAGCGCTATCCTTATGATTCACATATGCTCTTAAGTTACGTCCAGAGGAAAAGCGGCGTGGGCTTACATGGCGACCCCCCTCAACCGGACAATGGGTTACCACTATCAGAGAAACATTAAGGAATCTGCATGAGCAACCTATTTGATGAGATCGTATCCGCACACCGGCTATTGCGCCCGCAGGTACGCGTGACGCCACTGGAGCACAGCCCGGCATTGTCGCAGCAACTGGGCTGCGAACTGTATCTGAAGTGCGAGCACCTGCAACTAACGGGCTCATTCAAGTTCCGCGGCGCCAGCAACAAACTGCGCCTGTTGAGCAGCGAGCAGCGCAAGCGCGGCGTGATCGCGGCGTCTAGCGGCAACCACGGCTTGGCGATGGCGCAGGCCGGCAAGCTGGCGGGAGTTAACGTTACCGTTTATGCGCCGGAAAGCGTCGCCAAAATAAAAAGGGCGGCGATTAGCGCGCTGGGCGCGCAGGTGGAACTGGTGCCGGGCGATGGGCTCAATGCCGAATTGCAAGGCAAAGCCGCCGCCGCCGAGCAACAAAAAACCTATGTTTCACCCTATAACGATGTGCAGGTGATTGCCGGCCAAGGCACCTGCGGCATGGAGCTGGTGGAGCAACAGCCCGATCTGGACGCAGTATTCGTCGCCGTAGGCGGTGGTGGCTACATTACCGGTATTGGTACCGTTCTGCAGCGATTGTCGCCAAAAACCGAACTTATTGCCTGCTGGCCGGAAAACGCCACCAGTATGTACAGCGCGCTGGAAGCCGGGGAGATTTTCCCGGTGGAAGAACAAGAAACGCTTTCCGACGGCACCGCCGGCGGCGTAGAACCCGGCGCCGTCACCTTCGCGCCGTGCCAACAGCTGATCGACCGTAAAGTGCTGGTCAGTGAGGCACAGATCAAGCAGGCTTTGCGGCTGCTCGCCGCCAGCGAACGCTGGATGATAGAAGGCGCCGCCGGCGTGGCGCTGGCAGCGGCGATTAAACTAGCACCGGAATATCAAGGGAAAAAGGTGGCGGTGGTGCTGTGCGGCAGAAATATCGATTTGGATAAATACCTGAAAGCTCTCGGCGATAGCCAGCAGGTATAAGCAACCTCGCCTTCTCTGCCCGCCGCAGAGAAGGCGAAGCCTGGCGGGTCTCAGGCGTTGAGCACAAACTTTTCAATGGCTCGCGCGACGCCATCTTCGGCATTGGTGGTGGTGACAAACTGTGCTATCTGCTTGAGTTCCGGGATGGCGTTGCCCATCGCCACGCCGACGCCGGCATAGTCGACCATTGCGTAGTCGTTGCTTTGATCGCCCAGCGCCATCACGTTTTCCTGCTTGATGCCAAGGTGT
This sequence comes from Gibbsiella greigii, assembly GCF_039540155.1. Taxonomy (NCBI): domain Bacteria; kingdom Pseudomonadati; phylum Pseudomonadota; class Gammaproteobacteria; order Enterobacterales; family Yersiniaceae; genus Gibbsiella; species Gibbsiella greigii. The sequence continues at coordinate 253,747 of NZ_BAABEM010000020.1, forward strand.
TGGGCCAGTTTCCGCACCCCGGCCCCTTTATCTGCCTTTTTACTCAGGATCTCAAGGTAGTAAGGCGCGCTCTTCACTATGGTGTAACCGGCCTTCGCCTCCGGCGGCAGGCGGGCGATGGCGCTGTCGAGCAATGCCGGTTCGTCAATCATCATCACTTTCGGGAAACGCATCTGGCGATCCATCTCTTCCACACTGCGGTATTTCAGAGGAATGCCGGTCAGCGATGCTTCGTGGATGGTGTATTTGCCGATGTCTTTGTTGGCGGTATACAGCGTATTGAAATCAAAGGCCTGGAAGTGGACGCCCAGCTCGCGCGCCAGTTTCTCAAAATACAGATAGTCATCAAAACCCAGCGTTTCCTGCAGCAGGCAAGTGCCATCCGCCGCCTGTAACACCAGAGCGCCGTTGTAGGTAATGCAATAATCATTACTGCCTTGAATATCCAACTGCCGCAGATAATTCTGCACGCCAACATAAGGCCGCCCCGTGGCCAACACCACGTATACCCCTTGGCGGCGCGCCTGGGTAATAGCCTCCTTGACCCGCGGCGTTATCTGGTTCTGCGGGTCCAGCAGCGTCCCATCCATATCAATTGCGATCAGTTCAATAGCCATCAACACGTTCTCCCAGTGATTTTCCACATGCTAGCGCGTTTTTGTCCGCCCTGTCAGCGGTAAACGCGCATAAAAAATCCGCCCAGGAAAACCTGTGCGGATTTTTGCCAAGCCGATAACGCGAGACTTCAGACGCGTTGGCGGCGTTAGATATCGATATTCGCCGCTTTCAGGGCGTTCTCTTCGATAAAGGCACGGCGTGGCTCAACCGCATCCCCCATCAGTGTGGTAAACAGCTGGTCTGCCGCAATCGCATCCTTCACGGTCACGCGCAGCATGCGGCGGCCTTCCGGATCCATGGTGGTTTCCCACAGCTGTTCCGGGTTCATTTCGCCCAACCCTTTGTAGCGCTGAACGGACAGGCCGCGGCGGGATTCTTTCACCAGCCATTCCAGCGCCTGCTCGAAGCTGCTCACCGGCTGGCGGCGCTCGCCGCGTTCGATATAGGCGTCTTCTTCAATCAGGCCGCGCAGTGTCTCACCCAGTTGGCAGATCTTGCGGTATTCGCCACCGTGAATGAAATCGAAATCCAACTGATAGTCCGTATCCACGCCGTGGGTACGGATACGCAGCGCCGGCTCAAACATCTGGCGCTCACGGTTTTCGTGAATAACGTAGCTGTAGCTGCTGCCGTGCTGTTCTTTCTCGTTCAGCAGTTTCACCAGCGATTCGATCCAAGCCTGCACTTTAGCGCGATCGCTAAAATCATCTTCGTGCAGCGTCGGCTGGTAAATCAGGTTGTTCAGCAGCGCACGCGGGTAGCGGCGCTCCATGCGGCCGATCAGCTTCTGCACGCTATAGTGCTCGGCGACCAGTTTCTCCAGCGGCGCGCCGGCCAGCGCTGGCGCACTGGCATTGGTATGCAGCGCCGCGCCGTCCATCGCAATGGCGATCTGGTACTGATCCATCGCTTCATCATCTTTGATGTACTGTTCCTGCTTGCCTTTTTTCACCTTGTACAGCGGCGGCTGAGCGATAAACACGTGGCCGCGCTCGATGATTTCCGGCATCTGACGATAGAAGAAGGTCAACAGCAGCGTACGGATGTGCGAACCATCGACGTCGGCATCGGTCATGATGATGATGCTGTGGTAACGCAGTTTATCCGGGTTGTATTCATCGCGGCCAATGCCGCAACCCAGCGCGGTGATCAGCGTAGCCACTTCCTGCGAAGACAGCATTTTGTCGAAGCGCGCTTTCTCCACGTTGAGGATTTTACCTTTCAACGGCAGAATCGCCTGGTTCTTGCGGTTACGCCCCTGCTTGGCAGAGCCGCCCGCCGAGTCCCCTTCCACCAGGTACAGTTCGGAGTGGGCCGGATCGCGCTCCTGGCAGTCGGCCAGCTTGCCCGGCAGGCCGGCCAGATCCAGTGCGCCCTTGCGGCGGGTCATTTCACGGGCTTTACGCGCAGCTTCACGCGCACGCGCCGCATCAATAATTTTGCCGACCACGATTTTCGCATCAGATGGGTTTTCCAGCAGGTATTCCGCCAGCAGTTCGTTCATCTGTTGTTCAACCGCAGTTTTCACTTCTGAAGAAACCAGTTTGTCTTTGGTCTGCGAAGAGAACTTCGGATCCGGTACTTTTACTGAAACCACGGCAATCAGGCCTTCGCGCGCATCGTCGCCGGTGGCGCTGACTTTCGCTTTTTTGCTGTAGCCTTCTTTATCCATATATGCGTTTAGGGTACGGGTCATAGCGGCGCGGAAGCCGGCCAGGTGGGTACCCCCATCACGCTGTGGGATGTTGTTGGTAAAGCAGTAAATGTTTTCCTGGAAGCCGTCGTTCCACTGCAGCGCGACTTCCACACCGATATCATCCTTCACGGTAGAGAAATAGAACACCGTTGGGTGGATAGGCGTTTTGTTTTTGTTCAGATATTCAACAAACGCCTTGATCCCGCCTTCGTAGTGGAAGTGGTCTTCTTTATCGGTGCGTTTGTCTTTCAGGCGAATAGAAACCCCGGAGTTGAGGAACGACAGTTCCCGCAGGCGTTTAGCCAGGATTTCATACTGGAATTCGGTTTGGTTGGTGAACGTCTGGTAGCTTGGCCAGAAACGCACCATGGTGCCGGTTTGATCGGTTTCACCCACCACTTTCAGCGGCCCCTGCGGTTCGCCGTGGCTGTAGGTTTGCTCATGCACCTTGCCCTCGCGGCGAATCACCAGCTCAAGCTTCTCGGACAGGGCGTTAACAACCGATACACCCACGCCGTGCAAGCCGCCGGAAACCTTATACGAGTTATCATCGAATTTACCGCCGGCGTGCAGGACGGTCATGATTACCTGCGCCGCGGAAACCCCTTCTTCCTCGTGAATACCGGTTGGGATCCCACGGCCATCATCCTGCACCGAGACGGAGTTGTCGGCATGGATGGTCACCTGAATGTCACTACAGTGGCCAGCGAGTGCTTCGTCGATAGCGTTGTCCACAACCTCGAATACCATGTGATGCAGGCCGGTACCGTCATCGGTATCACCGATATACATGCCTGGGCGTTTACGCACCGCGTCCAGCCCTTTTAATACCTTGATACTTGAGGAGTCATAAGAATTCGACATCAACGTTTCTCGCTCATTTTAGTCCTGTGGTTGAACCTCTATTTTACCTTGTTCCACGCGGAACATCTTGCCCTTTTCACCAGCCATATCGGTGACTTGCTCAGCGCTAATGGCGCTGACAAATACCTGGGCCTGGGTAGCTTTCAGGCGATCGGCCAGCAACCGGCGACGGCCGGTGTCCAGCTCGGAGGCAAAATCATCAATCAGATACAGGCAACGCCGCCCGCTCTGCCGGGTGAGAAACTCACCCTGCGCTAAGCGCAACGCGCACATCAGCAGTTTTAGCTGACCGCGCGATAATAAATCCTCTACCGGCGTGCCATCGGCACGAATGCGGAAATCCGCCTTATGCGGCCCCAGCGCGGTATAGGTTAACGCCCTGTCGCGTTCAAACTGGCGTTCCAACAGTTCGCCATAGTCGCTCTCTTTATCCCAACCGCGCTGGAATGAAAAGCTCAGGGCAAATTCGGGCAGAAACTGCGTGCACGTCGCGGCAATATCCGCGGCAAGCGCATCGCAATAAGCCGCCCGCCACGCGCTGATACGTTCTGCCAGCGGGATCAGTTCCTGATCCCAAGCGCGAATCTGCGCGTAGCGGCTTACCTGACGCAGCGCGGCATTGCGCTGCTTCAGCAAGCGTTTTAAGTTACTCCAGGCGGTGAAAAAACCGGGATCGTTGTGAAAACACCCCCAGTCCAGAAAGGCACGGCGGAATTTCGGCCCGCCGTTAAGCAGGGTGAAACCTTCAGGCGTAATCAGTTGCATCGGCAGCAACTGGGCAAGCTCAGCCACCTTATGGCCGTCGCTGCCGTCAATGCGCACCTTGCCGTCTCCCTGGCGATTTTTGCTCAGCCCCACCGACAGTTCGCGTTCGGCGCCGCTGTCGATCCGGCCATGCAAAATGAATTCTGGCTGATCGTGGCGGATCACTCGCCCGGCCTGCAGGCTGCGAAATGCGCGCCCGTGCCCCAGCGTATATACCGCTTCCAGCACGCTGGTTTTACCGCTGCCGTTGGAGCCCACCAGAAAGTTAAAGCCGGCGGCCGGCTCCAGATCCGCCGCTTCAATATTGCGGAAATCTTTAATCAGTAAACGCGTCAGAGCCATACCAATTCCATCATTGGGAAAAATATGCTCAATGTAAGGGCGCTATCGGCACAGGCCGTTTACCTGTGGGCAACGCACAACCACCGGCGCGTACAGCAAGTACGCGAAGCTGGCGGGCGCCGTCCAAACGGTAGCATGGCAAGTCAGCAAGCCCCGGCATCGATCACAATCGCATTGGCATGACAACATACGCCGCCGCCTGGCTGGCGCTGTCTTCAATCTGCACGCTGGAAACCGAATCGGTCAGCAGCAGGCGCACGTCTTCACATTTCAGCGCATTTAATACGTCGAGCACATAGCTGACGTTGAAGCCGATTTCCATTTCAGTGCCGCCGTAGCTGACATCAAGGATCTCTTCCGCTTCTTCCTGCTCCGGGTTATTGGCAGTGATTTTGAGCTGGTTCTCGCTCACATACAGCCGCACGCCGCGGAATTTCTCGTTCGACAGGATCGCCGCACGGGCGAACGCTTGTTTGAGCAGATCGCAGCCGGCTTCCAGGGTTTTGTCGGGGTTTTTCGGCAATACGCGGCGATAATCCGGGAAACGGCCGTCAACCAGCTTGGACGTAAAGATAAAATCGCCGACGTGAGCGCGAATGTTGTTGCTGCCGATTTGCAGCTGCAACAGCGAATCGCCGCCGTCGAGCAAACGCACCAGTTCCATCACCCCTTTACGCGGCACGATCACCGAATGGGAAGGCAACTGCTGGCCGATAGGCATGGAGCACACCGCTAGGCGGTGGCCGTCGGTGGCGACCGTGCGCAGTTCTTCACCTTCGGTTTCAAACAGCATACCGTTCAGGTAGTAACGCACGTCCTGATGCGCCATGGAAAACTGGGTCGCTTCGATCAAGCGTTTCAACGTGGCCTGCGGCAACGTGAACTCGACGTCGCTTTGCCAGTCGTCCAGGTTGGGGAAATCCGCCGCCGGCAGCGTAGACAGCGAAAAGCGGCTGCGGCCGGAGCGCACCAGCATCCGTTCGCCTTCCAACTGAACGGCGATTTCAGCGCCTTCCGGCAGGCCGCGGCAGATGTCAAAAAACTTACGCGCAGGGACTGTCGTCGCGCCCGCGTCATGGGGCTGAGACAGGGCAACGCGCGCCACCATCTCCATTTCCAGATCGGTGCCGGTCAGCAGCAACGAGCCTTCCGTCACCTGGAGCAGCAGGTTACCCAGGATCGGCAGCGTCGGGCGGCCGCCCAGTGGGCTACTCACCTGTTGCAGCGGTTTTAGCAGATGCTCACGTTCAACGATAAATTTCATAGCGCTATGAGGATAATGTTCTGATTAAATTGGAAAAATCTTCTTTGATGTCGTGGTTTTCCTCACGCAACTGCTCGATTTTACGGCAGGCGTGCAACACCGTGGTATGGTCGCGGCCACCAAACGCATCGCCGATTTCCGGCAGGCTGTGGTTGGTGAGCTCTTTTGCCAATGCCATCGCCATCTGGCGCGGGCGGGCAACCGAGCGTGAACGCCGTTTGGACAGCAAATCCGCGACTTTAATTTTATAATATTCCGCCACCGTCTTCTGAATGTTATCGATGGTGACCAGCTTTTCCTGCAACGCCAGCAGATCGCGCAGCGCCTCCCGCACAAAATCGATGGTGATGGCGCGCCCGGTAAAGTTCGCATTGGCGATCACTCGGTTCAGTGCCCCTTCAAGCTCACGCACGTTGGAGCGCAGGCGCTTGGCGATGAAAAACGCCACTTCGCCCGGCAGACGAATGTCGTTCTCGTCGGCCTTTTTCATCAGGATCGCCACGCGGGTTTCCAGCTCCGGCGGCTCGATCGCCACAGTCAGCCCCCAGCCAAAACGGGACTTCAGGCGATCTTCCACCCCATTGATTTCTTTGGGGTAGCGGTCTGACGTCAGAATGATCTGCTGGTTGCCTTCAAGCAGCGCATTGAAGGTGTGGAAGAACTCTTCCTGTGAACGCTCCTTGTTGGCGAAAAACTGGATGTCATCGATCAGCAGTGCATCAACCGAGCGGTAGTAACGCTTGAACTCTTCAATGGCATTATTCTGCAAGGCTTTGACCATATCCTGAACAAAGCGTTCCGAATGCATGTACACCACCTTGGCGTTGGCCTTGCGCGCCATAATGCCGTTACCCACCGCGTGCAACAGGTGGGTCTTACCCAGGCCGGTGCCGCCGTATAAAAACAGCGGGTTATACGCGCCGCCGGGGTTATCCGCCACCTGGCGCGCCGCGGCGCGCGCCAGCTGGTTCGATTTACCTTCAACGAAGTTATCGAACGTATGCTTGGGGTTGACGTTGGAACGGTAAGAAAGCTCAGGCTGCGGCGCCGCATTATCCCAACTGGGGCGTGAGGGCGCCGCCATGCGCGCCGCTACCGGCGCCACCGGAGCACTGCTGCGGCTTTCGGCCACCGCTGGGTTGAGGATTTGGCTCACCGGCTTGCTCCCCACTTCGAAACGCAGCAAAGGGGCATCGGTACCGCAGAAATCATTCAGCAGGCCATTGATATTGTTTAAGTACTTATCGCGCACCCAATCCAGCACAAAGCGATTCGGCGCATACAGCGCCAGGGTGTTGTCACTCAGTTCCGCCTGCAATGGGCGTATCCACATACTAAATTCTGTGGCAGGTAACTCATCCTGCAATCGGGCAAGACACTGCTGCCAAAGCGAAAGTGACACGGCGAACTCCACTCGAACAAGATCAATAAAAAGAAAAGAATCGGGCTACTTTATATGACTCATGATTTTTGACACACGCCCGGCAACGGCTGACTGCCTGTGGGGCCTGCGAACCGCCTTTCACGGTTTATCCCCTGTATTCGTGCGAACCGCAGCATCGCCGGCTTTATGTACAGGCCGCCAGAGCGAGGTTCGACATCCATCGGGGTAATGCCCGCCACGATCCCACGATGGGGATCGCGATCGGAATGACGGATCATAGCGCAAATGGCGCAAGAGATCCTCCCCTTCATCACAGATTAGATCCATTTTATCCACAGGCCGCGGCCGGCGACGATCTTTTCGCCATAAGCCGTTAAATACTGGAGAGATCCCGGATTCAGGCCGGCGTTTTTTCACCGCCAACAGGTTATACCCGGTTATCCACGGCGGATCTTTTCGCCAATGCGCCAGGATCGCGCCGGGATCCTTGCGCTTTAAGCGCGAGTCCGTATAATCTTCGCCCTACGTGTGATACCTGGTTCCTTCATGGTGTGTTATTTGCCGGACAGGATTCTGCGGTGACCACGGGCCAAAACCGGATTTTCCTCCGTATTGGCAAGCAACCAGGTAGGCTAGCGCGATGTGAATTGACTCAGGACTGTACAATTATTACAATCCCGCCTCTTTATATATTGCGATTGAGGCGTCGGTCGTCTTCACGCCGAGTAGCCAAACGCGTTTACTGATCAGTAATTATTTTAAGTTTAGGTAGAAATCGCTATGAAACGCACTTTCCAACCGTCCGTATTGAAGCGCAACCGTAGCCACGGTTTCCGTGCTCGTATGGCCACCAAAAATGGTCGTCAAGTTCTGGCCCGCCGTCGTGCGAAAGGCCGTGCTCGTCTGACTGTTTCTAAGTAATAAAAGCTAACCCACCGAGTGGTTAAGCTCGCTTTTCCCAGGGAGTTACGTTTGTTAACTCCCACTCATTTCACTTTCGTCTTCCAGCAGCCACAACGGGCTGGCACGCCGCAAATCACCATCCTCGGCCGCCTGAACCAGCTGGGGCATCCCCGCATCGGTCTTACCGTCGCCAAAAAACACGTCAAGCGCGCGCATGAGCGCAATCGGATCAAACGCCTTACTCGCGAAAGCTTCCGTTTGCACCAGCACAATTTGCCGCCGATGGATTTTGTCGTGGTTGCCAAAAAGGGGGTTGCGGATCTTGATAACCGCGCGTTGACGGAAGCGTTGGAAAAATTATGGCGTCGTCACTGTCGCCAGGCGCCCGCATCCTGATCGGGCTGGTGCGAGCCTATCAGCTCGTGCTCAGCCCGTTGCTTGGGCCGCGCTGTCGCTTCCAGCCAACATGCTCTCATTACGCAATTGAGGCATTACGCAGGTTTGGCATGATAAAAGGCAGTTGGTTGGCAGTGAAACGCGTATTAAAATGCCACCCTTTGAACCCAGGTGGTGATGATCCCGTGCCGCCGAAAACTGACAATAACAGAGAACACTAACGATGGATTCGCAACGCAATCTTCTCCTCATCGCTCTGCTGTTCGTGTCTTTCATGATCTGGCAGGCCTGGCAAACGGATAATGCTCCGCAACCAGCCGCCCAGACCACGCAACAGACCACGAACGCAGCAACCGGTGATGCAGCCAGCCAGGCCGTGCCAGCCAGTGGGCAGGGTAAGCTGATTACGGTTAATACAGACGTGCTGTCGCTGACCATCAATACCCGTGGTGGTGACATTGAGCAGGCTAAACTGTTGGCTTACCCGGATACTCTGGGTTCATCAACGCCGTTCCAACTGCTGGAAACAACACCATCGTTTGTTTATCAGGCGCAAAGCGGCCTGACGGGCAAAAACGGGCCGGACAACCCAGCCAATGGCGAACGTCCGCTGTTCCAGGCGGCGCAAGACACCTTCACGCTGGCCGATGGCCAGGACGAACTGCGTATCCCGCTGACCTATACCCGTGACGGCGTGGAATTCACCAAGACGTTCGTGCTCAAACGCAACCACTATGCCGTGGGCGTGGATTACAGCATCAACAACCAGAGCACCAACCCGTTGGAGCTGTCTCTGTTCGGCCAGTTGAAACAAACCACCGAACTGCCTAAGCACCGCGATACCGGCAGCAGTAACTTTGCGCTGCATACCTTCCGCGGCGCCGCATTCTCGACCAGCGACACCAAATACGAGAAATACGCGTTCGATAAAGAAGAATACCTGAACGTCAACACGCAGGGCGGTTGGGTTGCGATGTTGCAACAATATTTCGCCACCGCCTGGGTGCCGGCGACGCAAGGCAGCAACACCTTCTACACCGCCAAACCGGGCGACAATCTGTCTGCCATCGGCTTTAAATCTGCACCGGTTATCGTGCAGCCGGGCGCACAACAGCAGCTTAACGCGACGCTGTGGGTTGGCCCAGAACTGCAGGATCAGATGGCTCAGCTTGCTCCGCACCTGGATCTGACCGTGGATTACGGCTGGCTGTGGTTTATTTCCCAACCGCTGTTCAAACTGCTGAAGTTCATTCACGGCTTTATCGGTAACTGGGGCTTCTCGATCATCATCATCACCTTCATCGTGCGTGGCATCATGTACCCGCTGACCAAAGCGCAGTACACCTCGATGGCCAAAATGCGCATGCTGCAGCCAAAACTGCAGGCGATGCGTGAGCGCATCGGTGATGACAAACAGCGCATGAGCCAGGAAATGATGGCGCTGTACAAGTCAGAGAAAGTGAACCCGCTGGGCGGCTGCCTACCGCTGGTTATACAGATGCCAATTTTCCTGGCGTTGTATTACATGCTGATGGGCTCGGTTGAGCTGCGCCACGCGCCGTTCGCGCTGTGGATCCACGATCTGTCCGCGCAGGATCCGTACTACATCCTGCCAATCCTGATGGGCGTTACGATGTTCTTCATCCAGAAGATGTCGCCGACCACCGTGACGGACCCGATGCAGCAGAAGATCATGACCTTCATGCCGGTGATCTTCACCGTGTTCTTCCTGTGGTTCCCGTCTGGCCTGGTGTTGTACTATATCGTCAGCAACCTGGTCACCATCATCCAGCAGCAGCTGATTTACCGCGGGCTGGAAAAACGTGGCCTGCACAGCCGCGAAAAGAAAAAGTCGTAAGCGTATTGAGGGGTTAGGCATTTTGCCCCCCTGCTGCGTAACCAAGAGGCGGTCATAAGACCGCCTTTTTGCATATTGAGAGAGAACCCGCTATGAGCACATCCGATACTATCGCAGCCCTTGCCACCCCGCCGGGGCGCGGCGGCGTCGGCATTCTGCGCATTTCCGGCAGCAACGCTAAAGAGGTGGCTCAGGCCGTGCTCGGCAAGCTGCCCAAGCCCCGCTACGCTGATTATCTGCCGTTTCGCGACGCAAACGGCACGCCGCTCGATCAGGGCATCGCACTGTGGTTTCCCGGCCCCAACTCCTTTACCGGGGAAGACGTGCTGGAACTGCAAGGCCACGGTGGGCCGGTGATACTCGATCTGTTGCTCAAACGCATTCTGGCGCTGCCAAGCGTGCGCATTGCGCGGCCGGGCGAGTTTTCCGAGCGGGCATTCCTCAATGACAAGCTCGATCTGGCCCAGGCCGAAGCCATTGCCGATTTGATTGATGCCAGTTCCGAACAGGCGGCACGTTCGGCCGTGAACTCGCTGCAAGGGGTATTTTCGGCCCGTATCCACCAGCTTGTGGAAGCACTCACTCACCTGCGAATCTATGTGGAGGCGGCCATCGACTTTCCCGATGAAGAGATCGACTTCCTCTCGGACGGTAAGATAGAGGCCCAACTTAACGGCGTGATGGCCGATCTGGACAGCGTGCGCTGTGAGGCCCGCCAGGGCAGCCTGCTGCGCGAAGGCATGCGGGTGGTGATCGCCGGCCGGCCGAACGCCGGTAAATCCAGCCTGCTCAACGCCCTGGCAGGCCGCGAAGCGGCGATCGTCACGGATATCGCCGGCACCACGCGCGACGTGCTGCGCGAGCATATTCATATTGACGGCATGCCGTTGCACATCATCGACACCGCAGGGCTGCGCGAAGCCAACGACGAAGTAGAACGTATCGGCATCGAACGTGCGTGGAATGAGATCGAACAGGCAGACCGCGTGCTGTTTATGGTCGACGGCACCACCACGGCGGCCACCGACCCGAGCGAGATCTGCCCGGAGTTTATGGCGCGCCTGCCGGGTACCCTGCCGATTACCGTGGTGCGTAATAAAGCCGATATCACAGGCGAAACGCTAGGCATCCACGAAGTGAACGGTCACTCACTTATTCGCCTTTCAGCCCGCACGGGTGAAGGTATTGATGAACTGCGCGACCACCTGAAACAGAGTATGGGCTTTACCAGCAACATGGAAGGCGGCTTCCTGGCCCGCCGCCGCCACCTGCAAGCACTGGAACAGGCTGCGCAGCACCTGGAACAAGGGAAAGAGCAATTGGTCGGCGCCTACGCCGGCGAACTGCTGGCGGAAGAACTGCGCCTGGCGCAGCAATGCTTAAGCGAGATAACCGGCGCATTCACCTCGGACGATCTGCTGGGGCGCATTTTCTCCAGCTTCTGCATCGGCAAGTAACGCCGCGTCTGTAAGCGTCCACTCACTTCCACACATCCCGCATAGCTGCTTGTTATGTGGGATTTTTCCATTGGCGGCTATGGACTTCTCGTCAGCCCGGCGCATTGCGACATGAGCGAAACCATCACTGCGCACACGGGTTCGTTATGAATTTAATCCATTAATTAACGGGCTTAAAGCATCAAGCAGAGAGGCTGGGGAAACGGGAGAACCGTTTTCTATTTGGGAAATCTGAAACTCGGCAATTTCCACACCAATGACAGCATTTTCTGCAATCACCTGGCAGGCATGATAAAGGTCATCTAGTGACAGCCCGCCCGGAACCCGATATTCCGTAGGGACAATGTCCGGAGCCAATACATCACAGTCCAGATGGACATAAACCGCTCGGCCATTAATCGCACGCCTTAATCCTTCCGCCAGTCCGTCGCCTGCCGCTACCCATTGCAACTTCCCGTCGTCGATCAGTTTTTGTTCTGGAGGATCAATATCACGGGCACCAACCAGTATCACCGCGGATAAATCGACACCGCTGCCTAAACCGGAATCCCATAAACCGACCGGCCCTGCGATAGAAAAGCCGCCAAGATAGCCCGTTGCTGAAGTGGCAGGGGTATTCAGATCCGCATGGGCATCGAACCAAACGATGCAGGCTTCGGGATGATAACGCGCAACCACCGGTAATGTTGCCAATGATGCCGCGCAGCGGCTGGATGCGGTAAAAGGTTTAATATTTTCTGCAAAAAGATGGTCTAGCCGACCGGATAAGGCGTTCAATGATGGTTTGGCGGCTTCCAGGGCTTCCCGCCAGCCGCCGCCAATCACCGCAGCCGATGCGCCGATAATTTCGGGTGTTAGGCCAAACCGTTGAGCAAGCAACTTACCGATTGCCATAGCGCCGGGGCGCGCCAGATCGTTACGATCGCCAACTACTCCCTGAAATACGGTTATCTGCGTCTGGTTACTCATAGAATTCCTCGTTGGTAAACAATTGAACTCCGCCGTTTTCTTATACAAATTATCATGCCATCTGGGGGATCTTGCTTCCACGGGAAAATGAGTATTACCGGAGATGAAGTTAAGTGAGCAATAACGTCTCCCCTGCCGTATGAATGTAAAAAAGCCGGCCTAACATAGGTATTTCAGCTAATACGCCGTCGGCGTTGGCATAGGCGTATCATCCGAACGGCACAGACTATGAGCGAACACATTATCAGTTCCGGCAGGATAGCGGCCCCTGGCGAACCTTGATGCCGTTACCCCGGCTGTTGCAGGAAATCGCCTCGCATCAGTTTGCGGTTTTCGATACCCAGGTGAACCACAACCTGTGGTGGGATCACGCCACGCTGTGCTGCACTGCCACAGGATAAAGCGCACAAGAAAAACTAATTTATTGATTTATATAAATTAACAAGCATTCTCTTTTTTAATGCTATTAATTCCCGCTACCAATTATAAAAACGAATAAAGATTCATACTTGGCCTATTATCATTATCATATTTGCCATACTATCTGTTGTGGGAGTTTTAGCCTAAATCTGTTCATTCGATAAGGAAGAGTTAACATGTCAGATCCAGCGTTAAAAATCGTTACCCTGCTCGGCAGTTTGCGCAAAGGTTCTTACAATGCCATGGTGGCACGTACATTGCCGAATCTCGCCCCTCAAGGCGTTACTATCGAAGCCCTGCCTTCAATCCGCGATATCCCGCTCTACGATTCCGATCTGCAGCAAGATGAGGGTTTCCCTGCCGCGGTAGAGGCCATTGCAGAACAAATCCGCCAGGCAGACGGCGTAATTATCATTACGCCTGAGTATAATTACTCGGTGCCAGGTGGTTTGAAAAATGCTATCGACTGGATTTCCCGCCTGCCCAATCAGCCGCTGGCCGGCAAACCGGTTGCTATCCAAACCTGCTCAATGGGCCCGATCGGCGGGGCGCGCTGCCAGTATCATCTGCGCCAGATCCTGGTGTTCCTAGACGCCATGGTGATGAACAAACCTGAATTCATGGGCGGCGTCATCCAGAACAAAGTGGATGAAGCGAAAGGTGAATTGACGGAACAACGCTCGCTCGACTTCCTGAGCGGCCAGTTAACGGCATTCCGCGATTATATCCTGCGCGTACGATAAGGGCTGCTTTGGCGCTTTCACTTCCAAACGGCTGAAAGCGCCATCACAGAGGAATGTGAAATGCCGCTACGGCATTAATAAATAAAGTTATTAACTCATGCCTTGTTTTATTTTGGCCATTTTGCTGGCTTTTATCACCAGACCGCTCTTTTCCGCAGAAATGCGCTATCCTGCCGGGGAAGATCCCGTGGCATTGCCTAAGCATCATACGCTTAATACCCAGCCGCGCCCGGCGCAGACCCTGGAAGAGAAAGAAATAGAGGCGATGTCGCTGTACCTGACGTTGATACGCGAGGATCAGCACAACATTTGGGCGCCCTATCAATTAGCGGTGTCTTCGGCAGAAAAGGGCCAAACCGAGCTGGCCGAGCGTTATCTGCAGCTCAGCGCCAAGCGTGGGCTGTGGTATTACTACAATCTGTTGGAAGATAATGCGTTTACCAGCATTCAGCACACACGCACCTATCAATCCATTCTCGCCGAAACCAAAGCCCGCTATCAGCAGCACGCCCACCAATTTGAAGGCAAAGCGATTTATAGCATTCCCAGTGGGCCGCCGCCGGAAGGCGGGTGGCCAACCATCATCTATCTGCACCCGTATGGAAAAGCGGCCAATATCACCCTGAAAGAGCGCTTGTTGTTTACGGAACTGGGGGTTGCCTATATTGAGTTGAACGGCACGCAAATGCTGTCGGAAAACAGCTTCCGTTGGTCAACCTATAGCGATGAAAGTACGCAAAGCGCAATCCAGCAAGCGCTGGCAAAGCTGGTGCCGCAGTTGCACCTGAACCCGCAGCAAATTTATCTGACCGCCCGCGGTCAGGGGGCGCTACACGCCGCCAACTTGCTGGCTAAATATCCGCAGTTTTATGCCGGCGCCATGCTGATTGCCCCGAACGGGTTAGTGCAGCCAGCACTGCAATCGCTGGCGCAAAACAAACGTATCGTGTTGGCATATTACGCGCGGCAGAACTTTAGCGAACAGGCGCTGGCGTTGCACTTTGCCAACCTGTTCAACAGCGGCAACCAGGTGAGCGTGCAGCAGTTTAGCGAAAGTGAAAGGGATATCGGCGACTGGCAAGCGCGCTTTTCACACCCGTTGAAGTGGGTCTTGGGCAAAGCGCCGGATGCAACCCCCGGCGCTTAGGAAAGATAAAAGGCCGGGAAACCGGCCTTTTGCATTGGCCTAGTGGCCGTCGATAAACACGATTTTCAGCACAAACAGCAGTGCCACCACGATTACGCAGGGGCTGATTTCACGCCAGCGGCCGGTGCCCAGCTTCATCACGCAGTAAGAGATAAAGCCCAGCGCAATGCCTTCGGTGATCGAGAAGCTAAATGGCATCATCACCGCAGTGACAAACGCCGGAACGGCTTCAGTCAGATCGTCCCACTTCACGCGGGCCAGGCTAGAGGTCATCAGCACGCCAACATAAATCAACGCGCCGGCGGCGGCATACGCCGGCACCATACCGGCCAGCGGCGACAGGAAGATCACCAGCAGGAACAGGATACCGGTCACGACCGCCGTCAGGCCAGTACGGCCGCCAACCGAGACGCCGGAAGAACTTTCAATGTATGCGGTAACCGAAGAGGTGCCGATAAACGCCCCGGCAACCGAGCTGATGCTGTCGACGTACAGCGCCTGCTTCATGCGCGGGAATTTGCCTTTTTCATCCGCCAGCCCGGCTTTGTCGGTCACGCCGATCAGGGTACCGGAAGAATCAAACAGGTTAACCAGCATAAAGGAGAAAATCACCCCCGCCAGCCCAACGTTCAGCGCGCCGGCAATATCCACCTGGCCCACCACCGAGGTGACGCTTGGCGGCATTGAGAACACACCGCCGTATTTCACATCGCCCAGCGCCCAACCGATCAACGTAGTGACGATAATGGAAACCAACACCGCCGCGTGGATATTGCGTGATGCCAAAACAGCAATAATGAAGAAGCCTAACGCCCCCAGCAACACGCTGTGGGAAGACAGGTTACCGATAGTGACCAGCGTTTCCGGGTTGGCCACCACGATGCCGGCGTTTTTCAACCCCATCATGCCGATAAACAGGCCGATACCGCTGGTGATCCCCACGCGCAGGCTAACGGGGATATTGGCGATCATCCAGTAACGAATGCGGAACAGGGTCAACAGCAGGAAGCCGATGGCGCCCCAGAAAATGGCCCCCATGCCCACCTGCCAGGAAATGCCCATCGCCCCGGCAACCACAAAGGCGAAAAAGGCGTTCAGCCCCATCGCTGGCGCCAGCGCCACCGGCAAGTTGGCCAACAGCCCCATAAAGATGCTGCCAAACGCCGCAATCAGGCAGGTGGTGACGAATACGGCCTGCGTATCCATCCCCGCCGCACCAAGAATTTGCGGGTTAACGAAGACGATATACACCATGGTTAAAAAGGTAGTGATACCCGCAATCGTTTCCGTACGTACCGTAGTTCCATGCTGCTTGAGTTTAAACAAACGCCCAAGTAAGCCTTGCTCGGCATCAAGGCCAGATACAGATTTATTCATTATCAGAATTCCGCAGAAGGGGATGGACAGTCCGTTGGCTATCCTATAACAAAAAATTGAGGATTTGACCGCCATCACGCTTTTTTTTCATCCTCACCGTGCAGGTTGAAGCATAGGAAATCCACGGCGGGCGCCACCCTGGCGGCAATTAGCGATCGGCGCTAATTATTCAAATAAAGCATCACATTCCCGGCATCTGCCGGTAAAGTAACCGCTATCGCCGCTAAATGAGGATCTACCCCCAGATGAACCCGGTTGAATGTATTCTGTTTGATTGCGACGGCACGTTGGTCGACAGCGAAGTGCTGTGCAGCATGGCCTATGTACATATGTTTGCCCAGCAGGGCATTACGCTTTCGCTGGACGAGGTGTTTAAAAAGTACAAAGGGGTGAAACTGTACGAGATTATCGAACGTGTGGGCGCCGAACAGGGCATCGCATTACCAACCGCACAGATGGAGCCGGTTTACCGCCAGGAGCTGGCACGGCTGTTCGATAGCCAATTGCAGCCCATCCCCGGCGCCGCCGAACTGCTGGCGCAGATCGCCGTGCCGGTTTGCACCGTGTCCAATGGCCCGGTGAGCAAAATGCAGCATTCACTGGGCCTGACCGGCTTGCTGCCCTATTTCGATGACCGGCTGTTCAGCGGCTACGATATCCAGCGCTGGAAGCCAGATCCGGCCATTGTGCGCCACGCGGCAGAGAAAATGCAGGTGCCGCTAGAACGCTGTATTTTAATCGATGATTCAATGGCCGGAGCCCAGGCCGGCATCGCTGCCGGCATTCCGGTGTTTTACTTCTGCGCCGATCCGCACAATAAACCGATCGCGCACCCGTTAGTCACCACCTTCCACCGCCTGGATCAGTTGCCTGCATTGTGGGAACAGCGCGGCTGGCGGCTGACGAATGGCTAACGCGCCGGCGCGGGCAGTTTGTTGCGCCACCAGCGCCGCCCGCGGCGCGGTAATTTGCCTTGTGGGCTAAAACGCTGGTTCAGCGCGTTGGCCAACAGTTCCAACACCTGGCAGAACACGAAATACACCAGCGCCACAAACAGGAATACTTCCATCGGATAGACCATGCTGCGGTTGTTCACCTGGGTGGCCAAGAAGGTCAGTTCGCCAACACCGACGATATAAGCCAGTGAGGTGTCCTTGATCAAGGATATCCACTGGTTGATGAAGGAAGGCACCATCATGCGCAACGCCTGCGGCAGCACAATCATACGCAGTGTTTGCCACTGGGTCAGGCCAAGCGACATCCCCGCCTGCCATTGCCCACGGCCAATGGCGGCGATGCCGGCCTTAACCGCATGCGCCAGATAGGCGGAGGCGATCAGCGCCAGGGCGCACACCACGGTGGTGATCTCCGGAATATCGAAACCGAACACCATCGGCAACAGGAAGTAGGTCCAGAAAATCAGCATGATCACCGGGATCGCGCGGAAAAACCCCAGCAGCGCGGCCAACAGCCCGGCCCAAATGCCGCGCGACATCGCCAATGCCACGCCAAGTAACGTACCAAGCACCGCCGAAGCCACGCCGGCCATCAGGCTGATCGCCAACGTCAGCGCCGCACCGCCCAGTGGCCCGTCCGGCCAGGTGCCCCATAGCAGATAGGTCCAGTTTTCCTGGATAACGGTAAAATCCATCTTAGTGCCCCTCCAATGGTTTGCGCTGCTGGCGCCACATGCCCCAGCCCTCCAGTACCGCGATAATCGCGATATACAGCACCGTGGCCACGCCAAAGGCCTGGAAGGTACGCAGGGTTTCCGTCTCTACCTGCCGCGAAGCGTAAGACAGCTCAGCCACGCCAATCGCCATGGTCAACGAGGAGTTTTTTATCACGTTCATGTACTGACCCAGCAGCGGCGGGAAGGCAATGTGCAGCGCCTGCGGCAAAATAACAAAGCGCATGGTCTGCCAGGCCGTCAGGCCCAGCGCATTAGCCGCCTGCCTTTGGCCGCGCGCCACGCCGCGAATGCCGGAGCGAATTTCTTCGGCGATAAACGCGGTGGAATAGAGCGTCAGGCCAAAGAACCCAGCCAGAAACTCAAACGACGGCCAGCTAAACCAGCCCAGGTTATGCGGCTCATTCAGCCATTGCATCGCGCCGGCAGGCAGAATTTGCCCGGCGGCGAAATACCAGAAAAACAGCTGCACCAGCAGCGGCGTATTGCGAAACAGCGAGCTGTAGCCGACCGCAAAAGCACGCAGCGGCGCCAAGGTGCTGTCACGCATCGCCGCCAGGATAAAACCCAGCAGCGTCGCTGCCAGCCCGGCCCATGCCGAAAGCCACAGCGTTAACAGAAAGCCCTGCCACAGCCAGCTCAGATACTGCGGCGCCAGCAGCCAGTCTGAGAGTTGTTGCCAATTCATAATAATCCTTAGGTTGCAGAATGCGCCAAGGGCGCAGCAAGCTGCGCCCTGTTGTCAGGCATCGGTAACGCCATTAATCAGGCTTTGGGCTGTTGATCCAGCGGGGCAAACGTGAAGTCGCCGCGTGGCTGCGCGGATTTGGTTTCCGGGCCAAACCAGCGATCGTAAATTTTCACCGCCTCGCCGTCTTTTTCCAGCGCGATCAGCGTGTCGTTAATTGTTGCGGTCAGGCGTTCTTCGCCTTTCGGGATTCCGACGCCCTGGTATTCTTTGGTGATGCTGAACGGCGAAATTTCAAAATCGGCTTTCTGAGCCGCCGTCAGATTGCCCAGCAAGCCAACCAGCTTGGCATCGTCCTGGGTGATCGCCTGCACGTTGCCGTTGCGCAGCGCCACAAATGCCAGAGGGGTATCATCATAGGAGATCACTTTGGCCGTTGGATAATGCTCGCGCAGGGTGATTTCCTGCACCGTGCCTTTATCCGCGCCAATGCGCAGGTTCTTGATATCGTCAGGCGTTTTCAACACGCCTTTACGGGCAATAAACTTTTGGCCGGTGGCAAAATAAGGGATGCTGAAGTTAACTTCTTTGGCGCGCTCATCGGTAATCGTGAAGTTGGCGGCGATCAAATCCACCTTTTTGGACACCAACAGCGGAATACGGTTGGCCGGGTTCGTTGCCCGCAGCTCCACTTTCACGCCCAACGCTTTACCGATAGCTTCGGCGATATCAACATCGTAACCCACCAGCTTTTTGCTCTGCGGATCGATGTATCCAAACGGCGGGTTACTGTCGAATACCGCGATACGCACCACGCCAGCCTGCTTGATATCATCGAGTTTATCCGCGTGGGCGGCGCTGGCGGCAAAGCCGGCCAAACCGGCAAGCAGGGTTAAGGCTAAAACGCGCTGTTTCATGTAAAGCTCCTGATAAATTGATGTCCTGATTAGACCCAACACTATCAAGCACTTATTTGATCAGGAAATGAAATAAAATAAAACACTATATTATAACCATTTATTTTATATGGCTAAGCCGTCTGGCGCGATTAGGCGGCAATTTCGCCGTTAAAAACCGGGGTAACGACAGCGATTTCTGAAAGAAAAATATCGAACCCCGGTAAGGATGCCAGGCCAAGGTTTGAGGGGAAAACGTAAACACCTGCAGGCGGGTGATTATGTTTTTGCCTGCTTCTTGGGGTGATCGATCAATATAATGCGAATATCGTTCACGTTGGTTAACGTCGGCCCGGTTTTGATCAAATCGCCCAACCATTCAAAGTAAGAATAGCTGTCGTGCCCATCGAGATAATCGCGCGCATTGAGCGCCCGTTCACGCCCGCGTGAAAGCGTATCCGGGGTGACTATCGCGCCTGCAGCGTCCTCCATCCCGTCAATGCCGTCGCTGTCCCCGGCAATGGCCCATACGCCAGCCTCCCCGTTTAGCGCAGCCGCCAGCCCCAACAAGAATTCGGTGTTTCTGCCGCCACGCCCGGTGCATCCTGCGCTCATTGTCACCGTGGTTTCACCACCGGAAAGAAGAGCTAGCGGTGGCTTCAGCGGCAGACCATGTTTTTTCACCGAGCGGGCAATACCCGCCATCACGATCCCCAACTGCGCGCTTTCGCCTTCCAGTGCATCCCCGAGGATTAACGGCGTAAAGTGAAAACGTTCCGCCATTTTCGCCGCCGCCAGCAACGCTTCGCAGGGCGATGCGATAAGCCGTATATCCGGTGTGATATTCGCCGCCGTAACGGGCTCCCGCGGCTGTGCCAGCACCTGAGCCACATTCGCCGGCAGCTCGATGTTGTAACGGCTCAAAATCGCCCGCGCATCGTCAGCGCGGCTGGAATCTGGTACCGTTGGCCCGGAGGCGATCTCTTCCGGATTATCGCCCGGCACATCGCTGATAATCAGCGTGATAACCCGTGCCGGAAGGGCGGCCAGGGCCAGCCGCCCGCCTTTGATATCGGAAAGATGCTTACGCACGACATTCATCTCGCCAATCGTTGCGCCGCTGCGTAACAGGGCCTTGTTGATGTTTTGCTTATCCGCCAACGTAATGCCCTGGCGCGGCAAGGCCATCAAAGCGGAACCGCCGCCGGAAATCAGCGCGATGACGCAATCCTGAGCCGTCAGGTCTTTCACCGTTTCCAAAATAAGCATTGAAGCGATTTCACTCATCGCATCGGAAACCGGATGCGCCGCTTCAATGATGCGGATTTTTTGGGTCGGCACGGCGTGGCCGTAGCGAGTTACCACCACGCCGCTCATCGCTATATCCGGCCAGGCGGCTTCAAGCGCCGCCGCCATCGCCGCGCTGGCTTTCCCTGCGCCAACGACGATACATCGCCCCTGCGGCTTAGCGGGCAACGCGGAAAGCAACGCCGCCTGCGGCGCCGCGCTCTGAATCGCCGCGCTGAACATCTCCTGTAACATGGCGCGCATTTCTGCGTCTCGCGGCTGGCTCATCCCGCCTCCTTTAATTTGCAAGGATTGCGCGGATCAGCGCATCCGTCACTTCAACCGTCGTCGCTTTACCGCCGACATCTGGCGTCATGATGCCCTGAGCGCTGACCAGGGCAACCGCCTGCATCAGCGCGGCGGCGGCGGCCGGCTCGCCTAAATGTTCCAGCATTTGCGCCGCCGTCCAAAAGCTTGCGATCGGGTTGGCAATGCCTTTGCCGGTGATATCGAAGGCGGAACCGTGAATAGGCTCAAACATTGACGGGAAACGGCGCTCAGGATCGATATTGCCGGTCGGCGCAACGCCCAGGCTGCCCGCCAGCGCCCCGGCCAGATCGGAAAGGATATCGGCGTGCAGATTCGTCGCGACGATGGTATCCAGCGTTTGCGGATGCAGCGTCATGCGCACGGTCATTGCATCAACCAGCATTTTGTCCCAGGTGACATCTGGAAACTCTTTGGCGACTTCGGCGGCGATCTCATCCCACATCACCATGCCGTGGCGTTGGGCGTTGGATTTTGTCACCACGGTTAGCAGTTTGCGCGGGCGGGACTGCGCAAGCCGGAACGCATAACGCATGATGCGGGTCACGCCAATACGGGTGAAAATCGCGACTTCGGTGCCGACTTCTTCCGGCAGCCCTTTATGCGCGCGGCCGCCGTGCCCGGAATATTCGCCTTCGGAATTTTCACGTACGATGATCCAGTCAAGATCGCCGGGCCCGACGTTGCGCAGAGGCGACTGGATTCCGGGTAAAATTTTGGTGGGGCGGACATTCGCGTATTGATCAAATCCCTGGCAAATGGGCAAACGTAGCCCCCACAGCGTGATATGATCCGGCACATCCGGTGCGCCGACCGCGCCAAAATAAATCGCATCGAAGGCTTTTAATTTTTCCAGACCATCGGTAGGCATCATCACGCCGTTTTTTTTGTAATAATCAGACCCCCAGTCAAAATGCTCAAAAGAAAAGGTCAAATTATCAAATTTCTTTTGCAATGACTCCAGAACGCTAACGCCTGCGGCAATCACCTCGGTGCCAATGCCGTCTGCAGGAATAGCCGCAATGTTGTAGTGACTCATGGTAAGACTCCTTTTAACGATAGTATGTATTGTGATTTTTATTATTTGAGGGATAGGGAACAGCGCCAACGTCACCCTGATTAATACCCCGCCGTTTATTTATTACGGGTCACAGTTCAAAACAATGATGACGATTATTGTTGCTCGATAACTTTCATTATGCATATAAACTTCGTAGTATCATCCGCATCCATTTATGCAAAAAAATGAAATAATCTTGGGAGGCGTACCTGGAACTACAACAGATTCGCTGTTTCATTGCGGTGGCGGAGGAATTGCATTTTGGCCATGCCGCGCAAAAACTGGATATGCTGCCTTCTGCCCTCGGCCGTTACATTAAACTGCTGGAAGACGATCTCGGCCTGCGCCTGCTCACCCGCTCCACGCGCAATGTCGCGCTGACGCAGCACGGCACGATGTTCCTGCAGGAAGCGCGCGAGATTATTCGCCACGCCGACGATTTACAGCATCGCTTTCAGAAAATGGCGAGGCGCAACGCCGAACTGTTGCGTATCGGCGCCATCGACAGCGCCGCGGTTAATCTGGTGCCGCATATTCTGCCGCTGTTTCGCGAACGCTTTCCCGACATCATTCTGCACGTCATGGAAGACAAAACGTCACGCTTGTTGCCCAAGCTCAAAACTGGGCGGCTGGATCTGCTTTTTATGCGCCCGAACGGGCAAGTGGACGCGTCGCTGGAGCAACAGATCCTGTTTTACGAAAGCGCCGTGCTGGTGGTTTCCGATCGGCATCCGCTCGCCAGCCGGCAGGTGATTCATATTCAAGACCTGGCGGATGTTCAACTGATCGTGCCGGAACGCCGCGTCCGCCCGCACAGCTACGATCTCACCATGAGCCTGTTTGAACATTCCGGTATTAAGCCGCAGCTTATCCAGATTGCAGATGAAAAACAGACGATTATCAATATGGTGGCAAGCCAGGTCGGGGTCGCCGTCATGCCGCGCTGGGTCGGGCGCATGGCGGCACTGAAGGTGAAGTGCATTGATTTAGCGCCCGAACTCAACAGCATCCGTAAACAACTGCCGATTGCGGCGGTTTGGATAAAAGAAACCCGCGATGACGCCCGGGATAATATGATGAATATCGTGATGCAGGAACTGAACGCTATCGCCAGCCAGTATTAAAGCGCAGAGCGGCCGCCCTGCGCTTGTGCAAGCCTGTTTTCACCAGATCCCGGCCTATGGCGCAACGGCGCTTTTGGCATCATTTCTTCGGCGGCGAACTTCAATCGACAGGGTCAACAGCGCAGAAACAACCAACATACCCGCCACGCAATACAGGGCGATCGCAAAGCTGCCGGTGTTGGTTTTCAGCCAGCCAATCAACGCCGGGCCGGCGAAACCGCCAAGATTACCGATAGAGTTAATGGCGGCCAGTCCGGCAGCCGCCGCAGGCCCGCTAAGGAACAGCGACGGAATACTCCAGATCGGCGGTTTACAGGACGAAATGCCCATATTGGCCATGATAAGCGCGGCGATCGCCAGCGGTAACGACTGCGCCCAGCCGGCCAGCACAAAACCAACACACGCCAGCAAACATGCGCAGATCACGTGCCAGGTTCGCTCTTTGGTTCTGTCTGAATGCCGGGCCCACATCACCATCGCAATGGCCGCCATGGCCGAGGGCACCGCGTTTATCAGGCCGATTTCCATGGTGCTCAGACCGAAGGATTTGATGAACTGCGGCGACCAGATATTGAGGGAGTACAGCCCGGCGGACGTGCCGAAATAGACCACCGCCAGCATCAAAACCCGGATATCGGTCAGCCCTTTCCAGATACTGGTTTTAACGGTTTCGTTTTTGCTTTGTTTTTCGGCCGCCAGCGTTGTTACCAGCCAGTGGGTTTCGTCGGCGGTCAGCCAGCGGTTTTTCTCTGGGCGATCGTTTACGTAGAACCAGGTGAATATGCCCATAACACCCGCGGCAACGGTACAAATCAGAAACATCAACTGCCAGCCCTTAAAGCCCAAGGTGCCGTGCATACTGAGGATTGCGCCTGCCAGCGGTGACCCCACCATCGCGGAAATCGGCGCGGCCGCCATGAACAGCGCGATCATTTGGGCCCGACGTTTGCTCGGGAACCAGGTGCTGAGGTACAAAATAATGCCGGAGAACGATCCGGCTTCGGCGACGCCCAGCAGGAAGCGCAAGATATAAAACCCTTTTGCCGTTTCCACATGGATCATCAGCGAGGTAATCACTGCCCAACTGAGTAAAATGCGCGTTAGCCAGATGCGCGGCCCCACTTTCTGCAAAACAATATTGGAGGGTATATCGGTGAGAAAATACCCGAGAAAAAACAACCCCGCACCGAGGCCAAATACGGCATCGGAAAAACCTAAATCCTGGTTCATGGTTAAGGCCGCGAAGCCAATATTAATACGATCAAAAAAACCAACAAAATAAACCAACATAACATAGGGTATAATTCGCCATGTTATTTTATTAAGGGTAGACTGTTCTAAGGAATGGCTCATAATTTCGTTCCGTTAGTAATTATAATTAATAACTCAAACAACGACTATAATCCAGCGTTGATTAAGCGACGAAATAAACTATGCGCGGTCATACAGAAACGATCATCTGGCTAAAATTATATAAAAAATCGCAATAATGAATAAATAACTCGAGATAGCCGATAAATATTGATGAGCCTCACATAATTTTATCAAGATGCGCTTTATTATTGGATTTTTCTCGTAAGGAATTAACATTCTCTGGCGGGGAAAAAAGTTTATTTTGTGACAGAATTCAAAGATTAATTAACTATTCCCGTCGGGATAACGGAATATCTCAAAATAATGCGGGTTACAAGGGGCGGGTACGTTCCTTCGAACAGGTAGCGGTTATCAGATAGGCAATTTACCGTTGCGGACGCTTTATTCAGGGGCCGTAACCGGCCCCTGGGGGAAAGGAATTACTCTTCGTCGTCTTCCGGGGTTTTGCCATCGGCAGCCAGCAGTTGATCCAGCGCGTCGCCGCCCATATGGCGGAAATCCTGCCCCTTCACAAAATAGAAAATAAATTCGCAGATATTCTGGCAGCGATCTCCGATACGCTCGATAGAACGGGCGCAGAACAGCGCCGTCAGCACGCTTGGAATAGTGCGAGGATCTTCCATCATGTAAGTCATCAACTGGCGCACAATGCCTTCGTATTCCTGATCGACCTTGCGGTCTTCGCGGTAGATACGAATCGCCTCATCAAGATCCATACGCGCAAAGGCATCAAGCACACCGTGCAGCATTTGCACGGTGTGGCGGCCCAGCGACTCCAGGCTCACCAGCAGCGGCTGGTGCTGATGGGAGAATTTCTCCAACGCGGTGCGGCAAATCTTATCCGCCACGTCGCCGATGCGCTCCAGCTCGGAAATGGTCTTGATGATCGCCATCACCAGACGCAAATCGCTGGCGGTTGGCTGGCGTTTGGCGATAATGCGCACACAGGCCTCATCGATCGCCACTTCCATCATGTTGATCTTGGCATCCCCATCGATCACGCGCTTTGCCAATTCACCATCCTGGTTGTGCATCGCGGTTATGGCGTCCGTCAACTGTTGCTCAACAAGACCGCCCATGGTCAGCACCTGGGTACGAATGTGCTCAAGCTCTGCGTTGAACTGGCCGGAGATGTGTTTGTTTAAATTCAGGTTTTCCATGTGCGTTCCCGTAATCAACCGTAACGGCCGGTGATGTAGTCTTCAGTTTGTTTTTTCTGCGGAGCAGTAAACAGGGTGTCGGTGTCACTGAACTCGATCAGTTCGCCCAAATACATGAATGCCGTTGAATCAGAACAGCGTGCGGCCTGTTGCATATTGTGGGTTACGATCACCACAGTGTAATCAGACTTCAGCTCGCTGATCAGCTCTTCAATTTTGCCGGTGGAAATCGGATCCAGCGCCGAGCACGGCTCATCCAGCAGCAGCACTTCAGGGCGGATGGCGATACCACGGGCAATACACAGGCGCTGCTGCTGGCCCCCAGACAGGCTATAGCCGCTTTGGTGCAATTTGTCCTTGGTTTCATTCCACAATGCGGCCTTAGACAGCGCCCACTGCACGCGCTCATCCATATCGGCGCGCGACAGCTTTTCAAACAACCGCACGCCAAAGGCGATGTTGTCGTAAATCGACATCGGGAACGGCGTGGGCTTTTGGAACACCATGCCCACTTTGGCGCGCAACAGCGCGATGTCCTGGTTATCCGTCAGGATGTTCTGGCCATCAAGCAGAATGCCGCCTTCAGCACGCTGTTCCGGATACAGCTGGTACATTTTGTTAAAGGTGCGCAGCAAGGTGGATTTTCCGCAGCCGGAAGGGCCGATAAATGCGGTTACCTTGTTCTTGGCGATATCCAGCGTGATGTTTTTCAACGCGTGGAATTTACCATAGTAAAAGTTCAGATCGCGTACCTGAATTTTGCTGCTGGAAGCGTCAGTCACCATACTCATCAAGACTTCTCTCTATGCACAGCGCCGCAGCGAGCAGCGCTAAATTATTTATGATTGCTTTTTCTTGGCAAAAATCACACGCGCCAGGATGTTCAGTAGCAGCACGCACAGGGTTATCAGCAGCACGCCAGCCCAGGCCAACTGTTGCCACTCGGCAAACGGGCTCATGGCGAATTTGAAGATGGTCACCGGCAGGTTGGCGATCGGCTGCATAAGATCGGTGCTCCAGAACTGGTTCGACAGCGAGGTGAACAACAGCGGGGCGGTTTCGCCGGCAATACGCGCAATGGCCAGCAGCACACCGGTGATAATGCCGGAAACCGATGCCTTCAGCGTGATGGCGGAAATCATGCGCCATTTCGGCGTACCCAATGCATAGGCGGCTTCACGCAGCGTGTCCGGCACCAATTTGAGCATGTTTTCCGTGGTGCGAATCACGATCGGCACCTGCAACAGCGCCAATGCAATGATCCCCGCCCAGCCGGAGAAGTGCTCCATCTTGGCGACAACGATGGTGTAGACGAACAGGCCAACGACGATCGATGGCGCCGACAGCAGAATGTCGTTGATAAAGCGGATAATCTCCGCCAGCCATGACTTGCGCCCGTATTCCGCCAGATAGATACCGGCCATAATACCCAGCGGCGTACCAAAGATGGTGGCCCACAGGATCAGCAGGCCGCTACCGGCGATGGCGTTAGCCAGCCCGCCACCGGCGGTGTTTGGCGGTGGCGTCATTTCGGTGAACAGCGCCAGCGACATACCGTCAATCCCTTTGGTGACGGTAGAAATCAGGATCCACACCAGCCAGAACAGGCCGAAGGCCATCGTCGCCATAGACAGCGTCAGCGCAATACGGTTTTTCTGGCGGCGCCAGACCTGCATCTTGCGGCGCGTTTCCGCCAGCGCGACTTCGTTTTGCATATCCATTGTCGCCATCTTAGCGGCCCTCATTCTTAGCCAGGCGCATAATCATCAGCTTAGACAGCGCGAGCACAATAAAGGTGATAACAAACAGAATCAGCCCCAGTTCCATCAACGCTGCGGTGTGCAGCCCGGATTCCGCTTCGGCGAATTCGTTGGCCAACGCCGAGGTGATGCTGTTACCCGGCATGTACAGCGAAATGCTGTCGAGCTGGTAGGTGTTGCCGATAATGAAGGTCACCGCCATGGTTTCCCCCAACGCGCGCCCCAGGCCCAGCATAATGCCGCCGATCACACCGTTTTTGGTGAACGGCAGCACGATGCGCCACATCACCTCCCAGGTGGTGCAGCCGATGCCGTAAGCCGATTCCTTCATCATCACCGGCGTTTGTTCAAACACGTCGCGCATGACCGCCGCAATGTACGGAATGATCATGATGGCCAGGATCACCCCGGCGGCCAGGATACCGATACCAAAAGCCGGGCCGGCAAACAGCGCGCCGACGAACGGAATGCCGGAGAGCACGTCGCCCACCGGCGTTTGGAAGTATTGAGCGAACAGCGGCGCAAACACGAACAGGCCCCACATACCGTAGACGATGCTCGGTATCGCGGCCAGCAGTTCAATGGCAACGCCGAGCGGGCGCCGCAGCCAGTTTGGCGCCAGCTCAGTCAGAAACAGCGCGATACCGAAGCTCACCGGCACCGCAATGATCAGGGCGATCAACGAGGTCACCAGCGTGCCGTAGATCGGCACCAGCGCACCGAACTGTTCGGCAGGCGCATCCCACTCTTTGGTCCACAAAAAGGCGAAGCCGAATTTTTGAATGCTCGGCCAGGAGGCAAAGATCAGTGAGACGATAATGCCGCCCAGCAGCAATAGAGTTATCAGCGCTGCCAGCCGTACCAGCACGCTGAAAATAACATCACCATTTTTACCTGGTGGTTTGATGGTCGGCTTATACCCAGCCATAAATTACTCTCAGTTTATTACCAGACAGGCCCGGCTGACGCCGGGGCCTTTTTATCGCAGAGGATGCGCCGCCCTTTACTTAGTACAGAGCTTTACCTGAACTGTCTTTAATATTGGTCTTCCATGCGGCACGTACCTGCTCAACAACTTCATTCGGCAGTGT
This sequence comes from Gibbsiella greigii, assembly GCF_039540155.1. Lineage (NCBI taxonomy): Bacteria > Pseudomonadati > Pseudomonadota > Gammaproteobacteria > Enterobacterales > Yersiniaceae > Gibbsiella > Gibbsiella greigii. The sequence goes on from NZ_BAABEM010000020.1 coordinate 282,407, forward strand.
AGCGTAATCCAGCGCATTCGCCTGTTCGCCGCCGGACTTGTAGGCCCAGTCGAAGAACTTCAGCACTTCAGCGCCCTGTTCAGGTTTCTTCTGTTCCTTGTGGATCAGGATGAAGGTGGTGGAGGTGATTGGCCAAGCGTCGTCGCCAGGTTGGTTGGTCAGGTCCTGCGCAAAAGATTTGCTCCAGTCCACGCCTTTCGCCGCGGCGCTGAAGGAGTTTTCCGTTGGGCTAACCGCTTTACCGTCGGCAGAAATCAGCTTGGTATAAGCCAGGTTGTTCTGTTTTGCATAGGCGTATTCAACGTAGCCGATAGAACCCGGCAGGCGCTGAACGAAGGCGGCGATGCCGTCATTGCCTTTACCGCCCAGGCCGGTTGGCCAGTTAACGGTGGAGCCTGCACCGATTTTTTCTTTCCACTGCGCGTTCACTTTAGCCAGATAGCTGGTGAACACGAAGGAGGTACCGGAACCGTCAGCGCGGCGAACAACGGCAATGTTCTGATCCGGTAGTTTCACGCCCGGGTTCAGCTTAACCAGCGCCGGATCGTTCCACTTTTTAATGTTGCCCAGGTAGATATCGCCCAGCGTTTTGCCATCCAGCGTCAGTTCGCCGGATTTGATGCCTGGGATATTCACCGCCAGCACGACGCCGCCAATAACGGTCGGGAACTGGAACAGGCCATCGGCCGCCAGCTTATCATCAGCCAGCGGCGCATCAGAGGCACCAAAATCAACGGTGTTGGCAAGAATCTGCTTTACACCGCCAGAGGAGCCAATCCCCTGATAGTTGATTTTGTTACCGGTTTCTTTCTGATAAGAATCTGCCCACTTGGCATACACCGGCGCGGGGAATGTCGCACCTGCACCGGTCAGGCTTGCGGCAGCGAATGCGGAAACAGAGGCCAGAGAAAAAGTCGCGGCCACAATACTGGCGACGGTGGTACGCATCAGTTTCATAATCCCTCCTAATGGGATATTTAAATCGATCCGAGATCGTTTTAATCAGAGTAAGTATTGCTGCAGGAGGGAAAATAGGACAATTCAGTGACAGTAAAATGTAGGAAATATGACAGTTATGTGACAGCGGCATCAAAAAATGAACAAGTATATAAATATCAATAAATTAAATAATTACCGATGCCAACGCGGCGGGGATTTAATCGCTTTCTCGCCGGGAAATAGCCCCTTTTTTACTCAGGAAAGTCATCATCTTGTCATATTTAAACCGCCCAAAAGCGGGCTGGCAAGGCAGAAAAATGCCCGCATGAGCGCGGGCATGAGACTATTTTACCTACCTGCCGCTGTTATTCCACGGTAACCGACTTGGCCAGGTTACGCGGCTGGTCGACATCCGTGCCTTTGATCAACGCCACATAATATGACAGCAACTGCAACGGCACGGTGTAGAAGATCGGAGCGACGATATCTTCAACGTGCGGCAATGGAACGATGGTCATCCCCTCGCTGCTGACGAAGCCAGCATCTTGATCGGCAAAGACATAAAGCTGGCCGCCGCGCGCGCGCACCTCTTCGATGTTGGATTTCAATTTTTCCAGCAGTTCGTTGTTTGGCGCCACCACGATCACCGGCATATCGGCGTCAATCAGCGCCAGCGGGCCGTGCTTAAGCTCACCGGCCGCGTAAGCTTCTGCATGGATATAGGAGATCTCTTTCAGCTTCAGCGCCCCTTCCATCGCGATGGGGTACTGATCGCCGCGGCCAAGGAATAGCGCATGGTGCTTGTCGGAAAAACCTTCCGCCAGCGCTTCAATGCGTTTTTCCAGCGACAGCATTTGCTCAATGCGCGCCGGCAACGCCTGCAGGCCGTGCACAATCTCATGCTCAACGCGTTCTTCCATGCCGTTCAGCCGTCCCAGGCGCGCCACCAGCATCAATAGCACCGTCAATTGGGTGGTAAAGGCTTTGGTGGAGGCCACGCCGATTTCCGTGCCCGCCTTGGTCATCAGCGCCAGATCGGACTCGCGCACCAGCGAAGAGCTGGCTACGTTGCAAATCGCCAAAGATCCAAGATAACCCAGCTCTTTAGCCAGGCGCAGCGCCGCCAATGTATCGGCGGTTTCACCGGACTGCGACAGCGTGATAATCAGGCTGCCAGGGCGCACGGCGGATTTGCGGTAGCGGAATTCGGAAGCGATTTCGACATCACAAGGGATGCCCGCCAGCGATTCGAACCAGTAACGCGCTACCATTGCCGAATGGTAAGACGTGCCGCAGGCGACGATCTGCACATGCTGAACCTTCGCCAGCAAGGTATCGGCATGCGGGCCCAATTCGCTCAGATCAATCTGCCCATGGCTAAAACGGCCTTCCAGGGTGTTTTTCAGCGCCATCGGCTGCTCGAAAATTTCTTTCTGCATATAATGGCGATAGGCGCCTTTATCACCGGCGTCGTACTGCACTTTGGATTCAATTTCCGGGCGTTCGACAGGGTTACCCTGTTTATCCAGGATTTTAACCGTGCGGCGGGTCACTTCAGCCAGATCGCCCTCTTCCAGGAAGATAAAGCGGCGGGTAACCGGCAGCAGCGCCAGCTGGTCGGAAGCAATAAAGTTTTCACCCACGCCGCGGCCAATCACCAGCGGGCTGCCGGAGCGTGCGGCCACCAGCACATTGGGATCGCGGCTATCCATCACCACGGTGCCATAGGCGCCACGCAGTTGAGCGATCGTACGCTGCACTACTTCCAGCAATGTGCCGCCGTGCTGTTGCTCCCAGTGTACCAAATGGGCGATAACCTCGGTGTCGGTTTCAGACGCAAAACGGTACCCGCGGCCGATCAGCTTTTCACGCAGCGGCTCGTAGTTTTCGATGATGCCGTTATGCACCACCACAATATGATCGGAGATATGAGGGTGAGCGTTGGCTTCTGTCGGTTCGCCGTGCGTTGCCCAACGGGTATGGGCTATGCCGGTGCCGCCGTGCAGCGGGTGTTGCTCCGCGGCTTCAGCCAGCTTATGCACCTTACCAACCCGGCGTAAGCGGTTAAGGTGGCCTTCGTTATCAACCACTGCCAGACCGGCAGAGTCGTAACCACGATATTCCAGGCGGCGTAAACCTTCTAACAAGATTTCTGCTATATCACGTTGCGCTACTGCGCCTACAATTCCACACATCAGCTGTATTCCTAATTAAACGCCTTTCAGGGCGCTTTCGATGTCCTGACCTGATTTTTTGCCGGCTTTACCGTGCATCCCCGAGCCCTGTAGATGGTGGGGTTATTATGTTTTGCCCTGCGCTTTGCGCCAAAACGCAGGGCAAAACAGTGATGGGGCCGGCCCCTCACCCCAGCCCTCTCCCACAGGGAGAGGGAGCCTCTCGTGCCAAACATCAGCATGCTGCCTTGTAGAGAGAAAGCAATGCAAAAACAGACGCTTTTGCTACAGCTTCCCTCGTACATTCCCTCTCCCTGTGGGAGAGGGAGCCTCTCGAGCTAAACATCAGCATGCTGTCTCGTAGAGAGAAAGCTATGCAAAAACAGACGCTTTTGCTACAGCTTTCCCTGTACGTCCCCTCTCCCGCTGGGAGAGGGTTAGGGTGAGGGAAAACTACTTTTTCTTCACCGGGCGTTGCCAGCCGGGGATATGCACCTGCTTGACCCGGCTGATAACCAGCTCACCCGCGCCGATATTGCGGGTGACCGTGGTACCGGCGCCGATGGTGGCTCCGTCCGCAACGGCGACAGGCGCCACCAGCTGCGTGTCAGACCCAACAAACACATTATCGCCAATAATGGTTTTGTGCTTGTTGGCGCCATCGTAGTTACAGGTGATGGTCCCGGCACCAATATTCACATCCGCGCCAATCTCCGCATCCCCCAGATAGGTCAGATGGCCGGCTTTGGAACCCTTGCCCAGGCGGGCCTTTTTCATTTCCACGAAGTTGCCGACGTGGGCGCCCTGGCCCAGCTCTGCGCCTGGGCGCAGGCGAGCAAACGGCCCGACGGTGCATTCCGCTGCCAGCACCGCGTCTTCCAGCACGCTGTATGGGCTGATTTCACAATCGTCGCCGATCACGCAGTTTTTCAACACGCAGCCGGCGCCGATTTTCACCCGGTTGCCCAACTGAACCTGGCCTTCAATAATCACATTGGCATCAATAGACACATCACGACCATGATCCAGCTCACCGCGTAAATCAAAACGCGCGGGATCAAGCAGCGTCACCCCCGCCAGCAGCAACTTTTCAGACTGTTCCGACTGGTAGGCGCGCTCCAGGCGGGCCAACTGCTGGCGATTATTCACCCCTTCAACTTCACTCAAGCGTGAAGGGTGCACCGCTTCAATTTTCCGGCCTTCGTGATGAGCCAGCGCGATGATATCGGTAATGTAGTATTCGCCCTGGGCGTTATCGTTGGTCAATTGTCCCAGCCAGCGCTTGAGATCGCGGCCATTGGCCACCAGAATGCCGGTGTTGATTTCGTTGATGCGACGCTGCTCATCGCTGGCGTCTTTATGCTCAACGATCCCCACCACCTCACCGCCTTCACGCACAATACGGCCATAGCCGTTTGGATCGTCCAGTTTTACCGTCAGCAGACCGATGCCGCCCTGCGGCTTGGCCGCCAGCAGGCGCGTAAGCGTATCCACTGAAATCAACGGCACGTCACCGTACAGCATCAACACGTCTTCATCATCGGCAAAATGCGGCGCCGCCTGCTGCATCGCATGGCCCGTCCCCAGTTGCTCTGCTTGTAGAACCCAGTTCAGCGCCCCGTCCTGCAGCGTGCTTTTCAGCAGATCGCCGCCATGCCCATAAACCAGATGGAGGTTATTCGCACCGAGTTTCATCGCGGCATCAATGACATGCTGAACCATTGGCTTGCCCGCCAGTGGGTGCAACACTTTAGGGAGATCGGAATACATGCGTGTCCCCTTGCCCGCGGCAAGGATCACCACACTCATTGCGCTGTTCGACATAAGCAATCTGTTAACTCCATTTTGATAAACGAAAGTAAAACCGTTTAAAGATAAAAATACTACATATTTCTCGGCGCGAAGCCGGCGCAAACCGCATGGCTCTAGGCGCCAGCGTGCTGGCCTATTCGGCGAAAACACAGAAAAACCCGCGCACGATGGCAAATTTTCTCACCCGTTTTATCGGGGATAAACGCGAATTTCCCACGCGCCAATACACTTATTTTAAATAAAAAAAAAAGCGACCACAGGGGCCGCTTTCTTAATTTCAGACACTGCACGCAGCGCCCGACTGTTACATCGCTTTTTTGGTGAGCTCGATAACGCGCAGTTTTGCGATCGCCTTCGCCAGTTCAGCGGATGCCTGAGCATAGTCGACATCGCCATGAGAGGTGCGGATGTGCTCTTCAGCTCGGCGCTTCGCTTCCAGCGCTCTCGCTTCGTCGAGATCCTCCCCACGGATGGCGGTGTCGGACAGCACGGTCACAGCGTTCGGCTGTACCTCAAGGATACCGCCAGACAGATAGATGAACTCTTCTTCACCATGCTGTTTAACTATACGCACCATGCCAGGCTTGATGGCAGTCAGCAGCGGCGCATGCCCCGGATAAATACCCAGTTCGCCTTCGCTGCCTGTCACCTGGATCTTTTGCACCAGGCCGGAAAATAGCTGTTTTTCCGCACTGACGACATCCAGATGGTAAGTCATAGCCATATCACCCTCCTCTCAAGGCGTTACAGTTTCTTGGCTTTTTCCACTGCTTCTTCAATGGTGCCAACCATGTAGAACGCCTGCTCCGGCAGGTGATCGTAGTCACCGTCCATAATGCCTTTAAAGCCACGAATGGTGTCTTTCAGCGATACGAACTTGCCTGGAGAGCCGGTGAAAACTTCTGCCACGAAGAACGGCTGGGACAGGAAGCGCTGGATTTTACGCGCACGGGATACCACCAGCTTGTCGTCTTCCGACAGCTCGTCCATACCCAGAATGGCGATAATGTCCTTCAGCTCCTGATAGCGTTGCAGAATAGACTGCACGCCACGCGCAACGTCGTAGTGTTCCTGGCCAACCACCAGCGGATCCAATTGACGGCTGGTGGAATCCAGCGGGTCAACGGCCGGGTAGATCCCCAGGGACGCGATGTTACGGCTCAGTACCACGGTAGCATCCAAGTGCGCAAAGGTGGTGGCTGGCGACGGGTCAGTCAAGTCATCCGCGGGCACGTAAACGGCCTGTACGGAGGTGATGGAACCGGTCTTGGTGGAGGTGATACGTTCCTGCAGAACGCCCATCTCTTCCGCCAGCGTTGGCTGATAACCTACCGCAGAAGGCATACGGCCCAACAGTGCGGATACTTCCGTACCGGCCAGGGTATAACGGTAGATGTTATCGATAAACAGTAGTACGTCGCGGCCTTCATCACGGAATTTTTCCGCAATGGTCAAGCCGGTCAGCGCAACGCGCAGACGGTTACCCGGTGGCTCGTTCATCTGACCATACACCAGGGAAACCTTGTCCAGTACGTTGGATTCGGTCATTTCGTGATAGAAGTCGTTACCTTCACGAGTACGTTCGCCCACGCCCGCAAACACGGAGTAACCGGAGTGTTCGATCGCGATGTTACGGATCAGCTCCATCATGTTTACGGTTTTACCCACACCCGCACCGCCGAACAGACCAACTTTACCGCCCTTCGCGAACGGACAAATCAGGTCCATCACCTTGATACCGGTTTCCAGCAGTTCCTGGGAGTTGGACAACTCTTCGTAGGTTGGCGCCGCGCGGTGAATCGCCCAGCTCTCTTCTTCGCCGATGTCGCCCTTCATGTCGATGGGTTGCCCCAACACGTTCATGATACGACCCAGCGTAGCCTTACCAACCGGAACTTCGATCGGGTGCTGCAGATCGGTCACTTTCAGACCGCGACGCAGACCATCGGAAGTCCCCATGGCGATACAGCGCACAACGCCGCCGCCCAACTGTTGCTGAACTTCCAGCACCAGTTTTTCATTACCGTTTTCTACCTCAAGGGCGTCGTACACGTTTGGTACGGCATCCTGAGGGAACTCGACGTCCACCACGGCGCCGATTACCTGGATAATCTTTCCAGTAGCCATCTTGAATCCTCTACGTAATTCGTAAACCGAGCCTTAAACCGCGGAGGCCCCCGAGACGATCTCGGTGAGTTCCTGAGTGATGCTGGCCTGACGCGCCTTGTTGTAAACCAACTGCAGCTCTTTGATCAGGCTACCGCCGTTATCGGTTGCGGCTTTCATCGCGACCATTCGTGCGGCCTGCTCGCTGGCCAGGTTTTCCACGACGCCCTGATAAACTTGCGATTCCACATAACGGCGCAGCAAGGTATCAAGCAGCACCTTGGGATCGGGTTCATACAGGTAATCCCAGGATTTTTTCTTCAGCTCAGCGTCATCGGCTGGCGGCAACGGCAGCAGCTGAAGCACCTGCGGCACCTGGGACATCGTATTAATGAATTTATTGCTGACGATGTACAGCTTGTCCAAACGGCCTTCATCATAGGCCTGCAGCATCACTTTTACCGGCCCGATCAGATCAGACAGGGAAGGGTTATCCCCCATGCCGGTGACCTGGGCAACCACGTTGCCGCCTACGGAGCCAAAGAAAGAAGCCGCTTTAGAGCCAATCAGCGCCAAATCAACTTCGATGCCTTTTTCGGACCAGCCTTTCATCTCTGCCAGCAGCTTCTTGAACAGGTTGATGTTCAAGCCGCCGCAGAGACCACGGTCAGTAGACACCACTAGATACCCAACGCGCTTGACGTCACGCTCTTCCAGGTACGGGTGCTTATATTCCAGATTCCCTAACGCAAGGTGACCAATCACGTTGCGCATGGTCTCTGCATAAGGACGGCTGGCCGCCATGCGTTCCTGAGACTTACGCATTTTGGAGGCGGCGACCATTTCCATCGCTTTAGTGATCTTCTGCGTGTTTTGCACGCTTGCGATCTTACTACGTATCTCTTTTGCGCCGGCCATCTCTGCTTCTCCTCATTGCCAGCGGCCTGCCGTCTTTCAACTGCAGGCCGCTGCGCGTTACCAGGACTGGGTTTTCTTGAAGGTTTCGAGGAGGTTTTTCAACTTGCCCTCGATCTCATCACTGTAGGCGCCAGTTTGGTTGATTTGGTTCAGCAGTTCGGCATGCTCACGGTCGGCGTAAGCTACCAGCGCGGCTTCAAAGCTCACCACTTTGGCAACTTCAACGTCTTCCAGATAACCACGCTCGGCGGCAAACAGCACCAGAGACTGTTGCGCTACGGACATCGGCGCATACTGTTTCTGTTTCAGCAGCTCGGTCACTTTCTGGCCGTGGCTCAGCTGTTTGCGGGTCGCATCATCCAGATCGGATGCGAACTGGGAGAACGCCGCCAATTCACGATACTGCGCCAACGCGGTACGAATACCCCCGGACAGCTTTTTCATGATCTTGGTCTGCGCGGCACCACCCACACGGGATACGGAGATACCCGGGTTAACTGCCGGACGAATACCGGAGTTGAACAGGTTGGATTCCAGGAAGATCTGGCCATCGGTAATCGAAATTACGTTGGTCGGAACGAACGCGGAAACGTCACCCGCCTGGGTTTCAATGATCGGCAGTGCGGTCAGAGAACCCGTTTGCCCTTTCACTTCACCCTTGGTGAAGGTTTCAACGTATTCGGCGTTAACACGCGCAGCACGCTCCAGCAAACGAGAGTGGAGGTAGAATACGTCGCCAGGGTAAGCTTCACGGCCTGGTGGACGACGAAGCAGCAGGGAAATCTGGCGGTAGGCAACGGCCTGTTTGGACAGGTCATCGTACACAATCAGCGCGTCTTCACCGCGATCGCGGAAGTATTCGCCCATTGCGCAGCCGGCGTACGGCGCCAGGTATTGCAGCGCGGCAGATTCGGACGCCGTAGCCACCACCACGATGGTGTTGGCCAGCGCGCCGTGTTCTTCCAGTTTGCGCACCACGTTAGCAATGGTGGACGCTTTCTGGCCAATAGCCACGTAAACGCATTTAATGCCGGAATCACGCTGGTTGATGATAGCGTCGATCGCCAGCGCGGTTTTACCGGTCTGACGGTCGCCGATGATCAGCTCACGCTGGCCACGGCCGATTGGGATCATGGCGTCAACGGATTTGTAACCGGTCTGAACCGGCTGATCAACGGACTGACGCTCGATAACGCCCGGCGCGATGGTTTCAACCGGAGAGAAGCCGTCGTGTTCAACCGGGCCTTTGCCGTCAATCGGCGCGCCCAGGGTGTTAACCACGCGGCCCAGCAGGCCACGGCCAACCGGCACTTCCAGAATACGGCCGGTACATTTCACCTTCAGGCCTTCGGCCAGGTCCGCGTACGGCCCCATAACCACGGCACCGACAGAGTCGCGCTCCAGGTTCAATGCGATTGCATAGCGGTTGCCTGGCAGTGCGATCATTTCGCCCTGCATAACATCGGCCAGACCGTGTATGCGGATGATCCCGTCACTGACGGAAACGATAGTACCTTCATTGTGAGCTTCGCTCACTACATTGAACTGAGCAATGCGCTGCTTGATCAGTTCGCTGATTTCGGTGGAATTCAGTTGCATGCTCCAGTCCCCTTAAGACTGCAAGACGTCTGCCAGGCGTTCAAGACGACCGCGAACGCTGCCATCAATCACCATGTCGCCTGCGCGAATAATCACGCCGGCCAGTACAGACTTATCAATTTTGCAATTCAGCTTAACTTTGCGTGACAGACGTTTTTCCATCGCAGCGGCGATTTTTGCCTGCTGTTCGTCACTCAGTGCGCTCGCAGAGAGCACCTCAACTTCGACGGTGGACTCCATGGCGGCGCGCAATTCGACAAACTCCTGCAGCACCGCGGGAAGAACCAATAAACGCCCATTTTCAGCCATCACCTGGATGAAGTTCTGGCCATATTCGTCGAGCGCATCGCCACAAATCGAAACGAACGTTTTTGACAGCGTCTCTGGCGCCATTGCGCCAGAGAGCAATTCGGCAATCTGCTCGTTACGGGTGACTTCCGCAGCGAACGCCAGCATTTCCTGCCAGCGGTCGATGCTTTTATGCTCGACGGCAAAGTCAAAAGCTGCTTTGGCGTAGGGGCGAGCTACAGTAACAAATTCAGACATCAGCCCCTCCCTCCTTACAGTTCAGCGACCAGTTTATCAACGATGTCGCTGTTAGCAGCTTCATCCACGGAACGTTCGATGATCTTCTCGGCGCCGGCGATAGCCAGCATCGCGACTTGCTTACGCAACTCTTCACGAGCGCGTTTACGTTCGGCTTCGATCTCAGCCTGAGCCTGCGCCACGATTTTGTTACGTTCCTGCTCGGCTTCGGCTTTCGCCTCGTCCATGATCTGAGCCTTACGTTTATTCGCTTGCTCGATGATCACCTGAGCTTCAGCTTTCGCCGCTTTCAGCTGGTCGGTCACATTGGCTTGCGCTAAGTCCAAGTCTTTTTTGGCACGTTCTGCGGAAGCAAGACCATCAGCAATTTCTTTCTGACGCTTCTCGATGGCAGCCATAATTGGCGGCCATACGTACTTCATGCAGAACCAGACAAACAGAACGAACGCAATGGCCTGGCCGAGGATTGTTGCGTTAATATTCACAGCACAATGCCTCTTTAAAAGTTAAATAGTACGGTTGCAATGCAGAATGTTCTTCTGCGTTACGCGACGGCGAACATCACGTACAGACCCAGACCAACGGCGATCATTGGGATTGCGTCAACCAGACCCATAACGATAAAGAACTGTGTACGCAGCAGAGGAATCAGGTCAGGCTGGCGAGCCGCGCCTTCCAAGAATTTACCACCCAGGATGCCGATACCGATCGCAGCACCGATTGCCGCCAAGCCCATCATCACAGCGGCAGCCATGTACAGCAGATCCATACTCAGGTTTTCCATGACAGTCTCCAGTTTGTTTCAGTTAAAAAGTGCTAGTAGTGTTGTTGGAAAAATCAGTGCTCTTCAGACGCCATCGACAGATAGACAATCGTCAGAACCATGAAAATAAAGGCCTGAAGCGTAATGATCAGGATGTGGAAGATAGCCCAAGGCAAGCTCAGGACCCACTGTGACCACCACGGCAACAGACCGGCAATCAGGATGAAGATCAACTCACCCGCATACATGTTGCCAAACAGTCGCAGACCGAGTGAAACCGGTTTGGACAGCAGGCTGACACCTTCAAGAATCAGGTTGATAGGAATAAATACAGGGTGGTTGAACGGCTGCATGGTTAACTCTTTGACGAACCCACCAACGCCTTTCATTTTGATGCTATAGAACAGAATCAGGATAAATACGCCCAACGCCATCGACAGCGTGATGTTCACGTCGGCGGTAGGCACTACGCGCAAATATGGCAGCCCGACGAGGCGCCCAGCGGTCGGCAGGAAATCAACCGGGATCAGATCCATCAGGTTCATCAGGAACACCCAGACGAACACGGTCAGCGCCAACGGAGCAATCACCTTGCTTTTGCCGTGGTACATATCGCGCACGCTGCTGTCGACAAAACCAACGACCAGTTCAACGGCGGTTTGCAACTTGCCCGGAACGCCGCTGGTTGCGTTTTTCGCCACTCTGCGGAATATCGCCAGGAAGATAACCCCGAGGACAACAGAGAAAAACATCGAATCGATGTTGAGCGACCAGAACCCCGTCCCGACCTGAAGCTGCGTCAGGTGGTGACCGATATACTCCTGTGGAGTCAAGACTTCTCCTGCAGACATGATGCCTCTTACCCTTATTTAGTTAAGTTCGGTAACTGTTAATCACGGCCGGTGCCACTATCTGCACAACTAACACCGCTAAATAGGTCAGGCCAAGTGGCACAAACGCCGCCTTGAACACCCCAAGCGCCACGATCAGCAAAACGATGGTGATCACGACCTTCAGCCCCTCGCCAATGGCAAACGACCAGGCAACCCTGCCAGGCGCTGGTGTTTGCGCTTGGTGGCGCAAGGCAAACAGCATAAACATTGCACTCGGTAACCAGGCAGCGAGGCCGCCGGCCAGCGCAGAACCGCTCCATGCCAGACTCTTGAGGCCAAAAACAGCGCTGATAAGAACAAAAGTCATTAGCTGCGCCAGCAGCAATTTGCGTGCGACTTTCCCACTGTAAAGGGATACAGACATGACGTTTGTTCTCTCCGTACCCCAGTCGGGGTATGCTGAGTGACGTAATAAAACTGCCTTTGCTATCCTGAGTCAAGCAGCAAAAAACGAGGAAATTATACGGGGCACACCAACGAATTCAATCGATAAGTAGCGAAAAGGTGAACAATTATTTAAATTCCCCGGTTTCCTGCTATTTTTACAAGAAATAAGTCGGAATAATACCACGCTTTTATTTGCCCATTTATTCTCGCAGAGAGGCTAGAAACGTGGCGCCGATCACAATAATGGCATTCCCTCATTTATAGCCCACCGCGCCATCGTCCGTCTTTAGCTAATTGAGCGATCAAAAAATATTATAAATCAAAATATTACAGGTTAACTGTTCGAAAACAATCCTTATACCCGCCAAAAACCTTTTATTGACATTCCACCAAGGTTTATAGCAACAGCCAATTAACATTCAGAATAAAGCCAACGACGGCGCAGATGGTTACGTGCGTGACTATTTACACTTGCAATCGGCTATTATCGCCAATCGGCGGCTATTTTTGTGTTAAAAAAAAGTAAAATAACTAAAAAAAGACGCCTTTAATTAGCCTGCTTACTTTTACCGACTAAATAATCGATTAATTCATGCTAGTTTGATCAAAAGCAAAACTCAGTTGGCTTTCAGCACCACCAGATGGCGTTCACCTTCCAGCTCCGGCACCTGTAAACGCACTACCGTTTCCAGGCTAATGCCGGCAGGCAACTGCGCCAATTCGTCTTCAGGGCGCTGCCCTTTCAGCGCGTAAAAACGCCCGTGGCCCTTGGCGGGCAGGTGGCTACACCACGCGAGCATGTCTTGCAGCGACGCGAAGGCGCGGCTGATCACCCCATCAAACGGCGGCTCTGGCGGGTATTCCTCTACGCGGCTCTGTACTGGCTCCACGTTCTTCAGCCCCAGCTCATGCTGCACCTGGCGCAGAAAGCGCACGCGTTTGCCCAAGCTGTCGAGCAAGGTGAAATGCGCGTCAGGGCGCACGATAGCCAGCGGGATCCCCGGCAAGCCCGGCCCGGTGCCGACGTCGATAAAGCGTGAGCCCTGGAGATACGGGTTCACCACGATGCTGTCGAGAATGTGGCGCACCAACATCTGTTGCGGATCGCGCACTGAAGTCAGGTTATAGGCCTTGTTCCACTTGTCCAGCATGCCGACGTAGCCGAGCAGCTGCTGTTTTTGCTGATCGGGGAGCACAATGCCGGCCGCTAACAGCAGCGAATCTAATTTCTTTTGCACAACGGGGTCCTCTGCCTGGCGCTGGCCGCGCCGTTAACGCGGGCAGGCTGATAAAGGCGACTATGATAATTCAGGCTGCAGGGGATGTCAGCGGCTAGCCACTAAAGCCGGCCGCGAACAAGGCTTATGCGCTGCGGCGCAGCAGCCCTTGTTTTTTCAGCCACACCAACAGGATGGAAATGGCGGCCGGGGTAACGCCGGAAATACGCGAAGCCTGGCCGATCGAGTTGGGTTTGTGATCGTTGAGTTTGGCGATCACTTCATTGGACAGGCCGGAAACCTGGCGGTAATCGAGATCCAATGGCAGCACCGTATTCTCGTTGCGCAGTTGCTTTTCGATCTCATCCTGCTGCCGGGCGATATAGCCTTCGTATTTTACCTGGATCTCTACCTGCTCCGCGGCCTTGCTATCCGTCAACGCCGGCGCGAAAGCGGCAATCGCCGTCAGGGCAGCGTAATCCATTTCCGGCCGGCGCAGCAGATCTTCGCCGTTGACCTCGCGCGATAGCGGCGCTTTCAGCAGTGCATTCACCTGCGCAATATTTTCCGCATGCGGGTGCGCCCAGATATCACGCAGGCGCTGGCGTTCCTGCTCAATACGCTCCACTTTTTCGCTATAGCGCGCCCAGCGAACATCGTCCACCAAGCCCAATTGCCGGCCTTTTTCCGTCAGGCGCAGATCGGCGTTGTCTTCACGCAGCATCAGGCGGTATTCCGCCCGTGAGGTGAACATGCGGTACGGCTCTTTGGTGCCCAGGGTGCTGAGATCGTCCACCAGCACGCCAAGATAAGCCTCGGAACGCGCGGGTGCCCAGCCTTCCTCGTCCGCGGCAAAGCGGCCGGCATTCAGGCCAGCCAGCAGCCCTTGCGCGGCGGCTTCTTCGTAGCCGGTGGTGCCGTTAATCTGGCCGGCGAAGAACAACCCCTGGATAAATTTGCTTTCCAGGGTCGGCTTCAGATCTCGCGGATCGAAGAAGTCATATTCAATGGCATAGCCTGGCCGCACGATACGGGCGTTTTGCATCCCTTCCATCGAACGGACGATTTGCATCTGGACGTCGAACGGCAGGCTGGTGGAAATGCCATTCGGGTAAATTTCATTGCTGGTCAGCCCTTCCGGCTCCAGGAAAATCTGGTGCGCGTTACGATCGGCAAAGCGCATGACTTTGTCTTCGATCGACGGGCAGTAACGCGGGCCGATCCCTTCGATGATCCCGGCGTACATCGGGCTGCGATCGAGGTTATTGCGGATCACCTCATGCGTTTTCTCATTGGTGTGCGTGATGTAGCACGGCATTTGCTTCGGATGCTGGCTGGCACAACCCAGGAATGAGAATACCGGCGTTGGAGTGTCGCCATGTTGTTGCACCAGCACGCTGAAATCGATAGTGCGTGCGTCGATGCGCGGCGGAGTGCCGGTTTTTAATCTGTTAACACGCAGCGGAAGTTCCCGCAGGCGGCGAGAAAGCGCGATCGAAGGCGGATCCCCTGCGCGGCCGCCGCTGTAGTTTTCCAGCCCGATGTGGATCTTGCCGTCCAGGAAGGTGCCAACGGTCAGTACAACCGCCTTGGCGCGGAATTTCAGCCCCATTTGGGTTACGGCGCCGACGACACGATCGTTTTCCACGATCAGATCTTCCACCGCCTGTTGGAAGATCATCAGGTTCGGTTGGTTCTCAAGGGCGGTACGCACGGCCTGGCGATACAGCACCCGATCGGCTTGAGCGCGGGTAGCCCGTACCGCTGGGCCTTTGCTGCCGTTTAGTATCCTAAACTGGATGCCGGCATGATCGATCGCCGTTGCCATCAGGCCGCCGAGCGCATCAATTTCTTTAACCAGATGCCCTTTGCCAATGCCGCCAATCGCCGGGTTGCAAGACATTTGCCCAAGCGTGTCGATATTGTGTGTCAATAATAAGGTTTGACGCCCCATGCGCGCAGCAGCCATTGCTGCTTCGGTGCCTGCATGGCCGCCACCGATGATAATGACGTCAAAATGATCTGGATAAAACATGGAACTCACCTCGGAGTACGTGCGAACGATCGTTATTTGCCCTGGGGACGGGGATTCTACTCAAGTTTAGACAACCCGCCAAGTGGCCAGGATCGTCCGGTAATTAAAAGAAGATCTTTTTTATTTAAAGATCTCTTTATTAGATCTCTTATTAGGATCGCGATCCACTGTGGATAAGTGCATATTCATGACAAATATCAGTAGATTAATGAGGATCGTTAGCTGTGAATGACCGGTGATCCCATCACGAATAAGCTGGGATCTAAAACGGTTGTTATGCACAGGACAAAAAGCATACAGCAGTTGTTATTTGGATAACTACCGCTTATACGCCGCTTTCAAGCAGAGTTATCCACAACTGATCGTGTGATCTTTATGCGAATTAGAGCAAATTAATCCAGTTTTTGATCCATTCTGCTGCCGGATCCTCGGGAATCTCGTGCTTGGTGATGTCGATCTCAAGACGATCGCCGATCCTTTTCGCACCCAATGCGGTAAATTTATCGTCGATCAGTTTGATCGCGCCACAAAAGGTGTCGTATTCGGAACTGCCCAAGCCGATAGCGCCAAATTGCACCCTTGAGAGATCAGGTTGCTGCTCTTCTATCTGTTCCAACAGCGGTTGTAGGTTATCCGGCAGTTCACCCGCGCCGTGCGTCGAGCTCACCACCAACCAGCGGCCAGACAATGTCAGTTCATCCAGTTCAGGGCCATGCAGCATTTCGGTAGAAAAGCCGGCTTCTTCCAGTTTTTCTGCCAGATGTTCGGCCACATATTCAGCGCTACCCAGCGTGCTGCCACTGATCAGGGTTATGTCTACCATGAATGAATGATCCCAGCGATTCGAAAAGAGGCTGCATTGTACGCTGTGAATCGGCTGGGATCTACCTGTGGATAATAGGGGTATAGAAAATCATCCGCTACGGGGTGATGGTACGCATAATGGGGTTTTGCAACGAGATCAGCGTTTCCGTTGACTGGATCTCATCAATGGTTTGGATCTTGTTGATAAGTACCAATTGCAGCGCATCGATCGAACGGCACATCACCTTGATGAAGACGCTGTAATGCCCGGTGGTATAATAGGCTTCCACCACTTCTTCCAGGCTTTCCAGCTTTTTCAGCGCGGAAGGGTAATCCTTGGCGCTTTTTAAAATGATGCCGATAAAACAGCACACATCGTAACCGAGTTTTTTGGGGTTCACGTCGACGCGGGTGCCGGAAATGATGCCCGCCAGCTTCATTTTCTCTACCCGAACATGGATGGTGCCTGGGCTGACGGCAAACGCTTTAGCCAGTTCCGCATAGGGGGTGCGTGCATTTTCCATTAGAGCGTTGAGAATGCCGCGATCGAGATTATCGATCTGATAAGTTTCCGCCATGCTGTTTCTCTTTATTGATGAATATTGAATTGATCGGGTTTTAAGATGGAATAGAGAATAGCGAATAGCAACTTCCGTTAGCGAAAATTGAGTGCTGGCGGCACGTTTTTGCGCAACGGTGAATGGTTGGAGTGTGAGGAAAGCCTTAGCGCTGCCAACGGCGCAGCAGGCGGCTTTTCAGGCTGGTATCAAAGCGCCAGATGTGATCAAAGATCCGCATTATGCCCGGTTTGCCATAGGCCGACATCGCCACCGCGTGGAAACGCTGCTGGTGGCTTTGCTGCTGGCGCTTGACCTTGTTAATGGTTTCGTCAGGCAGGCGTTGAGCGATGAAATCGGAAATAATCACTGCATCGGCGTCAACCCAACCGCTTTCGGCCATTTTATCCACGCAGGCGTTCAGGCAGGCGGCCAGATCGGTGCCGCCGCGAAAATGCTGGCCGAGGAAGCGCACGGCTTGTTCGATGCCGCTGGCGGCGGTGAGTTCATAATGGACGATCTGGTTGGCGAACAGCATGATGTAGCAGCG
The DNA here is from genome assembly GCF_039540155.1 of Gibbsiella greigii. NCBI lineage: Bacteria > Pseudomonadati > Pseudomonadota > Gammaproteobacteria > Enterobacterales > Yersiniaceae > Gibbsiella > Gibbsiella greigii. Next base: position 299,707 of record NZ_BAABEM010000020.1, read on the forward strand.
CCGATTATCCGCCAGCGCCACGCGCAACAGCGCCAGACAGAACGCTTTGGCGCACTGCTCGTTAAACTCGCCCATAGAGCCCGAGGTATCAACGCAGACAATAAAAGGCCCGCGCGGTTGCCGATCCTGCTGTTGGTGGATCACTGGCCGCATCACGGTTTTTTCGTGCCAGGCATCGCCCTGCAGGCGATAGCTCAGCAGCTGTTTTTCCAGCAGGCGGCGGTAAAATTCAAACTCCAGTTCTTCAACCCCCAGCATCGCCAGCTCGGGGGGAAGCAAACGCAGGATGTCGTCGCTTTGATGAATACCGTTAACTTCTTCCGGCAGGGTGGCCGGCATACGCACTAGGCTGCGAAACGGTTCCAACTGGGCATCAGGCTGCGGTACGCTTTTCGCCTCGTAGCTGCGGCCCAGTTGCTGCGCGAGCTTTTTCAGCTCCGGCTGCGTTTGCAGAAACTGGCCATATTCCACCAGCCGCTGATAATCGCCGCGCTGTAGTTTGCCTTTACTCATGTCCCACAGCCGCCCGGCCGCGGTGTCGTTTTCGGCCAGGATCGGCTCCAGCGAGCCGCTGAGCGCCAGGCGTTCCTGCAGCTCCGCCATCAGTTGTTCCCGCTCCTGCTCCAGCAACTGATGATGCAGCAGCGTGGCCTGTAATGTCAGGCTTATACGCCAGCGTTGCAGGAATAGCGTCTGAAAGCTGTCATCAAGCGGATGATTGGGCAAATCCGCGGCGTCGACCAGCCGGCGGGCCTGCTCATAAAAAGGAGAAACCAACTGCTGCAGCAGATCCAGCGTGTCGTTCAGGTTTTGGTAAAACTGGCTATTGCTTTCCAACTGGCATTGCTGATAACGATAAAACTCCTGCGCCAGCGCCGGTGGCACCATCGCCTGATGGAGCCGCTCTTTTAACCGCAGTTTCCATTGCGGCAGATCGCGATCCAGCGCCCGCCGCATCGCCGGGAACTTCTTGAAAAACACCGCGAGCTGCGGCAATGCCAACATAGCGACGATCGTGTCTTCGATCAGTTCGCCTTCGGCTATCGCCAGCAACAGATCGAGCGTTTCCAGATTGAGCATGTTTAGCGGCCGTGCATCTGTTGTTGCAGCTGTTTAAGTTGTTCCGCCACCTGCAACAGGCTGGATTCAATTTTGGCCAGGCCTTCCGCCGGGGTAAACAGGCATGGTTGATGCTGGCTGAATAAGCGCCGCTGTTCCGCCAGCCGCAGTGCCAGGGTATCCAGCTCCTCCTGCAGTTCCGGCGGCGTGCTGCCGCTTGGGCCGCCCGGCAGGGCGAGCAGCGCCGGCTGGCGGCTGACGTCCAGTACGCACAGATACTGTTGGTTATCCACCAGCAGATCGATTTGTTGCGCAAAACCGATGCCGTTCAGCTTGGCGCGCACCTCACCGCCCTTTTGCAACCAGTTTTCCAGGGCGCTGTTTTCTATACTCAGGTGGGTCACCTGTATGTCGTGCAGCTTTAATGGCGTTTGCAGCAGCAGGGTTTGAGTGGTGCCACTGAGCGCTTCTTTCAACGCATACTGCGGCCGGCGGCTGAACATGCCGCTTTTTTTCTCCAGTTGGATTGCCCTGCGTTCGCTTTGCTGCTGCTGGTGCTGCATCCAGCGGGTATGCAACTGCTGTAGTTGCAGTAAGTGGGCCTGCTGTTGATACGCCAGTTCGGCCAGCACCTGATCCACCTGTTGCTGCAGGAGTTTCAGCGAAGCCAGATCGTGCCACAGGCAATCTTTGAGCAGCATCAGATCGATAGGCGCAATACTATCCCGGCCGCTGAAGAAGGCGCAGGCTTGCAGCAGACGTAGCGCTTTTTTCCAACGGCGATCGGAAATATAGGGCGCTTGTTCCAGGGCATCCAGCCGCTGGCGCAGTTGGAAAATCAATTCGAAGCAGTGTTCCGGCAGCGCCACCCGATCAATCTGCCCTTGCCATTGCTGGAACTCTTGGTCGCTGATGCTCAACGCCTGCGGCACCGGGTTGTCGTGGTCGTTTTGGCGGTTGGTCAACAATGCGCGGAAGTTCTGCTTATCTTGCACCTTATCCAGCCACAGGCGAATCAGCATACGATCGTACAGCGCTTCCAGGCTGTTATCGGCTTCCGGCAACTCGTTGGACGCGGCGATCAGCAGGCGCAGGGGGATCGGTTCCTCACTATTGCCATTGCGGAAGCGGCGCTCATTGATGGCGGTTAACAGGGTGTTGAGGATTGCTGGGCCGGCCTTCCAGATTTCATCCAGGAAGACAATCTCCGCCTCCGGCAGATAGCCGGCAGTCAGGCGCTGATAGCGCCCTTCGTCCTTTAGCGCCTGAATGGATAGCGGGCCGAACACTTCTTCCGGGGTGGAGAAGCGCGTCATCAGATATTCAAATGAACGCGCGTTGCGAAAGGCAAACTTCAGGCGGCGGGCTATCAGGCTTTTGGCGATGCCCGGCGGGCCAAGCAAAAATACGCTCTCGCCGCTTAGCGCGGCCAACAGGCACAGGCGGATTGCTTCCTGCCGTTCATACAGGCCGCTTTCCAGCGCATTGCTGAGACGGGAAATGCGTTCTGCCAAATGTGATGAAGAGACCATAGATTTATCGTATTGTCCGTTAGTTGACCAAACTTACTTAAGCGACTAATACTAAAACAGTACCGTTTTTAATGATATAGATTATTGATTAGTAATAAATTTCTTTGGATTAATTTATATCGAGCGTGTCTTTTTGCCTTTTTGGCGGGTCTATTAAAGAGTAGGCAAGTAGTAGAATTCGTGCATACTGTGCGCTTTTTAGTGGGCGTAACGGATCTTGGAGCCCGCATCTATTGGATCGATACAGGGTGTATCGGCTAAGGGATGTACTCACAAAAGAAACGAATTATGAGCACAGAAAACAAGCAATCATTATCCGCGGTCACGTTGGCTGCCATCGGGGTGGTGTTCGGTGATATTGGTACCAGTCCTCTTTATACGCTGAGAGAGTGTTTTTCCGGCCATTATGGCTTTGAGGTTCGCCCGGACGTCGTTTTTGGCTTCCTCTCCCTCATTTTCTGGATGTTGGTGATCATTGTTTCGCTGAAGTACCTCACTTATGTGATGCGAGCAGACAACGCCGGGGAAGGGGGTATTCTCACATTAATGTCGTTGGCCGGGCGTAATACGTCGGCGCGCGCTACCTCGATATTGGTGATTTTGGGCCTGATCGGCGGCAGTTTTTTCTATGGCGAGGTGGTGATTACCCCGGCCATTTCGGTGATGTCGGCGATTGAGGGGCTGGAAATTGCCGCGCCTTCATTGGACACCTATATTGTCCCGCTCTCAATACTGGTGCTGACGCTGCTGTTTGCAATCCAAAAGCACGGTACCGGCAGCGTCGGCAAACTGTTTGCCCCGGTGATGCTGATTTGGTTCTTTTCCCTGGCGGTGCTGGGCATTCGCAGCATCATCGCCAACCCTGAAGTGTTGCAGGCGCTGAATCCTAAGTGGGCGCTGAACTTCTTCCTTGAATACCAAAAGCTGTCCTTCTTTGCTCTGGGGGCGGTGGTGCTGTCGATCACCGGTGTTGAAGCGCTGTATGCCGATATGGGGCATTTCGGGAAATTCCCTATCCGCCTGGCGTGGTTTTCACTGGTGTTGCCTTCACTGGTGCTAAATTACTTCGGCCAGGGGGCGCTGTTGCTGAAAAACCCCGAAGCGATTAAAAACCCCTTCTTCTTGCTGGCACCGGACTGGGCCTTAATTCCATTGCTGATTCTCGCAACCCTGGCGACAGTCATCGCCTCACAGGCGGTGATTTCCGGGGTGTTTTCGTTGACTCGCCAGGCGGTTCGTCTGGGGTATCTGTCGCCGATGCGCATTATCCATACCTCAGAGATGGAGTCTGGCCAGATCTACATTCCGGCGATTAACTGGCTGCTGTATATCGCGGTGGTGCTGGTGATCGCCAGTTTTGAACGCTCCAGCAATCTGGCTGCGGCTTACGGTATCGCCGTTACCGGTACCATGGTGTTAACCAGCATTCTGGTGACCTCTGTGGCGATTAAAAACTGGCACTGGAAACGTTTTCTGGCGATCGGCATTCTGGTGATCCTGCTATGTATCGATGTACCGATGTTTACCGCCAATGCCTTGAAGCTATTCTCTGGCGGCTGGCTGCCGCTGACGTTGGGCCTGGTGATGTTCATCATCATGACCACTTGGAAGAGCGAGCGTTTCCGCCTACTGCGCCGCATGCATGAGCACGGTAATTCCCTGGAGGCGATGATCGCCTCGCTGGAGAAATCGCCGCCGGTACGCGTCTCGGGCACTGCGGTGTTTATGTCGCGTGCGACGACGGCCATTCCTTTCGCCCTCTTGCATAACCTCAAGCACAATAAAGTGTTGCATGAACGGGTGGTGCTGCTGACGTTGCGTACTGAAGACGCGCCTTACGTGCACAATGTGCGCCGTGTGACCATTGAGCAGCTTTCGCCTACCTTCTGGCGGGTGGTGGCCAGCTACGGTTGGCGTGAAACGCCAAACGTTGAGGAGATTTTCCACCGCTGCGGGCTGGAAGGGTTGCCGTGCCGGATGATGGAAACCTCGTTCTTTATGTCCCACGAATCACTGCTGTTGGCCAAGCGCCCCTGGTATTTGCTACTGCGCGGCAAATTGTTCATTGCGCTTAGCCGTAACGCCCTGCGGGCCGCCGATCAGTTCGAAATCCCGCCAAACCGCGTTATCGAGCTGGGCACCCAGATCGAAATCTAGCTGTCATCTTGCCGGGGCCCAGCATTCGCTGGGCCCTTTTCATCATCGCTTCGATTGAACAGCGAAACGTTTCGATAGCGATCACAATTTTGCATCATTTCTGTTGCCTCATGTTGGTTTTTTTTTAAACTCCCCTCACCAGCGAAACGTTTCGCCAGTAAGCAGAGGAAAACATGAAAAAGGGTGCGTTATTGAATGCTGAAGTCTCTGCGGTGGTATCTCGTCTTGGCCATACCGATCAGCTCACGATTGGCGATGCGGGTTTACCGATCCCGGCAGCAACGCCGCGTATCGATCTGGCCCTGACCCAGGGGATCCCTTCATTCTTACAGGTTTTTGCTGCCGTTACGCAGGAGATGCAGGTGGAAAGCGTGATTCTGGCGGAGGAAATCGTGAAGCAAAACCCGCCGTTGCATGAAGCGTTGCTGGCGCAGTTGGTTGTGCTTGGCCAGAGCCAGGGGAATACCGTTAGCGTGCGTTATATCAGCCATGCGGAATTCAAAACGCAAACGGCCTACAGCCGGGCGGTGATCCGCAGCGGAGAGTGTTCCCCCTATGCCAATGTGATCCTGTGTGCCGGCGTAACTTTTTGAGGCGTTTATGCAACCTTTACTGCAACTAAACGGAATTGATAAAGCCTTCCCTGGGGTGAAAGCGCTGTCTGGCGCCGCGCTCAGCGTTTATTCCGGCAAGGTGATGGCGCTGGTGGGGGAAAACGGCGCCGGCAAATCCACCATGATGAAAGTGCTGACGGGGATCTACAGCAAGGATGCCGGCAGCTTGCAGTTTTTGGGGAAAGAGGTGGCGTTCAACGGGCCGAAAGATTCCCAGGCAGCCGGTATCGGCATCATCCATCAGGAACTGAATCTGATCCCGCAGTTGACCATCGCTGAGAATATCTTCCTTGGCCGCGAATTCGTTAACCGCTGGGGCCGTATCGATTGGAAACGTATGTATGCCGAGGCCGACAAGCTGCTTGCCAGGCTGAACCTGCGTTACAGCAGCCACCGGTTAGTGGGCGAACTGTCGATTGGCGATCAGCAAATGGTGGAAATCGCCAAGGTGATGAGCTTTGAATCGCAGGTGCTGATCATGGATGAACCAACGGATGCCCTGACGGATACCGAAACCGCCTCACTGTTCAAGGTGATAAACGAACTGAAGGCCCAGGGGCGCGGCATTGTTTATATCTCCCATCGCCTGAAAGAAATTTTTGAAATCTGCGATGACGTAACGGTTTTTCGCGATGGGCAGTTCATTACCGAACGCCCGGTCGCCGAACTGCAGGAAGATACGTTGATCGAACTGATGGTGGGCCGCCGGCTGGAAGAGCAGTATCCGCGGCTTAACCTGCCGCACGGCGAAAAGCGGCTGCAGGTCAGCCACCTTTCCGGCCCTGGCGTGGATGACGTCAGCTTTTCCCTCTGCCGTGGTGAAATTATCGGTGTGGCGGGGTTGATGGGCGCCGGGCGGACGGAGTTGATGAAGTTGCTTTACGGCGCGGCATTGCGCAGTAGCGGTTCGGTGCAACTGGATGGCCGTGAGGTGCTGGCTCGCACGCCGCAGGATGGCCTAGCGAACGGCATTGTGTATATCTCGGAAGACCGCAAACGCGACGGGTTGGTGCTGGGGATGTCGGTAAAGGAAAACATGTCGCTGACCGCGCTACGTTATTTCAGCCGTGCTGGCGGCAGCCTGAAGCATGCCGCAGAGCGGCAGGCGGTGGGCGATTTTATCCGCCTGTTCAACATTAAAACGCCGACCATGGAACAACCCATCGGCCTGCTTTCCGGCGGTAATCAGCAGAAAGTGGCGATCGCCCGTGGCCTGATGACCCGGCCGAAGGTGCTGATCCTGGACGAGCCAACCCGCGGTGTCGACGTTGGCGCCAAAAAGGAAATTTATCAACTCATCAACCAGTTCAAACAGGAAGGGCTGAGCATCATCCTGGTGTCTTCTGAAATGCCAGAGGTCATGGGCATGAGCGATCGCATTCTGGTGATGCACGAAGGGCGCCTTAGCGGCGAGTTCCCGATTGAACAGGCCACCCAGGAAGCGCTGATGGCCGCGGCCGTTGGCAAGCAATACGGCGAAAGCAGGAGTAATCGGATATGAGTTCCCAAACTATCGCAGCAAAGCGCTGGTTCAGTAAAGAATGGCTGTTAGAGCAGAAATCGCTGATTGCGTTGCTGGTTCTGATCGCGGTGGTTTCATCCATGAGCCCCAATTTCTTTACCCTGAATAACCTGTTCAACATTCTGCAGCAGACGTCGGTTAACGCCATTATGGCGGTAGGGATGACGCTGGTGATCCTGACTTCCGGCATCGATCTTTCGGTGGGATCGCTGTTGGCGCTGACCGGCGCCGTCGCGGCGTCGATCGTCGGCTTTGAAATCAATGCGCTGGCGGCGGTTGCGGCGGCATTGGCGCTCGGCGCGGCGGTGGGAGCCTGTACCGGGGTGATTGTCGCCAAGGGCAAGGTACAGGCGTTTATCGCCACCCTGGTGATGATGCTGCTGTTGCGCGGCGTCACCATGGTGTACACCAACGGCAGCCCGATCAATACCGGTTTCTCCGGCGTGGCGGATACCTTTGGCTGGTTTGGCATTGGCCGCCCGCTCGGCGTGCCCACGCCAATCTGGATTATGGCGATCGTTTTTATCGCTGCCTGGTACATGCTGCACCATACCCGGTTGGGGCGTTATATCTATGCGCTGGGGGGCAATGAAGCGGCAACCCGCTTGTCTGGCATCAGCGTGGATAAAGTCAAAATCATCGTCTATTCGCTGTGCGGCCTACTGGCGGCGCTGGCCGGAATCATCGAAGTCGCACGTCTTTCCTCTGCCCAACCCACCGCCGGTACGGGTTATGAGTTGGATGCCATTGCGGCGGTGGTGCTGGGCGGCACCAGCCTGGCCGGCGGCAAGGGGCGCATCGTCGGCACGCTGATTGGCGCGCTGATTTTGGGTTTCTTGAATAATGGATTGAATTTATTAGGTGTTTCTTCCTACTACCAAATGATCGTGAAAGCGATAGTGATATTGCTGGCGGTATTGGTAGATAACAAAAAGCAGTAGGCGAGTAACGCGGCGGATTTGCCATAAATTGCGGTTGAACACGCCAGGCAGCGTTATGCCGTTGCCCATTGCTGATTAGTCTAACTCACCTCCCCTACAGGAATGACAACCATGAAAATGAGAAAACTGGCCACTTTAGTTTCCGCACTCGCGTTAAGCGCGAGCCTGAGTGCCAACGCGTTGGCGAAAGAGACGATCGCGCTGGTGGTTTCCACGCTGAATAACCCGTTTTTTGTTTCGATGAAAGACGGTGCGCAGCAGGAAGCCAACAAGTTGGGTTATAACCTGGTGGTTCTGGATTCCCAGAACAACCCGGCGAAAGAGCTGGCGAACGTGCAGGATCTGATGGTGCAGAATCCGAAAGTGCTGTTGATTAACCCCACAGATTCCGATGCGGTTGGCAACGCCATCAAAATGGCCAATCAGGCCAAGATTCCGGTGATAACGTTGGATCGCGTTGCATCTGCCGGCACCGTTATTAGCCATATCGCTTCTGATAACCGCGCCGGTGGTAAGATGGCGGGCGATTTCATCGCCGGCAAGGCCGGCGCAGAAGCCAAAGTGATCCAACTGGAAGGCATCGCCGGCACTTCCGCCGCCCGCGAACGTGGCGAAGGGTTCAAACAATCGCTGGATCAGCACAAGTTCAAACTGCTGGCCAGCCAGCCGGCGGACTTTGATCGCACCAAGGGGCTGAACGTCATGCAGAACCTGTTGACCGCGCACCCGGACGTGCAGGCGGTGTTTGCCCAGAATGACGAAATGGCGCTGGGCGCTCTGCGAGCGCTGCAAACCGCCGGTAAAACGGATGTGGTGGTGGTCGGTTTCGACGGCACCACCGATGGCATGAAGGCAGTGGAGGGCGGCAAGCTGGCGGCAACGGTGGCACAGCGTCCAGATCAGATTGGTGTGATTGGCGTGGAAACCGCTGATAAAGTATTGAAAGGCGAGCAGGTGCCGGCGACGATCCCGGTAGCCTTGAAACTGGTCACGCAGTAAGTCAGCTCTGCCGGCGCCGCAACGGCGCCGGTAAACAAGCAGGAATCAATAGGATGGAAACAGGAAAGCTGGTGGTTCTCGGCAGCATTAATGCTGACCATATCCTTAACGTTGAGCAATTTCCCGCCCCGGGCGAAACGGTGATCGGGAAGCAGTATAAGGTCGCGTTCGGCGGCAAGGGTGCAAATCAGGCGGTGGCCGCAGGGCGCAGCGGGGCGAATATCGCCTTTATCGCCTGCGTTGGCGGGGATGATATCGGTGCGCGCATCCGTCAGCAGTTGGCCGCCGATCGCATTGACACAAGGCCGGTAGAGGCGATTGCCGATAGCACCACCGGCGTCGCGTTGATTTTCGTTAACGGCGAAGGTGAGAACGTCATTGGCATCAATGCCGGCGCAAACGCGGCGGTGACGCCCGATTATCTGGGCCGCCATCGGCAAACCATTATCGACGCGCAGGCGCTGCTGATGCAGTTGGAATCCCCGCTGGAGACGGTGATCGCCGCCGCCAACCTGGCAAAACAGCATCATACCCAGGTTATTCTTAACCCGGCGCCGGCACGTGACCTGCCCGACGCCTTACTGGCCATGATTGATATCATTACCCCGAATGAAACCGAGGCCCAGCGGCTGACCGGGGTTGCGGTAAACAGCGATGAAGACGCGGCGCGTGCCGCACAGGCTCTGCATGGCAAAGGGATCGCGACGGTCATTATCACCCTGGGGCGCCGCGGCGTTTGGCTGAGTGAAAGCGGCAACGGTAGACGGGTTCCCGGGTTTAGCGTGCAGGCGGTAGATACCATTGCGGCGGGTGATACCTTCAATGGCGCCCTGGTTACTGCGTTGCTGGAAGGGCGGCCGATGGACGTTGCGGTGAAGTTTGCTCACGCGGCGGCGGCCATTGCCGTAACCCGCCCCGGCGCACAGCCCTCTGTGCCGTGGCGGCAAGAGATAGACGCCTTTTTACAGCAGCAGGAGTGATTCTTGGCTACCATGAAAGACGTTGCCCGCCTGGCGGGCGTCTCAACTTCCACGGTTTCGCACGTTATCAACAACAACCGTTTTGTTAGCGACGGGGTGCGTAACAAGGTCATGGCGGCTGTCGAACAGCTCAACTATGCGCCCTCCGCGCTGGCGCGCAGTTTGAAGATCAAGCAAACCCGCACCATCGGCATGCTGGTCACTTCCAGCAATAACCCGTTTTACGCCGAAGTGGTGCGCGGCGTTGAGCGCAGTTGCTATGAGCGCGGCTATAGCCTGATTCTGTGTAATACCGAAGAAGATATGGCTCGCATGCACCGCAGCATAGAAACTCTATTACAAAAGCGCGTTGATGGGCTGTTGTTGATGTGTACCGAGAACCACCGCCCGCCGCAGGATGCGCTGAGCCGTTATCCCTCTCTGCCTATCGTGATGATGGACTGGTCCCCGTTTGCCGGTGCCAATGACATTATCCAGGATAACTCGTTGCTTGGCGGTGAAATGGCAACTGAATACCTGATCGCCTGCGGCTACCGCAAAATCGCCTGTATCGCCGGGCCGCAGGATAAGGCCACCGCACACCACCGTCTGCAAGGCTATCGTAATGCGATGCGGCGCGCCGGGTTGGCAATATTGCCGGGGTATGAAGTGCATTGCGATTTCGAATTTGAAGGCGGCGTTAGCGCCATGAAGCAACTGCTGGCGTTGGCGGAACCGCCGTATGCGGTATTTGCCGGCAATGACGCGGTGGCGGTTGGGGTTTATCAGGTGCTTTTCCAGGCAGGCCTTCGCGTGCCGCAGGATATCGCGGTGATGGGCTACGATGATATCGAGCTGGCGAAGTATCTGGCGCCGCCGCTAACCACCATCCATCAGCCAAAAGATTCCCTGGGGGAACTGGCGGTTGATGCGTTGATCAACCGCCTGCAAAACCCGGAGCGCAAAGCCCAGGTTTTGGTGTTGACGCCCGAGCTGGTGGTGCGGGCTTCCGTCGCCCGCCGTTAGCCGGCGTTGCTGGCGGCTTTGCCCTCTTTTGGCCGATTGGCGATCAGGTTCCGGCCATCCCTCTTTTTCAGCAGCATAAAGACCAATGCCGAGATCACCGTAACGATGCCCATGGTGATAAAGGTGTAATGAAAATGGTCGATGATGGTGCCTGGCGCCGTCGCTTCGTAAAAACGCAGCATCGCTGCGCTGATGGCCACGCCAAAGCTGATGGAGAGTTGCTGGGTGACGGCCAGCACGCTGTTACCTGCGCTGGCATTGCCATCGTTCAGATCGGCCAGGCTAATGGTATTCATTGAGGTAAACTGGGTGGACATCGCCATGCCTAAAATAAAGAGCGGCAGGATCAGTAGCCACAGCGGCATGGTCGGGCTTTGCAAAGAAAATTGCGCAATCAACAGGCCGATTATCACGGTGATCACCACCAACGTTTTCCGGTAGCCTAGCCAGCGCAACACGTGCGTTACCGTAGATTTCGCCGTTAATGAGCCGATCGCCGTCGGCACCATCATGCAGCCCGCCACCAGTGCCGAATAGCCGAAGCCAACCTGCAGCATCAACGGAATAAGGAAGGGCACGCAGCCGGTGCCCAGGCGCGAGGCGACGTTGCCGGCGATACCGACGGAAAATGTGCGCGTCTTGAATAAGCCTAACTCAATCAGCGGTTGGGGATGGCGGCGAGCGTGGGCGATATACCCCACAAGCATGGCGATGCCACAAAGCATGACGCCAAGGCATATATAGCTCGCCAGCACGCGCTCGCCCAACAGCTCAAGGCTCATCGAAACCAGCACCAGGCTAAAACCAAACAGCATGAAGCCAAAGAAATCGAATGGCCGCTTGGGCGTAGTGAAATCCGGCATATATTTGCGGGCGTAGATAATGCCCAGCAGGCCGATGGGGATATTAATCAGGAAGATCCAATGCCAGGTCGCGTAAGTCACCAACCAACCGCCGAGCAGCGGTCCCACCACCGGCCCAACCAGCCCGGGCATGGTGACAAAGTTAAGCACCGGAAGCAGTTCACTGCGTGGATAAGCGCGCAGTAGCGCCAGCCTGGCGACCGGCATCATCATTGCGCCCCCAATCCCCTGGATCACCCGGGAGATCACCAGAAACGTCAGCGTGGGTGACATGGCGCACAACAGCGAACCAAGGGTAAACAGTGAGACGGCGAAGATGAATACGCGCCGGGTGCCAAACCGATCGGCCAACCAGCCGCTGAGCGGGATGAGCATGGCCACCGTCAGCGTATAGCTGATGACCGCCGACTGCATCGCCAGCGGCGAGCGTTCAAGGCTGACGGCGATGGCCGGCAATGCGGTGTTGAGGATAGTGGCATCCAACGCTTGCATAAAGAACGCTATGGCAGCGATCCACGGTAGCCCAGCCATACTGCGCGCGGATTTTGTCATTATTATTCCCTGAGTAATCGATGTGTCGTCTTTATATAGAAAATTCGTCTTTTTCGTTTAACAGAACTTGGCAGGCGATCTGTGCCGTTACGCCGTCGCTGGCTAAGATGGCATCGACGATGGCCTGGTGATGGTTCAACTTGAGCACTTCATTGCCGGTGATGGCGCGGAAATAGCTTTGATATACCGAGCTGAACAGATTGGCGAACGAGGTCAGGAACGGGTTGGCGCTGGCTTCATAAATCAGCTGGTGGAATTGTGTATCAACTTCAATCCAGCGTTCCCGATCAAAATCGGCATGCAGCGCCCGCATTTCTGCCATCAGCGCGGCCAACTGGGTTTTTTGTTGTTGATTGGCGTGAATGGCCGCCAGCGAGCAGGCATGGGGCTCCAGTGAATTGCGCAAGATAAGGAAGTGTTGCATCACCTGCTCGAAGTTTTCCTGCGTCATCCACCAGTTCAGCAGGTCCTGATCGAGGAAATTCCAATTGCTCTGCGGCATGACCCGGGTGCCGATGCGCGGGCGGGGCAGCAGCATGCCTTTGGCCGCCAGAATTTTCACCGCTTCGCGCACGGCAGTGCGGCTCACGCCGAATTGCTCGCCGATTTCTATCTCGCCAGGAAGAATGCTGCCTGCCGCATATACGCCAGCCAGGATCTGTTGGCCGAGTTTTTCCGCCAAAAGATAAGAAAGATTTCGTTGGGCGGCTTGTTGCTGGGCAGTAAATTGCATCGCTGCGATCCTTGGCTGTCTCGTTACTTTTCATTTTACGCTACAGATTGCGCCTTATTGTGCCTGCTGGTGGAAAATGTGGCACGAAAACGCCGTTTTTTTCGCCTTTTGGCGAAAAAGCACCCGATTGAAAAGTTTTTTTAAATTAGGGGTTGCAGGCTGCCGGGAAGTCCCTATAATGCGCCTCCACTGACCGGGAACAACGACTGACAAGCCGCCGGGTCAGCAAGACGAAAGCGAAATAAACGCTTGAC